>NZ_JAUHJF010000014.1:0-197910 GCF_032380995.1 Bradyrhizobium sp. SZCCHNR2028 | reverse complement strand
CTTGCGCTCGGTGCCGACGGCGCGGCGGGGCGCTATCCCTATCTGGAAACCTGGCAGGCCACCCTCCGTGCCGAACGGCTGGCTGCAGAAGCGACGCAGCTTGGCACTTTCGACATTGTATCGTGCCGCTACATCCTCGAGCACACGCCGGAGCCGGTGCAGGCGCTGCAAGCACTCAAGGTTCTGCTAAATCCCGATGGCCTGCTGCTGATCGAGGTCCCCGACAGCAGCAAGTTCCTCGCGGCGCGCGACTACTGCTTCCTGTGGGAGGAGCACAGCTGCTACTTCGTCGAGGACACGCTGCGGCGTCTGGCTGAGGTGAGCGGCTATCGCGTTCTGGCCCTGCTTCGCTATCCGGGCGCCCTGGAAGATGCCCTGGTCGCCGTCCTCACCCCGGCCGATAGTCCCGCCCCGCCGGTCGCGCCTCGCGGACCTTCCAGCCTGTTCCAGGCCTATCGTGACAATTTCGCCGCCACCCGCGCGCAACTGCGCAGCAAGCTGATGGCCCTGGCCGGTCCCGACCGCGACCGGATCGCGCTGTTCGGCATCGGCCATCACGCCATCATGTTCGTCAACGCCTTCGGCCTGGCCGACCTGATCGCGGTGGCCGTCGACGATGACGCCGACAAGGCGGGCTTTTTCCCCCCCGGCCTCCATACGCCTGTGGTAGGCTCGCAACGATTGCTGGATGACGAACGGATCAGGCTGTGCCTGTTCGCCGTGGCCCCCCATATCGAGGGCAAGGTGCGTGAAAAGCTTGCTCCGCTTGCCGCCAGGGGCGTGGAATTCCGCTCGATCTACGCCGCGCTCGACAATTCGATCATGAGGGATCACGCATGACGCTCGTCCAGAAATCCCCCGAGGTGTTCCTCGCCGAGGGCCCGATTGCGGCGGTCGGGCAATCCGAGATCAGCACCCTGAAGGCCGCGGTGAAGGCCAGCCCGAAGCGGCGGGCCCGGATCAACGCCCATCCGGACGGCGATGACACCCTGCATGAAATGATCATCGCGATCGATTCCAGCTCCTACATCCGGCCGCACAAGCACCCGGGCAAGAGCGAAGCGTTCCACATCATCGAGGGCGAGGTCGATATCGTGGTGTTCGACGACGACGGCCGGATCGAGCGCGTGGTCGAATTGGGGCCGCCGGGCGGAGCGCGGCCGTTCTACTACCGGATGTCGAACGCGTTCTTCCATACGTTGATCATCCGCAGCGACCTGCTGATCGTGCACGAGATCACCAACGGCCCGTTCCGCCCCGGCGCCAGCGTGTTCGCCGACTTCGCGCCGGAGGACAGCGACACCGCCGGGGCCGAGGCCTATCAGGCCGATCTCGTCCGGCGTGTCGCCGCACGGCAGGACGCCGCCGCATGACCAGCCATGCCGTCGTGGTCGGCGGCACCCGCGGCCTCGGCCGCGTGGTCGTCGAACGCTTCCTGGCGCGCGGTTGCGCCGTCAGCGTCGTGTCGCGGCAGCGCCCGGCCGATTTTCCCGATCAGCCCGGCTTGAAGCATTTTTCCGCCGATCTCGAGCGCAGCGAGAGCTTTGCCGGGCTCTGGGGTGAGATCGCCGAGGCCAGCGGCCCGGTCCGCTACCTCGTCCTGAGCCAACGCTTTCGCGGCCAGGGCGATCCCTGGGCCGGGGAAATCCAGGTCGGCCTGACCGCCTCGCGCGACCTGATCGAGGGCTTTTCCGGCCATTTCGCTGATGATGGCGACCGCGCCATCGGCGTGGTCAGCTCGGTCTATGCCGAATTCGTCGGCAGTTCGCAGCCGGTCGGCTACCACGTCGTGAAGGGCGGCCTCAATGCGATGGTCCGGCATTACGCCGCGACGCTCGGCCGGCGCGGCATCCGCGTGAACGCGATCATGCCGCTGACCTATCTGAAGCGCGAATCGCGCGTCTTCTATGAGCAGAACGAGAAGCTGATGGAGACCTACCGGAAGCTGGTCCCGCTGGGCCGGCTCGGGACGGCCGAAGAATGCGCCGACGCCCTCGACTTCCTCTGCAGCCCGCGCGCTTCGTTCATCAATGGGCAGAGCCTATTCCTGGATGGCGGAGTGTCCACAGTCTGGCAAGAAGAGGTCGCCAAGAGCTTCGCGGGCCTGTAAAACCCGCCGCAAACTCCTCTCCGGCCGACCATCCCGCCTGCGGGATCGCCAACCCAGGATCGACACCTCATGCAGCACGTCAAGCACAAGACCGATTGCCGCCTGTGCGGCTCGACCTCGCTCGATCACGTGCTGCCGATCAGGCCGTCCGCGATCGGCGACGCGTTCGTGACGGCGGACCGGCTGAGCGAGCCGCAGGACCTCTACCCGCTCGACTGCTATCTCTGCCTCGACTGCGGGCATCTGCAGAATCTCGACGTCGTCGATCCCGACATCCTGTTTCGCGACTACACCTACCGCACCTCGGTCTCGCTCGGCCTCGTCGAGCACTTCAAGCGCTATGCGCAATCGGTGGTGTCCTCGCTCGCCATCCCCAAGGGCAGCCTGGTCGCCGAGATGGGCAGCAATGACGGCTCGCTGCTCAAGGCGTTCAAGAACGAGGGCATGCGCGTGCAGGGCATCGACCCCGCCCGCGACATCGCGGCGACCGCCACCAAGGAAGGCGTGCCGACGATCCCGGATTTCTTCACCAGCGCGCTGGCGGCCCGCATCAAGTCGGAGCAGGGCGAAGCCAAGCTGTTCTGCGCCAACAACGTGTTTGCGCATATCGACAACATGTCCGACGTCGTGAAGGGCATCCGCCTCCTGCTCGCCGACGACGGCGCCTTCGTTTTCGAGGTCTCCTACATCGTCGACATGATCGACAACATGGTGTTCGACACCATCTACCACGAGCACGTCTCGCATCACGCGCTGATCCCGCTCGAGACCTTCCTGAACCGGCACGACATGACGCTGTTCCATGTCGAGAGGACAGGCACCAAGGGCGGCTCGATCCGGGCCTTTGCGCAGCCGAAATCGACCGGCAAGCGGCCGCGCTCGGCGGAGCTGTCGAAACTGATCGCCGAGGAGGAGCGGCGCGGCGTCACCAAGCCGCAGATCTACCGGGACTGGTTCGTCGCCATCGAAAACTGCAAGCGCCGGGTGCTCGCCACCCTCGACGAGGCCATCGCCGCGGGCAAGCTGGTCGCGGCCTACGGCGCCTCGACCACCACCACCACCCTGCTCTACCATTTCGAGCTGGAAAGCCGGATCAAGTTCATCGTCGACGACAACCAGCTCAAGCACGGCCGCTTCAGCCCGGGCGCCCACATCCCGGTGCTGCCCTCCAGCGAGCTCGCGACGCGAAAGCCCGACATCGTCGTCATCCTCGCCTGGATCTATGCGGACCCGATCCTGAAGCGCAACCAGGCCTACCTGGACGCAGGCGGCCGATTCCTGGTGCCGCTGCCGGAGCCGCGGATCGTCGGCGCCGCGGGCTCGGTCGCGATCTGAGCCGCGGCGGCGGCCTGAGCTGACCGGTTGACAGTGCCCTCGTAACATGGTCCAGCAAGCCCCGGCGATTGGCCGCCGGCGTGGCGGGGGTCCAACCGCATTCGGCTGGTAAGACAAATACTTACGGCTCACGCGAGGTACAAGGATGACCACCCTGACCGATGGACAGGTCGAGCGGTTCGTGGTTGCGGATCGGCGTCGCATCTCCTGGGCGCGCTGCCGCGAGGACATCGCACCTTTCATCACCCGTCACGTCACCTGGCGCGCGCTCGCTGCCGGTGACATCCGATCGAAATACCGCCGTACCATGCTGGGCCCGTGGTGGATCACGGCCACCAATGCGATCACCGCCCTGATCATGGGCACGGTGGCCGGCCGCTTCCTCGGCGCCGACATGAAGACCTACCTGCCCCACTTCATGGTCAGCATGACCATCTGGAGCTTCATCTCGTCCTCGCTCAGCGAAGCCTGTTACACGATGATCAATGCAGGCGGCATGATCAAGGCCGTCGACATGCCGATTCTGATCCATGTCATGCGCATGGTTCAGCGCAATCTGATCATCTTCCTGCACAACATCGCGGTGATCCCGTTCATCTGGCTCGTCTATCCATGGTCGATCGGATTCGGAATGGTCCTGGCCATCCTCGGCCTGATGATCGTCTACGTCTTCGTCGTCAGCGCCTCGGTGATCGTCTCAATGATCTGCGTGCGCTATCGCGACGTGCCGCCGGTCATGGCGGCGGTGCTGCAGCTCTTGTTCTTCGTCTCTCCGATCATCTGGGAACCGTCGAGCATCCGCGGCGGCGAGTTCATCGTCACGCTCAATCCGATCGCCTATCTGTTGGCGGTCACGCGCGGTCCGCTGATGGGCGACGTTCCCGGCCTTGCGACCTGGGCCGGTGCCATTGGATCGGTCGCGGTCCTGACCGCCGCCATGATCTATATCTACACGCGCTATCGGTCGCGCGTCGTGTATTGGGCCTGATATCATGGCCGGGAGCTCTGGATCCGCCTCGAATGACTCTCATTGAAGCCAAGCAAATCGGTATCGAATTTCCGGTCGCGCCGCCGAACGCACGATCATTCCGGCATCTGGCCATCAAGGCGGCCTCACGCGTCGGCGGCCGGGTCTCGAAGAGCGACGGCTCGTTCCAGTTCGTCCAGGCGCTCGACGACATCAGCTTCACCCTGAAGCAGGGCGACCGGCTCGGCCTGATCGGCCACAACGGCGCCGGCAAGACCACGCTGATCCGCGTGCTCGCCGGCATCTACGAGCCCACGCGCGGCTCGTTGCGGGTCGTCGGACGGAACGTTCCGATGTTCGACATCGGTCTCGGCATGGACGAAGAGGCGTCGGGGTATGAGAACATCAGGACTCGCGGCCTGATCCTGGGGCTCTCGCCCGAGGAGATCGAGCAGCGCGTGCCGGAGATCGCCGAATTCGCCGAGCTCGGCGACTATCTGGAGCTGCCGATCCGGACCTATTCCTCAGGCATGCTGCTGCGTCTGGTGTTCTCGATCGCAGCCTCGATTCACGGCGACATCATCCTGATGGACGAGTGGATCGCGGTCGGTGACGCGCAGTTCCGCAAGAAGACCCACGGCCGGCTGCAGGACATCACGATGCGCTCGGGAATCGTCGTGCTCGCCACCCATGATCATGGCCTGCTGCGCGACACCTGCAATCTCGGGCTCTATCTCGATGGCGGCCGCGTGCGGGCCTTCGGCGCCCTGGACGACGTTCTCAAAGAGCTGCCCAAGGTTTGAGCGGCCGGGCTCGACAGCATGCGGCAGGAAGCTCGCTGAACCATGACCACGACGACCGCCCGCGCCGCCTCCCCGACCGTCACGCTGGTCGTCCCGAACTTCAACCACGCCCACTACCTGCCCGAGTCGCTCGGCAGCATCGCGAACCAAACCCGAGCCCCAGACCGCGTCATCATCATCGACGACTGCTCGACGGATGACAGCATCGCGGTCATTTCACGCTTCGTAGCGGACCGGCCGAGCTGGCGGCTGATCCGCCACGACGCCAACCAGGGCGTCGTGCGCGGCCAGAACGAGGCGCTGGCGATCGCGGACACCGAATGGATCGGATTTCTCGGCGCCGACGATGCGCTGCATCCGGCCTATCTCGAAAAGGCGATGGCGCAGGCGGCCAACCATCCCGAAGCCGGCCTGGTCTTCGCCTGCTGCGAGATCATCGGCCCTCAGGGGCCGTCCGCAAGACGGATGCTGCGGCCGATGATGCTGCCCGCGTCGTCATCGGCGATGCTGGCGCCCGCGGACGTCCGCCGAATCCTGCGGCAGGGCGACAACTACTTCTCCGGCACGACCTCGCTCTATCGCCGCACGGCCTTGCAGGCGCTCGGCGGGTTCGACGTCAAGCTCGGCTCGTTCTCCGATGCCTTTCTCGCCCGGCGGCTGGCCTTGACCTATGGCTGCTACTTCGTCGCCGAGGCGCTCGGCTACTGGCGCATCCACGGCCAGAACTATTCGACGGCGACGGCAACCGATCCGGCGGTGCTCAACGCCAGGCTGGCCGACATCGGCGCACTGATTGCTCAGAGCAAGCTGTTCCCGGAAGGGTATGAGGAGGTCTTCGCGCGGCGCAATCGCTTCGGCGCGGCACGGATGGTGCTGGACGGCGATACGCCCCCGGCGGCCAAGGCCGCGCGCGTATCCGCATTGATCGACGGCAATGCATTCGACACGTACGTGCTTGGATTGATGTTGAGCTTAGGACGCTTGGGCCATTTGGCTGCGCTGGCCTGGATCACGCTGCGGACGCGGCCGATGTCGTTGACGCGCCTGCTCGCCCAGCACGGGGCGCGACGTCAGATCATCTCCGCAACGCCAGCGTACCGCGCGCCATGACGAAGCGCGCCCCCTTCGGTTCTCTGCGTCATCGCTTTGGCAAGCGGCAGCTGACGTCCCCTCCGACTCCCAGCGTGCCCGCCGCACCGCCCTTGCAGGCGCCACGAAGCCGCTGGTCGCCGCGGACGTGGCTGACGGCATCGGCGTTCCGTCTCTATGCGTTCCTGAGCGCGCGGCGCCGGCAATTGCTGCCGCTGACCACCCGCGCCGCCGACATCGTCGACAGCAGGCTGGTCGTTGCGCCGGCCGGCGCGAGATTGCTGCGGCTGATGAACAAGCAGCTCGAACGAGGCACGTTCATCGGCCCGGTTCTGGCGCTGACGACCTCGACCACGCTGGCCGCGGCGGCGCAGGTTCATCTCGCCGCGAGCCGCAAGCCGAGCGCGCTGCGCGCCGTGCGGATCTTGAACCTGATCTTCCGCAGCAACGTGCGCGCGCGGGCCGGTGTGGGCGCGCAGGCCTATTTCACCACCCTGGCGCTGTGCAGCGCCTATGACCGGATCGTGCGTGAGGTGCCACGGCCCGAGACGATCGACAGCTTCGCCATCAATTTCGCGGTCGGCGTCGCCCACATGTATCGCGGCAATCTTCCGGTCGCGGCGCATTTCCTGACAGCGGCTGCGGCTTCGGGCGACGGCAACGCGTTGCGCAAGCTCGGTGCCGTCCATGCCCTGGCGGGCGACCACGTCCAGGCCGCCGCGTGCTTCGAGGCGTCGGTCGCACGCGATCCCCGCTCGGTGATGGCGCACCAGAACTATGCCGGCGGCTACGATCCATCGACCTACACGCCGAGCGCCTGGGAGCTGGAGCATGCCGGCGAGCTCCTGATCTACGACAATCTGATCCAGCTCGGCGAGAACTTCTATCACCAGGGCCGTTACGAGGACACGTTCCGCTGCTATCAGGCCGCGCTCGACCATCAGGACGCCTTGGCGCGCAAATGGTCGATTCCCGACGCGCTGATCCAGCGCATCGCCTCCACCAGCAACATCTTCGATCCCGCGCTTCCGGTCCGGCTGCTCGGCTACGAATGGGTGACGCTGATCGGCCACATCGGCTTCATCGACTGTCATTTGCGCATGGCCGCGCTCGGCATGCTGCCGCGCGCCAACTACGTGCTGCTTGCCCCGCCAAGCAAGGTGGTCAACCAGCCGTTCCTCAGGCTGTTCGCGCCGCATGTCACGATCGTCGAAGACCCCGCTCTCGTCGACGATCTGCTGCCGTATCAGCGTTTGGTCGGCGACCAGTTCATCGCCGTCCGGGGCAAGGACGGCCTGGCCGAGCCATGGGCCCACGCGGCGTCGCGCGCGCAGGTCGCCTGGGCCGAACAGCGGCGGCTGCCGATCGTGAAGGTCCCATCGGAGCTGATGGAAACCGGGGCTGCCAGGCTGCGCGCCGCGGGTGTCACCGCCGACTGGTTCGTCGCGATGCACATCCGCGAGGGCGGCTATCACGGCGACGGGCCCGGCACCACGCGGCAGCATCGCTCCGCCAATGTCGGCGACTACCTCGATGCCATCGCCGCGATCACCGCACGCGGCGGCGCCGTGGTCAGGCTCGGCGATCGCAGCATGACGCCGCTGCGCGGCATGGCCGGCGTGTTCGACTACGCGCACAGCGACATCAAATCGGCGGAGATGGACCTCTATCTCTGCGCCGCCGCTCGTCTGTTCGTCGGCACGACATCGGGCCTGACCACGGCCGTGCAGGCACTGGGAACGCCGATGCTGCTGGTCAACTGCATCTCCAACGACTGCCAGTTCTGGCATGAGCACACCGACTTCACCGTGCGCCCGGTCTACGACCGCCGTACGCGGCGCTATCTGTCGCTACGTGAGACCTATCGTCAGCCCTTGCAGGCGCTGCTGATCGACACAGCCGTGCTGGCGCGTCACGGTCTCGATATCCATCCGAATACCGCGCAGGACATCACCGCAGCGGTTCGCTACAAGCTCGACTGCCTGGACGAACCAGGCCGGTCGTTGCGCGCAGGAGGGCCCCTGCTCGATCGCTATCGCGCCGCACTCAGCGGCAATCCCTATAACTTTGGTGCTGCATTACCAGTGCCGGATTTTCTCGATCGGCTCCCGGAATTGCTGGGATGAACGCGCGACCGAAGCCCGTTCGATCGACGCCCACATCAGTCGCCACCCGTCGTTTTCCGCACTCTCGCAACGCCCATTAACCTTCGGGCAAGACGATCGGCCTGATAGGTAACGTCGGCACGGTCGCGAATCGCCTCGAGCGAGACTCGGCATTTGCGATCCGTGCTCCGTCGATCCGAACGGCAGGGACTGAGGCAATGCCAGCGTTGTTACAGGGCTCCCCTAACACCGACCCGATCGACGATGGGGTCGGCCCTCCTCCGTCCAACCCCGTCGAGCTTCCCGAAGAAGCCGTCGAATCCCTGCTCGCGCAAGGCGATTTCGCGGGTATCGGCGCCGTCACCGCGGTGAGCGCCGGCGGACTGACGATCAACCTGCTGTTCGACACGGCGGCGATGAATGCGCCTGCGAGCTTTCGCGCCGGCATTCAGCAGGCCGCCGCGATCCTCACCTCGATGATCTCGGATCGCATCACCGTCAATATCAAGATCGACTATAGCGGCGTCGGCGGCGGCGCGGCGGCCGGTCCTGACGGCGGTCAGTGGATGAGCTACTCCTCCGTCAGGTCCAACCTGATCAACTATGCCAGCCCAGGCGATACCACCTTCAATGCCTTGCCGGCGGGATCCAGCATCCAGGGACAGTCCTACGTCGCGGTGTGGAATTCGCAGCTGAAGCTGTGGGGCGGCCTCGGTGCCAACGATGCGACCACCGACGACGGCAGCGCGACCTTCGCGACCGACATCAACTTAAACCTGCTGGTCGGCGTGGCGCTGCACGAATTGACGCACGCGTTCGGCCGCGTGCCCTACGGGCCGCAGCCGGACGTGTTCGATCTGTTCCGCTTCTCCAGCCCGGGCGTCCGGCTGATGACCGGCGGCGCGACGGCGGGGACCGCCTATTTCTCCCTCGATGGCGGCTATACGAAGCTCGCGGATTACGGCCAGTCTTCGGACCCCAGCGACTTCCTGAACAGCGGCGTGCAGGGCGGCAACGATCCGTTCAACGAGTTCTACACCTACAGCACGCTGCAGACGTTGACGGCCGTGGATCTCAAACAGATGGACGCGCTCGGCTTCCATCTCGTTTCCGCAACGCCGGTGACGATCGAGGCGCTGGGATCGACCAGCCTGGTCCAGCTCGGACTGAGCTACTTCCTCAATCCGGTCGGCGGCGGCACCGGACCGCAGATCAAGTTCGGCGGCAGCGTCGTCCAGCCCGGACAATTGGGCGGCTGGACCCCGATCGCGGGCGAGACCAGCGGCAGCGGCTATCAGGTCGCCTGGAAGATGTCGGGTGCGGATCTCTACACGGTGTGGAATGTCGACAGCAGCGGCAACTACACCGGCAACGCCATCGGCGGCGTCTCGGGAGGCACGGCCGCATTCGAGGCGTTCGAGATGTCCTTCCATGAGGACTTGAACGGCGACGGCATGATCGGCATTCCGACGACCGTCATCGAGGCCGTCGGATCGACCAGTCTCGTCCAGGCCGGCAACGGCTATTTCCTCAATCCCGTCGGTGGTGGCACGGGCCCGCAAGTGAAGTTCGGCGGCGCCAATCTGGTGGTCGGTCAGCTCGGCGGCTGGACGCCGATCGCCGCCGACGTCGTGGGCAGCGGCTATCAGATCGCCTGGAAGATGGCCGGCGCCGACCTCTATACGGTTTGGAACACCGACAGCAGCGGCGCCTACACGAGCAATGCGATCGGTGCGGTCAGCGGGACCGACAGCGGCCTGGAAGCGCTGGAGACGAACCTCCACCAGGATCTGAACGGCGACGGCACGATCGGCATTCCGACCACCGTCATCGAAGCGCTGGGATCGACCAGCCTCGTGCAGTCCGGGTCCAGCTACTATCTGAACCCGGTCGGCGGCGGCACAGGTCCCCAGGTCAAGTTCGGCGGCTCTGTTCTCGTGGTCGGTCAGCTCGGCGGCTGGATGCCGATTGCGGCGGACACCGTCGGTGGCGGCTATCAGATCGCCTGGAAGATGACCGGCGCGGACCTCTACACGGTCTGGAACACCGACAGCAGTGGCGCCTATACGAGCAACGCGATCGGCGCCGTCAATGGCACCAACAGCGGGCTGGAAGCGCTGGAGACGAACCTCCATCAGGATCTGAACGGGGATGGCACGATCGGCATCCCCTCGGCCGTGATCGAATCCCTGGGGTCGACGAGCCTGGTGCAATCCGGTTCGACCTACTTCCTCAATCCGGTCGGTGGCGGCACCGGGCCACAGATCGTCTTCGGCGGCAGCGTCGTCACCGCGGGTCAGCTCGGCGGCTGGACCCCGATCGGCGCGGAGAGCTCCGGCGGCGGCTACCTGGTGGCCTGGAAGATGGCGGGCGTCGATCTCTACACGGTCTGGAATACCGACAGCGGCGGCGCTTACGTCAGCAATGCAATCGGCGCCGTTCCGGGCGGCTCGGCAGCGCTGGAGACGCTGGAGACCAGCTTTCATCAGGATCTGAACGGCGACGGCACCATCGGTGTGCCCGCTCACGTCGCAGCGAGCACGCAAGCCGTGACGCTGGCCGGTGGCCCTGACGTGGTCCTGACGGTGCCCGCCAGCTTCGGCGGCTATCTGATCGGGTTCGGCAGCAGCGGCGATCAGATCGACCTCAACAGCATCTCCTACAACTCGCTGCGGGCGCAATTCGATGACAGCAGCGGGCTGCTGTCGCTCAGCGACGGCGCGAGCAGCACCTCCCTGCATTTCCTCGGACCGCTGTCGCAGGACAGTTTCCGTTTCACCGAAGACGGCCAGGGCGGCACGATGATCGCCGCGGCCGCGGGTCCGGCGAGCGGCCCCCTTCCGCAAGCCGTCTCCTTGGCAGGACATGACAGCTTCGTCTTCGCCGAGCATTTCGGTCAGGTCAGCATCGCCGACTTCCATCTGGGCAGCGACACGCTCGTCGTCAGCCACAACCTGTTCGCAAGTCAGGCGGCGCTGTTGGCGTCGATTCACGACGATGCGGCCGGCAACGCCGTGATCACCGATGCCGCGCAGGACACGATCACCGTCCAGCACGTCACGACGGCGGACCTGCTGACCCATTTGTCCAGCTTCCACCTGGTCTGATCGGCACGCCAGCAGTCTTCGGGGCGGGCTGACGGGAGCAATCCGACGCAACGCCCTCTCCGATCTCTGCCTCTGTCCGGAGTGGCCCCCTGCGAAGGCTAGCTTGAACCCGCGGCAATAGCCGTCCTCCTGAATACAATTAATGATTGAACTCGATCGGACAGATCGAACAATGGCGTATGGTCGGAGCCGCCATTCTTCGGTACAATTTTATACAAGATCGAGGGGCATCATTGCACGATGCTTCAATTCCATTTCACCTGTCGGCCTCGAGGACAGGATCACCATCGTTGCATGCATGCTTTACGAATCTGGCCGCACCGAAGACATCCCTGACCGTTGGCGTGAAGCTGCCGAGTCCCTCATTTTCGATCCTGCTGCTGGCCGTCATGAGTTGCATGTGCAGCAGCCTGCCGCGGACGTCGCGGACGAACCCAAGCCGGCCTCCACCATCGAGCAGACGCAGCACGGCCCGGCCGAGCAGATCGATCTTGCGGCCCCAGCGCCGACCGCCGATGCTCCGAGCGAGACGCCCGGCATCCTCGCGCAAGGCGACGCCGGGGCAACGGTGGTCGCACAGTTCTTCGACGTGAGCGCGCGGGCCCAAACGTCGGCTCAGGAGGCGGCAGAGCCAACGGCTTGGACGGTGGCCGCCGGCTCGACCTGGCAAGTCACCCAGGAGACGTCCGTCGATCCGACCACACCGATTGCCGGCAACGTCTCCATCGAACCGGCGCATGCCGGGCAGAGCATCAACTCGAGCGGAGTCGTCCTCTCGATCAGCGTCGAGATGTGGTCAAGCGCCAGCGCATCGCTGCAGACATGGTCGCTGAGCGGCCCCGGAAAGGTTGCGACAGCGCACGCCGGACCGAGCGGCGAGCCCGCGCCGTCGCTTCAGGACGCGGTGACGGAAGCCATCGCGTCGGCCGCGAATGGACAGGGTGCGACCAGCGCCCAGGTCGTGCAGGCGCTCGGCGGAAATTCCACCGGCGTGACGGGAGCCGGTCTCAAGATCGGTGTCCTCTCCAGCAGCTTCGACAATCTCGGCGGCGCGACGGCTGACGAAGCCAGCGGAGCCTTGCCCTCCGCTTCCAAGATCCAGATCTTGAAGGACATGCCCTCCGGGGGCAGTGACGAAGGCCGTGCGATGATGCAGATCATCCACGACATCGCGCCCGATGCGAGCCTTGCGTTCTATACGGCGTTCCAGAGCGAGCAGGATTTCGCCAACGGCATCATCGCGCTTGCCAATGCCGGCTGCAAGGTCATCGTCGATGATGTGAGCTAC
This sequence comes from Bradyrhizobium sp. SZCCHNR2028, assembly GCF_032380995.1. NCBI lineage: Bacteria > Pseudomonadati > Pseudomonadota > Alphaproteobacteria > Hyphomicrobiales > Nitrobacteraceae > Bradyrhizobium > Bradyrhizobium sp. SZCCHNR2028. The sequence continues at coordinate 185,106 of NZ_JAUHJF010000014.1, read as the reverse complement.
TCCGACGAGCCGTTCTTCCAGAACGGCATTGTCGCCCAGGCCATTCAGACCGTTCAGGCCATGGGCGTGACCTATGTGACGTCGGCCGGCAACAATGGAAGCTCGGCCTATCAGACGTCCTGGACCTCGATCTCCGGCAGCATCGGAGGAATGTACTACGATGGCAATGCGCTGAGCTTCGGCGGCAACATCGCGCAAACCATCACCGTGACCGCGGGCGCCAACCTGCTCGTGCAATGGGACCAGGCTTGGGGTCAAGCCGCGTCGCATCTCTCGGTCAACGTGTACCAGAATGGACAATACCTCGGACACGTTCCCAACAGTTATCAGAATCCGTGGATCGGCCTGCATTTCTCGGTGTCCGGCACCTATCAGATCGTCATTGCGGACGTTTCGGGTCCCACGCCATCGACGATCAAGGAGATCCTGGCTGGCAACGGTGTCCCCGTATCCATCACCGGCGCCAATGTCGGAACGGTTTTCGGTCACGCGATGACACCGGGGGTGATCACCGTCGGAGCGGTCAATAGCGCCAATACGCCGGCCTTTGGCTATACTCCGGTCTCGGAAAGCTTTTCGTCATCGGGAGCCGGAACCGAGATCCTGTTTGCCAACGACGGCACACGCCTCGCAACGCCGCTTCAGCTCAGCCCTGTCGTGGTCTCCGGCATCGACAACATCGCAACGACGGTCTCGGGTTTCACCGCCTTTTACGGCACGTCTGCAGCCGCCCCCAGCGTTGCTGCGATCGCGGCCTTGATCCTGACGGCCAATTCGACGCTGAGCTACGCCGACGTCTCGGAGATCCTGCAGCAGACCGCCATACCGATGAGCAACCAGGCGGTGGCGGGCGCGGGCCTGGCCCAGATCAATCCTGCCGTCGGTGCGGCGCCCTATTTCGCCACCACCATCGTTGAGGCGCTCGGATCCGTCAGCCTCGCCCAGTACGGCGTGATCTACGATCTCAACACCATCGGGACCAGCATTTCGGTGGCGCTGCGGTTCAACGGCGCCAACGTGGTCGTTCACCAGCTCAGCAACTGGATGCCGATCGGCGTCGAAGCCAATGGAGGCGGCGGCTACGAAGTCGCCTGGAAATTCCAGGGTCAGGATCTCTACACCGTCTGGAACGTGGACAGCAGCGGCAACTACAACGGCAACGCGATCGGCGCCGTCTCCGGAAGCTCGTCCGCTTTCGAAACGTTCGAGACGTCGTTCAATCAGGATTTGAACGGCGACGGCACGATCGGCGTCGTCACCACGGTCATCGAGACCGTGGGGACCACCAGCCTCGTACAGTTCGGCAACGGCTATTTCCTCAATCCGGTCGCAGGCGGGACAGGTCCGCAGATCAGTTTCAACGGCAGCACTGTCAGCCCCGGACAGCTCGGCGGCTGGACACCGATCGCTGCGGAGGCCGTCGGCAGCGGCTATCAGATCGCCTGGAAGATGGCCGGCAGCGACCTCTACACGGTCTGGAACGTCGACAGCAGCGGCAACTACACCGGCAATGCCATTGGCGCAGTGAATGGGACCAGCAGCGCGCTCGAGGCGCTGGAGCTGAACTTTCACCAGGACCTGAACGGCGACGGCATGATCGGCATTCCGAGCACGGTCATCGAGGCCGCGGGATCGACAAGCCTGGTGCTGGCCGGGTCGAGCTATTTCCTCAATCCCGTCGGCGGCGGCACCGGCCCGCAGATCATGTTCGGCGGCAGCATCGTGACCGTCGGTCAGCTCGGCGGCTGGGCGCCGATCGCCGCGGAGACGTCCGGCAGCGGCTATGAGATCGCCTGGAAAATGGCGGGCGCCGATCTCTACACCGTCTGGAACACCGACAGTAGCGGCAACTATACCGGCAACGTCATCGGCGCGGTTGCGGGAAGCTCCGCATCCCTGGAAGCGCTGGAGCCCAGCTTCCACCAGGATCTGAACGGCGACGGCACCATCGGCGCCCCGAGCGTGACGCCGGGCGGCAGCGTGATCGAAGCGCTAGGGTCGACCAGCCTGTCGCTGTCGGGCACGACCTACCTGATGGCGCCGGTGTCGGGAGGTACCGCAACGCAGGTCATGTTCGGCGGCAGCGTCATCGTTGCCGGCCAGCTCAGCGGCTGGGCGGCGATCGCTGCGGAGGCCTCGGGCAGCGGCTATCAGGTCGCCTGGAAGATGAACGGCGCCGACCTCTACACGGTCTGGAACACCGATAGCAGCGGCAACTACACCGGCAATGCCATCGGCGCCGTTTCCGGCAGTTCGTCGTCCCTTGAAGCCCTCGAGAGCAGCTTCCATCAGGACCTGAATGGCGACGGCACGATCGGGATCCCGACCATCAGCTCGGTGACGGCTAGCGCACAGGCGGCCACGACGTCGGGCGCGGTCGACCTGGTCCTCGCCGCGCCATCCTTCAGCGGCAATCTCATTGGATTCGGCGGCACGGCCGCTCAGATCGATCTCAAGAGCATCGCATTCACGTCGCTTCAGATGCATTTCGACGAGACGAGCGGAATGCTGTCGCTGAGCGATGGGGCGAACAGCGCGTCGCTGCATTTCGTCGGCCCGCTGTCGCAGGACAACTTCCACTTCGCCACTGACGGCCAGGATGGCACTTTGATCTCCGGCACTTTGATCTCGGGCGTGGCAGCCTCAGCAGGCGGCACGGCATCCCAATCGGTGTCGCTGCAGGGTCACGACACCTTCGTGTTCGCCGAGCACTTCGGTCAGGTGAGCATTGCCGACTTCGCGGTCGGCACCGACAAGATCGCGTTCAGCCAGAGCATCTTCGCAGACCCGTCCGCATTGCAGGCCGCCATCCACGACGACGCCGCGGGCAACGCCGTCATCACCGATGCGGTACTGGACACCATCACGATTCAGCACGTGTCGACGGCCGAGCTGCTGTCTCACCTGTCGAGCTTCCATCTGGTCTGAGGACCGGCGGCATTCGAGGCGTCGTCTCCGCCGTTCGGGGTCGAAGGGTGCCCGGCAGGTGGTTTTCCGCCCGTCACAGGACAGATAACGGCTCGCGCGAGGGTCGCTCTTGGCCTATACGGCGCTTCGACCGCCCGAGATCGTGAGTTTGATGTCCCCGCCCCGCTTCCCTTCGCCGCGCCGCCTGCTCTACGTGGCCAACGAGGACTACGCCTTCCTGATGCACCGCCTGCCGATGGCGCGCGCAGCGCGCGAGGCCGGCTACGAGGTGCATGTCGCGACCAACGTCAATGCCGGCGCCGCCGCGATCGCCGCCGAGCGCTTCATGCTGCATCCGATCCCATTCCAGCGCGGCGGGCTGTCGCCGTCATCAGCCCTGCCCACGATCCGCGCGATCCGCGCCGTCGAGGCCGCGATCAGCCCCGACGTGGTGCATCATTCCGGATTGCAATCGAGCGTGCTCGGATCGCTCGCCGCGCTCGGACGCACCACTCCGGTCGTCAACGCCATGACCGGCCTCGGCTATGTGTTCACGTCGGCGAGCTGGCGCTCGCGTCTGCTCAAGCAGGGCCTGCTGTGGCTGCTGCCCCGGCTGATGAACCGGGCACCGAGCTGCGTGCTGGTGCAGAATCCGGATGATCGCGAGGCGCTTCAAGCCATGGGCGTCCGGGGCGACAAGATCACGCTGATCCCGGGCTCGGGCGTCGACACCGATCGCTTCCAGCCGCTGCCGGAGCCGGACGGACCGATCACCTTCGGCTTCGCAGGAAGGCTGCTGACCGACAAGGGCGTCCGCGCCCTGGTCGCTGCGCACCGCATGCTGCGCCAGCAGGGCCGCGACGACCAGTTGCTGATCGCCGGCTCGCCTGATCCGGCCAATCCTGCCTCGGTCTCGGCCGAGGAGGTCGAGGCCTGGCGGAAGGAACACGGCATCACCCTGCTCGGCCAGATCAAGGACATCACCGAGCTCTGGCGCCGCTGCCACGTCGCCGTGCTGCCGTCGCATCGCGAAGGACTTCCGGTCAGCCTGCTGGAGGCCGCCGCCTGCGCCCGGCCGCTGATCTCCACCGATGCGCCGGGCTGCCGCGAGATCGCGATCCACGGCCAGACCGGCCTCTCCGTGCCGGTCGAGGACGCGCCCGCGCTGGCGCAGGCAATGGCGCAGCTGGCGACCTCGCCCGAGCTTCGCGCCCGCTATGGCGCGGCGGCCCGTCAACTGGTCGAGGACAAGCTCTCGGCCAGGATCATCGGCCGCTCGGTGGTCGCGCTCTATGACCGCCTCGCCTCGGCGCCGGACGCGCGCGGATGATCGCCCATCCAGCCGCAATTCTCGTCACCATTGCCGTGCTCGCGGCCGCAATGTGCGGTGTGCTGATCGTGCTGCTGCGCCCGGTGCTGCAGCGCTACGCGCTGGCGCGGCCCAACGCGCGCTCCTCACACAAGATCCCGACGCCCCAGGGTGCCGGCATTGCCGTCGTCGGCGCAACGCTCGTGGTCGGCGGCGCCTTTGCATCCGTGACGGGCTTTGCACCGCTGCTCATGCTGTTCATCGCGGCACCGATGCTGGCGCTGGTCGGCCTGGTCGACGACATCCGGCCAATCCCGGTGCTGCCGCGGTTCATCCTGCAGGGGATCGCCGTCGGCCTAATCCTGTTCACGGCACCGGCTGACCTCAAGCTGTTTCCGATGCCACTGCTGGTCGAGCGCACGCTGCTGCTGATCGCCGGCCTGTGGTTCGTCAACCTCGTCAACTTCATGGACGGGCTCGATTTGATGACCGTGGCCGAGGCCGTGCCGATCACGGTGACTCTCGCCCTGTTTGGCGTCTCCGGTGAACTGCCCTGGCCGGCGACCGCCATCGCTGCGGCGCTGGGTGGCGCCATGCTCGGCTTTGCGCCCTTCAACCGTCCCGTCGCAAAAGTCTTTCTCGGTGATGTCGGCAGCCTGCCGATCGGGCTGCTGCTCGGCTGGGGCCTGCTCCATCTTGCCTGGCAGGGCTACGTCGCGGCGGCGCTGCTGCTGCCGCTCTATTATCTGATCGATGCCACTTTCACCCTGTTGCGGCGGATGGCACGGCGCGAGCCATTCTGGGCGGCGCACCGCACGCATTTCTATCAACAGGCCACCGACAACGGCTTCACCGTCTCGCGCGTCGTCAGCGAGGTGTTCATCCTCAATGTCGTGCTTGCGACGCTCGCAGTCATCTCGGTCGCGCAGCGTTCCATGACGGCCGACGCCATCCTGCTCGTCTTCGGTCTCGGCGCCGTCACCTGGGTGCTGAGCCGCTTCTCGCGGCGGCGCCATTGAAGACTCAGGCCGCGCTCGAGCCGAATTCCGGCACCGCATCCTTCAGCACCGACTTGATCGTCACCGGATCATTGCGCGCGATCGCCTGATCGAGCGCCGCGATCCATGCCTTCAGCGTCTGCATCGGAGGCTCGTTCGGGGTGGCCGCCATGACGCCGGCGACGCCGATCTCGACCGGCGGCTCCTCGCTCGCGAACAGGATCTCGTTCAGGCGCTCGCCAGGCCGGATGCCCGTGAACACGATCTCGACGTCGTAGCCGGGCTGCAAGCCGGACAGGCGAATCATGCGCTCGGCCAGATCGACGATGCGGACGGGCTGGCCCATGTTCAACACATAGACCGAGACATCCGGGCGCTGCGGCGCCAGCGCATGCGAAGCCGCCGTGATCACGAGATCGCAGGCCTCGCGGATCGTCATGAAGTAGCGCACCATGTCCGGGTGCGTCACCGTGACGGGGCCGCCCGCCTCGATCTGCGCCTTGAACTTCGGCACCACCGAGCCGTTGGACGCCAGCACGTTGCCGAATCGCACCGATATCAGCCGCATCGGCGGCCGTCCCGTCGGCCGGTCGGCGAGCTGGCGATCCAGCGCCTGGCAGTACATTTCGGCGAAGCGCTTGGTGAGGCCGAGCATCGACACCGGCTCGATCGCCTTGTCGGTCGAGATCATCACCATGGCCTCGGCGCCTGAGGCCACCGCGGCATCGGCCACGTTGATGGAGCCGAAGATGTTGGTCTTGACGCCCTCGCTCCAGTCGCGCTCGAGGATCGGCACGTGTTTCAGCGCCGCCGCGTGGAAGACCAGATCCGGCTTGAACTCGCCGATCAGCGCGAACACCCGGTCGCGATCGCGGATGTCGGCGATGCGCCCCTCGACGGCGACGTTCGCCTCGGGATCGGCAGCGAGCGCCTCGGTGATCGCATAGAGCGCCGGCTCGGAATTCTCCAGAATGAGCAGCCGCGCCGCGCCGAATGCCACGACGCGCTGGCAGATCTCGGCGCCGATCGAGCCGCCGCCGCCGGTCACCACGACGGTTTTGCCACGCACCAGCGCTTCCAGCCGGCCGTAATCGATCTTCTCGCTCGGCCGCAGCAAGAGGTCCTCGACCGCGACCGGCGCGAGCCTTGGCGCATCGCCACTCTCCAGCGACGGCAGGCGGCTCACGATCAGGCGCAACCGGCGCGCCCGCATCAGGAAGGTCTCCGGATGACAGTCCGGATCGAACGCGGTCGGCATCATCAGGGCGCGCGCGATCGGCCGATCGCGACGGGCAAAGTCGGCGGCGACGTCCTCGACATCATCGATCCCGCCCAGCACCGGCACGCCGCGGATCAACTGCCCCCGGTCGGCGGTCGACGGCGAGAGAATGCCGATCGGCCAGATGCGCTTGACCGCGCCGCTCTCGATGCCGCGCAGCACGACCTCGGCGTCGGCCGCACGGCCGATCAGGAGCGCGGGGGCGGCGTCCTCGGACCGCGCGTGCCGTCGCACCCGCGTATAGCGGAAGTAGCGATAGGCGAAACGCAGCGCGCTCAGCGCAAAGATCTCCAGGAACCAATAGAGAATGATCGTGAGCTTGCCGAAGAAGAAGGTGCCGCGGACGTTCGGCGCGACGATGATGTAGTCGAGCACCAGCAGCGCCAGCGTCAGCACGGTCGCGACGCGGACGATGTTCAGCGCGTCCGGCAGCGAGATGAACCGCCACTTCGTCGTCAGAAGGTTCGAGAAGTAGAAGACGACGAAGCTGAAGGCGATGAAGTACGGCAGGATCTGCAAGAGCAGCGGCACTCGCTCCCAGAAGGTGCTGGCGCCTTCGAAGCGGATATAGAACGCCGCGAACAGCGCGACGACGCTGACCAGGAGGTCATGCGCGACGATCAGCAGGTTCCGGGAGGTGAGTTGCGAGAGGCGCGTCATGCTACGACCGGCTCCGCATCGGGCTCTATCCTCGATCGTAGCACCATGCCGCCGGCCACGCCGACGCCGATGACATACATCCACCCTTCGTGGAAATCGAAGATGTGGGAATTGAACAGCGAGGTGAAGATGTTCTGCACGACCACGAGAAGTCCGATCCAGGGCACCAGCCCGTCACCGCGGAACAGCAGGAGGTGCACGGCCCACATCGCGTAGAGAATGACGATCCCGAGCGCTCCCCATTGGACCGCGACGTAGAGCGTCTGATTGTGCGGATTGCCGACGACCTGACTTGAGGAGAGGTCGCGCGACCCGCTCGCGGCCAGCTCGAACAAGTGACGCGTCGAGCCCGAGCCGTGTCCGATCAGCGGCGCGTCGGCCAGGAACCGCAACGACTTGCGCCAGAATTCGAGCCGCTCGCCGATCGACGTGACGGCGCGATCGTTCCTGTAGTCCTGATATTGGCTCGTGAACGTCGCCACCTTGCCCTGCAATTGCGGGGACACGGTCCATGCAGCGAGACCCAGCGCAAGGGCACCGGCCGCGATCAGCAGGTTGTCGCGCCATTTCAAGTGGATCAGCCCGAACACCGCAAGCAGGATCGGGATCGTCACCAGCGCGGTACGCGAGACAACGATGAAGATCATGTTGGCGAGGAACGCGATCATGATCGCGGTGAGCAGGCCGGCCGGAAGGAAGCGGCGGGCGCGCAGCAACTGGGCGATCGGATAGGCCAGCGCCACGGCGCAGAGCGAGAACTCCTGGCCCTGGTCGATGTAGTTCTTCACGAAGATGCCACGATCGGCATTGGCCTTGAGCGCGAGCGCAGGATTGAACGCGACCGCGGTCGACACCACGACCATCAGCACGCAGGAGGCGAGAAACGCGGCGAAGACCCACAGCCCGCGCTCCGACCGCTGGAAATGGTAGAGCAGCGCGGGCAGCACCAGAAGCTTCGCCGCCGGTCCCACCGCGTAGAGCCGTGCGCCCCACGCCACGTCCGACCACAGCGTTCCGACCAGCGCCAACAGGAAGAGCACGATCGGCGCCAGCGAGGTCGGCCGCTTCAGGACCTGCAGCAGACGCTCGACGTCGAGAAACGGCAGCATCGTGATCAGCATGACCACGCCCAGGATCGACACCAGCGACGTCGACCACGGCAACGACGCCGCGAGCAAGATCGCCACGACATCGACCGTCGTCCGCCACGCCGCCGGATCGCGCCAGCGGCGCGCCAGCAGCGCTGGGCCGGGATAACCTGCCAGCGCGCTCATTGCGCCTCGCTTCGGGCGCGATCGACCAGCGCGGTCGTGCTGTGCCCTTTCAGGATGTCGATCAGAATCACCTCGCCGCCGGCGGCTTCGACGACCTCGTGCCCCACCACCTGTTCGCGCGTATAGTCGCCGCCCTTGACCAGCACGCTTGGCCGGACCAGCTCGATCAAGCGGAGCGGCGTGTCCTCCGCGAAGATGGCGACGACATCAACCGCCTCGAGCGCGGCCAGCACCTCGGCGCGCGCGCGCTCGTCCTGAACGGGGCGGCTCTCGCCCTTCAGCCGCCTGACCGAGGCATCGCTGTTCAGCCCGACCACGAGACGGTCGCAGGCGGCGCGCGCCGCGGTCAGCACCTTGACGTGGCCGGGATGCAGAATGTCGAAGCAGCCATTGGTAAAGCCGACGCGCAGGCCCTCTCCCCGCCACCCCTCGACACGGGCGGCGAGTTCGTCATCGCTCTCGATGATCTTCTCCTCAGCGGCACGGTAGGCATGCGGCAGGATCTTTCGACGCAGTTCGGCCGATGTCACGCTGGCGGTGCCCTGCTTGCTGACGGCCACCGCCGCAGCGGCGCTCGCCATCCGCAACGCATCCGCCCAGGCGGCGCCGGCCGCGAGCGTCGCGGCAAGCACGGCAACAACCGTGTCGCCGGCGCCGGAGACGTCGCGCACCTTCACGGGATAGGCCGGCACGTGAATCGGATCGCCCTCGCGCGGTACCAGCGTCATGCCGCGCTCGCTCTGCGTCACCAGAATTGCCTCGCAGTCGGCGAGATAGATCGCATCCTGCGCGGCTGCGGCGATCTCGTGCCCGGTTTCGGCCCGGCTGCGGGTCGCTTCCGAAAACTCCTTGCGGTTCGGCGTCAGCACGCTCGCGCCGCGATAGATCGCGAGATTTGCGCTCTTGGGATCGACGATCACGCGCTTGCCGGCCTTGCGGGTCGCGTCGATCACGTTGCGCAGGACGCGCGCGGTGAGCACGCCCTTGGCGTAGTCCGACAGCAGCACGATGTCGGCCCGCGCAATCAGCGGCAGGATGGCCTCGATCAGCTTCTGCTCGACCTCGCCGATCGCCGGTGAGGCGCGCTCCCAGTCGGCGCGCAGCATGTGGGTGGAGAAATGCTCGGAGACGAAGCGCACCTTGCGCGTCGTCGGCCGCGAGGGATCGCGCACGAGCACGCTCTCGATGCCGCCCTCCTTGGCGAGCTCGGCCTCCAGCTGGTCGCCGGCCGCATCCTGCCCGACGAGACCGACGAAGATGCAGCGAGCGCCGAGCGCGGCGATGTTGCGCGCGACGTTGCCGGCGCCACCGATGTTGATCTCGCTGCGCTGGACCGCGATGACAGGCGCCGGCGCTTCGGGGGAAATCCGCGACACCTCGCCATAGACGAACTCATCCAGCATGAGGTCGCCGATGCACAGCACCGTCTGGCGGGCGATCGCTTGCGAGAGATCGTCAAAGTCGAACATCAGCGGCAGTCTCGGTGAGTGGTCAGAACCAGATCGTCTAGCGGAAGCGGTCGGTAGAATCGAGATAGTCTCGGACATAGCCAGCGACCGCGTCCTCGAGCGACGTGAAGCCGCCGTTGTAGCCGGCGGCCAACAGCCGGTCGACCTTGCTCTGGGTGAAATACTGGTAGCTGCCGCGAATCGCTTCGGGCATGTCGATGTACTCGATCCGGGGCGTCGCACCGAGCGTGGCATAGGCCGCCAGCATCATGTCCTTGAAGCTGCGCGCCTGTCCCGTGCCGACGTTGAACAGGCCCGAGACGGTGGGAGAGGCCAACAGCCACAGCATCACGCGGACGACGTCGTCGACGTAGATGAAGTCGCGGCGCTGGTCGCCATCGGCGATGCCTTCACGGTGCGACTTGAACAGTTGCAGGGTGTGCCCGGCCTTGATGTCGTCGAAGCGGCGGGTCAGCACGCTCATCATCGATCCCTTGTGGTATTCGTTGGGACCGAACACGTTGAAGAACTTGAGCCCGGCATATTGTGGCGGCAACCTTTCGCCGCGCTCGGCGCGCGCAGCGACCGCCATGTCGAACAGATGCTTGCTCCAGCCATAGAGATTCATCGGCCGCAACGTCTTCAGCGCCGCGAGCGACGGATCATCCACGAAGCCCTGCGCGCCGTCGCCATAGGTCGCCGCCGACGAGGCGTAGATGAACGGCGTGGAACTTTCGGTGCACCAGTCGAGCAGGCGCAGCGAACTCCGGAAATTTTGCTCCATCACGAGGTCGCCGTCGGTGACCGTCGTGGCGGAAATGGCTCCCATGTGCAGGACGGCGTCAAGCCGACGGCCCCTTAGCCATTCGCCCAGATCGGATGGCGGCACGACGTCCGCCAGCTGCCGCTTGGCGAGGTTGCGCCACTTGCCCTCGCTGCCGAGCGTGTCGCAGACGACGACATCCGTGCGTCCCGCGTCGTTCAACGCCGCAACCAGATTCGATCCGATAAACCCGGCGCCGCCGGTCACCAGCAACATTCAGCAACCCGTCCTGATCCCGAAAACCCCGCCCTCGCGTAGCGCATGCGACGGCAAAGTGTAAGCGCTTTGGTGTCGGCTCGCTCGGGCCACTTTACCTGCGGCGGCCGAGCGGCTACCAGCGCGCCAAAGCCAGGCAGACAAAGAATGAATTCGAATTCGACCAAGGTCGAGGTGGACGCGGCGGACACCAGCCCGATCCTGATCATTCCCTATATGTGGATCGGCGATTTCGTGCGCGGCCACACCGTCGTGCGGGTGCTCAAGGAGCGCTGGCCGAACCGGCCGGTCGACCTGCTGGTGACCTCGCTGTGCGCGCCGCTGGTGGATTACATGCCCGGGGTCCGCTCCGGCATCGTCTGGGATCTGCCGCGCAGCCGGCTGGCGCTCGGCCGGCAATGGCAGCTCGCCGCGATGTTGCGCGAACGTCGCTATCGGACCGCCCTGGTGATGCCGCGAACCTGGAAATCGGCGCTGGCACCGGCGCTGGCCGGCATCCCCGAGCGGGTGGGCTTCGTCGGCGAGGTCCGCTTCGGCCTGCTCAACCGCTGGCGCTGGGGCGAGAAGGCGCTGCCCCGCTTCATCGACAAGAATGCCGCGCTGGCGCTGCCCGACGGGGCGCCGCTGCCGCCGGAATGGCCGGTCCCGCAGCTGCGGGTGCCGCCGGAGGACGTCGCGCGCTGGCGCGAGGCCAATGACCTGGGGAACCGCCCGGCCGTGGCGCTGGCACCGGGGTCGGTGGGTGCCGCCAAGCGCTGGCCCTATTACGGCGAGGCGGCCCGGCTGTTGCGCAATGCCGGCCTCGACGTCTGGGTGGTCGGCGGCCCCGGCGAGAAAACGCTCGCCGCCGAGATCGTCGCCACCGGCGGACCGGCCGTCCGCGACCTGACTGGAACCGACTTGCGCAACGGTATCCTGGCCATGGCCGCGGCCGGCGTCGCCATCTCCAATGATTCGGGGCTCATGCACATCGCCGCGGCGCTGGGGACGCCGACCATGGGTATCTTCGGTCCGACCAGCCCCTACCACTGGGCGCCGCTGAACGGTCTTGCGGCGACGGTCCAGACCAGGACACAGGTCCCCTGCCAGCCCTGCCACCGCCCGGTCTGCCGGATGAACGACCACCGCTGCATGCGCGACATTCCGGCAACCGATGTTGCCACCATCGCCCAGCGGATCCTTGCTGACGCGGCCATACCGGTCGTGCACTAGCTTGCGAAGCGACACCGCGCCCCATACACCGGCCCTGACGTAACCCGAGCCGCCACGTGACCCGCGCCCCCGACCCGATCGCCAACCATCTCGCCCGCTCCCGCGCCGCCATGGAGCGCGCCGCCGACGATGCCGCGATGCTCGCCAGCGCCCGACGGATCGCGGCGAGGATCATCGCGGCGCTGCGCGGCGGCCACAAGCTGCTCATCGTCGGCAATGGCGGAAGCGCGGCGGACGCCCAGCACATCGCGGCCGAGATCGTCGGCCGCTACAAGCAGGAGCGGCCGGCCTATGCCGCCATCGCGCTGACCACCGACACCTCGGCGCTGACCGCGATCGGCAACGACTACGGCTTCGATCATGTCTTCGCCCGTCAGGTCGAAGCGCTCGGTACACCGGGCGACGTGCTGCTGGCGATCTCGACCTCCGGCCGCTCGCCGAGCATCCTCAATGCGCTGCGCAAGGCGCGCGAGCGCGGGCTGGTCACGGTCGGCTTCACCGGCGCCAAAGGCCTCGCGATGGGCGAATCGTGCGACGAGATGCTGGTGGCGCCGAGCGACGACACGCCGCTGATCCAGCAGATCCACCTCGCGACGGCCCACGGTATCTGCGAGGTGATCGAAGCGGCGCTGATGCAGGACGAGGGCTAGATGACGACTGCTCAGCTCAAGCCGGCGGCGTTTCTCGACCGCGACGGCGTCATCAATCACGACGACAACTACATCGGCTCGCGCGAGCGCATCCGTTGGATGCCGAATGTGGCCCACGCGATCCGGCGCCTCAATGACTCCGGCTATCACGTCTTCCTCTTCACCAACCAGTCCGGAGTTGCCCGCGGTCTGTTCAGCGAAGACGACGTCATGGGTCTGCACGACTGGATGCGGGCGGAGCTCGCGGCGCAGGGGGCTGTGATCGACGACATCCGCTATTGCCCCTACCACACCGAAGGCTCGGTCGAGCGCTATCTGCGCGAGCATCCCTGGCGCAAGCCGGCGCCCGGCATGATCCTCGACCTGATGCAGCACTGGCCCATCAGGCGCGAGGGCAGCTTCGTGATCGGCGACCGCACCTCGGACATCGCCGCCGCCGAGGCGGCCGGCCTGCCCGGCTTCCTGTTCGCCGGCGGCGATCTCGATGCGTTCGTCGCCGACATCATCGCTCAGACCAGTCGCCGATAGACGGCGGCGATCTTGTCGGCCTCGGCCTCGAGGCTGAACCTCTCCACCACGCGCTGCCGCGCCCGCTCGCCCATCGCCCGCGCCGCATCCGGATCGCGCATCAACGGTTCGAGCGCAGCGACCAGCGCATCGACGTCGCCCGGCGGCACCAGCACGCCGGTGATGCCGTCCTCGACCACGATCTCCGCCGCGCCGGCGCGCGCCGCGACCAGCGCCGCTCCTGCCGCCATCGCCTCGATCAGCGTGAGACCAAAGCCTTCGTTGCGCGAGGTGAAGGCGTAGATCGTGAGACGCTGGTACCAGCGCTGCACCTCGGCGATGTCGAGCTCGCCGGTGATGACGATGCGCTGCTCCAGGCCCGCGGCGGCGATCTGCTTCTTCAGCTCGCTCGCGAACGGCATCTGCTCGGGCGTCACGGCGCCAACCAGCACGGCGGAAAAATCCGGAAAACGCGGCAGCAGCCGGCACATCGCGGCGACGAACACATCGCTGCCCTTCTGCGCACGGACGCGGCCGAAGCAGCCGATGGCATGTTTTCCCGGCAGTCCGCTCTCGGCGAAGGCCGCGGCGCGATCCGCTGGCGGCGTATAGATCTCGGTGTCGACGCCATGCGTCACCACCGTCGCGTCGCGCTTCAGATACGACGCCGAGATGTCGCTGGTCGCGATGATCGCGTCCATGCGGCGGATCAGCCAGCGCGTGATCCAGCTGTGATGGCGCTGCGCGGCCGAAGTGAACACCAGCTTGAACGGCCAGCCGAGCGCGCGCATGATCACGCCGACGATCATCTCGTTGTTGCGGCGCGCGTGCCAGATCAGCGGCCGCCGCCGACCCCACAGCTTGAAGATATCGCTCGCACCGATCCGCGCAATCCCATCCGGCGCGTAGGAGCCGAGCCAGGCGGCGCGCACGCGCTGCGCCAGCTTCGGCGCCACCATCCGGTTGGTCGCCGTCACGCCGGAATAGCGCCGGTGCAGGTTGGGCACGATCACGTCGAGATCGGCGGCAGAAACACGCTCGGCTTGCACCACTCACTCCAATTGCAGCGGTTCCCTATACGCAACATTAAGCATCGCCGCCAGTTCGCTATGCACGCAAGAGGTCCTTCACTTCGCCGGCGTTAGTTTGCCGGAAACAAACAGGGATCGCGTCAAACAATGACCGTGCTCGTGACCGGCGGCGCCGGCTATATCGGCAGCCACATGGTGCTGGCGCTGGCGGAAGCCGGCGAAAGCGTCGTGGTGATCGACAACCTCTCGACCGGCTTTTCGGCATTCGTCCCGGACGGCGTGCCGCTGTTCATCGGCGATGCCGGCGATGAAAATCTCGTGGATGGCGTCATCAGCCAGCACGGCGTCGACAGCATCATCCATTTGGCGGGCTCGGTCGTGGTGCCGGAATCGGTGCGCGATCCGCTGCTGTACTACCGCAACAACACGATGACCACGCGCAGCCTGTTGAATGCGGCGGTCAAGCGCGGCGTCAGCCGCTTCGTGTTCTCCTCGACCGCGGCCGTCTACGGCAATCCGGACGAGGTGCCGGTGCCCGAGAGCGCGCCGACCCGTCCGACCTCGCCCTACGGCACTTCGAAGCTGATGGCCGAGATCATCCTGCATGACGTCGCCTCGGCGCATGACCTCAACTACGTGGTGCTGCGCTACTTCAACGTCGCCGGCGCCGATCCGTTCGGGCGCAGCGGGCTTGCCACCGTCGGCGCGACGCATCTGATGAAGATCGCGATGGAGGTCGCGACCGGCCAGCGCGCCAAGATCGACGTCTTCGGCACCGACTATCCGACCCCCGACGGCACCTGCATCCGCGATTTCATCCATGTCTGCGATCTCGTCCAGGTGCACCGCGCCGCGCTGGCCTATCTGCGCACCGGCGGCGGCTCGGTCACGCTGAATTGTGGGTACGGCCGCGGCTATTCCGTGCTCGAGACCATCGAGGCCGTCCGGCGCGTCTCCGGTCGCGCCATTCCCGTCCAATACGCGCCGCGCCGCCCCGGCGACATCATGAGCATGGTCGCCGACACCAGCCGTTTGAAGGCGCTGCTCGACTGGACCCCGACCTATGACGATCTGGAAACAATCGCCGCCCACGCCCTGACCTGGGAGGAGAAACTGTTCCTGGAACGCCACAGCGGCACGCTGCAGCGGGCCTCGGCCTAGAATCAACGACTTAGCCGGACGCCGGGGGGCTTGAAAAAGCCGCCCCGAGCGGGCAAGCACTGCTGTCCGCCCGGCGATTTGTCCCGGCGGCCAGGGACCAGAATGGCCGAATTTCCGAAGAAGATCACCGACGATCCCTATGGCGCCGCGATCCTGATCCGCCGCCTCGTGATGGAACAGGGCATCCTCTACTGGCGTCGCTATCTCACCGCTTTCGCGCTGATGGCCGTCTCGGCCGGCGCCAGCGCCGGCGCCGCCTACATCCTCGGCCAGGTCATCAACAAGGCCTATGTCGACAAGAGCATCCCCGGCATCGCGGTGCTCTCCGGCGTCACCGTGCTCCTGCTGTTCGTCAAGGGCGTCTCGACCTACGGCTACGCGGTGATCCTGTCGAAGATCTCGAACGCGATCCTCGCCAACAACCAGCGCCAGCTGTTCGCCAAGCTGATGAGCGAGAGCATCAGCTTCTTCTCCGAGCGCCATTCGTCGGAGTTCCTGGCCCGCCTCACCGCCGGTGCCAAGTCGATCACCGACGTCCTGACCATGCTGATCAACGCGATCGGCCGCGACCTGCTGCTGCTCATCAGCATGATCGCCGTGATGGTCGCGCAGGATCCCTGGATGTCGCTGCTCGGCCTGGTCGTCGTGCCGCCGGCCATGCTGGTGTTGCGCAAGCTGGTGAAGCGCATCAAGGGCCTCGCGCACAGCCAGTTCACCGGCAATGCCGACATCCTCGAGACGATGCAGGAATCGCTGCAGGGCATCCGCACCGTGAAAGCGTTCACGCTCGAGGACGCGATGCGCGCCCGCATCGACGAGAACATCGCGGTGGTCGAGCGCAACGCCAACAAGATGGCCCGCGTCTCCAACCGTTCCAACCCGCTGATGGAGATGCTCGGCGGCTTCGCGGTCGCCGGCTGCTTGATGTATGGCGGCTATGCCGTGGTCGCGCTCAACGCCACGCCCGGCCAGTTCTTCTCCTTCATGACCGCCTTCCTGATGGCGACCGAGCCGGCCAAGCGGCTGGCGCGGCTCAACATCGATCTCAACAGCCAGCTCGTCGGCGCGCGCATGCTGCTCGAAGTGGTCGACAGCCCCGCCAGCGAGCAGCCTGACGACGACAAGCCGGCGCTGAGGCTGACGCAGGCCAGGATCGAGCTGCGCGACGTCTCCTTCGCCTATCGCGACAACGAGCCGGTGCTCAACCGCATGAGTTTCGTCGCCGAGCCCGGCAAGGTCACCGCGCTGGTCGGCCCGTCCGGCGGCGGCAAGTCGACGGTGCTGGCGCTGCTCCTTCGCTTCTACGAGGCGACCGAAGGCGACATCCTGATCGACGGTCAGTCGATCTCGAACGTGTCGCGCCGCTCCCTGCGCGAGCAGACCGCCTATGTCGGCCAGGACGTCTACCTGTTCCGCGACTCGATCCGCGCCAACATCGCCTTCGGCAAGCCGGGCGCGACCGAGGCCGAGATCATCGAGGCGGCGAAGGCCGCCTGCGCCCACGACTTCATCATGAGCTTCCCGCTCGGCTACGACACGCCGGTCGGCGAGCACGGCACCCAGCTCTCCGGCGGCCAGCGCCAGCGCATCGCGGTGGCGCGTGCGCTGATCCGCAACGCGCCGATCATCCTGCTCGACGAGGCCACCGCGGCACTGGACTCCGAGTCGGAGCGGCAGGTGCAGGAGGCCATCGAGCATCTCTGCCAGAACCGCACCACCATCGTCATCGCGCATCGCCTGCACACCATCATGAACGCCGACGCCATCCTGGTGGTCGAGGCCGGCGAGATCGTCGAGCGCGGCCGGCATGACGATCTGTTGCGCCGTGGCGGCCGCTATGCTTCGTTCTTCCGCCTGCAACAGCGCGACATGGGGCCGAATGTGATCCCCATGACCGCCACCTCCTGACCCGCCCATTTCACCGCACCCGAGATCGTTTCATGAGCGCCTCCACCGTCATTCCGGCCCTGCCGCAGCCCTCTCTTCCCGTCGTGGGCGAAGCCGGCGTTTTTCCCGTTCGCCGCATCTGGTGCGTCGGCCGCAACTATCTCGAGCACATCCGCGAGATGGGCAATGACGAGCGCGATCCGCCGTTCTTCTTCGCCAAGCATGCCGACATGCTGGAGCCGGACGGCGCCGTGATCCCCTACCCGCCGCTGACCAAGGACATGCATCACGAGGTCGAGCTGGTGGTCGCGCTGAAGAGCGGCGGCCTCAACATCCCCACCGACAAGGCGCTCGACCACGTCTACGGCTACGCCGTCGGCATCGACCTCACCCGCCGCGACCTGCAGCTCGCCTCCCGCAAGATGCAGCGCCCCTGGGAGGTCGGCAAGTCGTTCGACCACTCCGCGCCCTGCTCGGCGGTGGTGCCCGCGGCCAAGATCGGCCACCCGTCGACCGGCAAGATTTGGCTGTCGGTCAACGGCACCGAGCGCCAGAAGGGCGACCTCTCCGAGCTGATCTGGAACGTGCCGGAGATCATCTGGAAGCTCTCCCAGCAGGTCGAGCTCGGCGCCGGCGACATCATCATGACCGGCACGCCCGCGGGCGTCGCCGCGATCGTCCCCGGCGACAAGATCGAATGCGGCGTCGACGGCGTCGGCACGCTGAAGGTGAGCATCGGGCCGGCGGCGGCGTAAGCGGCGGCTGCCTGAAGGCAGCGGCCTGCCCCTTGCTTGCAGACATCGCTTTCAAAAAGGCCGCGCCGTGCGCGGCTTTTTTCATTGGTCATCCTGCCCGAAGGCGGACACGCTGCCGGCGCCACGGACGGTCCACTCCCCTCCCCCTTGCGGGGAGGGGTCGGGGGTGGGGGTCCACGAATCCCGCTCTCTCGATCGACCGAGACAAACTCGCGCAACGTCATCAACTCTCACATCGGCGCTCCAACGCGTAGCTCGGCCCATCTGCCTCCTCGCGCCCCGAAGCGCCGTCCAAGAGGAAAGATCGGACGCGCTCCTCATATCGTTCAGCGCCCGGAGACCCCCACCCCCAACCCCTCCCCGCAAGGGGGAGGGGAGTTCACCGTTTCTGCGGCGAGACGTCGCGTCCCCGACGGACAAGGCCCGCACACCCCCTGCTCCGCCCGCGCTTGATCACCGCGCCCGATCGCAGCCAAGCCCCGGGGTCACCCTCCCCTGGAGGGGGAGGGTCGCCTCACGAGGAGCGAAGCGACACGTGAGGCGGGGTGGGGTGATCTCTCCACGACCACCGGCGCCCGCTGAGAGATCACCCCACCCCGCTCGCCCGCTTCGCGCGCGAGCGACCCTCCCCCTTCAGGGGAGGGTGAGACCTGCTTTGCGACATCATCTGATCCACAATCTCAAACAGCGTTCAGGCTGAGACGAGCATCCACGCTCTCGCGACGCATTCCGCGCCCGAGCTATGCCCGAAAGTCCCGCCCTCACCGAATGGAGGGCGCGAGGAAGGCCGGACCTCGGCTGAGGCCCGTGGCCCGCCTGCAGAAAAAAAAAAAGCAGGCGGCAGTCACCACAGGTACAGCCGGACAGACCCGGCCTTCCCCGCGCGATGGTTTTAACAAGCTATAGCGCGCTCTTCCTGGTGCACCGGGCTTTCTGGCCACCATGTCGCGCAATGCGCTGACGCGCATTACGCTGGACACTAGCTTCGGAGTGTCAGAACCACACGCCTTCACCGTCCGCGAGGCAAACGTTCGTCCGTGCTCATCACACGCCGCCCGCCCGCGTCCACCGCTCCCCGCTGCCAACGTCCGTGACGACCGCGAACCGTCCCCTACCGTGCACCGGGATGGGGCGGACAATAATGCTGATTTGGCGAAATTGTCAACCCATTTGCTTGCTTCTCAGCACAACCAGACGCTCGTGGATAAACAACGCCTGATTTGCAAGACGCGAATAAAGTCCTTTATGCTCGTCATTGTTGCGTCCAGGAGCTAGTTTGATCGCGATCATATTCTCTACCCATCGAACGAATTAACGGAGCGACTCGTGTGACAAACAGGCTAGCCGAAGCACTTCCGAAACCTCTTGTTGACGCGGTTGCCGAAGGACGCGCCATTCTTTTCTTAGGTGCGGGAGCATCACGTGGCGCCGTACACGCGCGAGGACTCGATGTACCTGATGGCAACAAGTTGAGAGACATGATCTGCGACCGATTTCTCAACAACGAAATGAAGTCAGCGTCTTTACTGGAGTGCTCCGATTTCGCCATCGACAGCCACGACTTAGGAACGTTCCAACAATTCATTCGAGATACTTTTATAGATTACCATCCAGCCCCATTTCACAAGCTTTTGCCAAGCTTCAACTGGGCAGCGATATTTACTACAAATTTCGACCTCATAACTGAGCGATCATATGAAAATCAAACACACAGCTTAGTAACGTACATTAAGAACGGACAAAAAATCGACCTCGAACTAAGAAAGAAATCTGACTCTATCCTGTTCACAAAATTGCATGGCTCGATCGACCACTATATGGACTTCGAGATACCATTAATCTTGTCGAGCGACCAATACGTGTCGTTTGCAAAGAACCGCAACATGCTGTTCGATCGTCTTTTAACCCTTGGCAGTCAACTCCCCATCATTTTCGTTGGATATCGCGCCTCCGACCTCCACATCAAAAAGATATTCTCTGAATTGGACCAATTTGGTCAGCGGCGGCCACGATACTTCTACGTCGGTCCAAACATCGGACAGTACCAACGCAGCTATCTAGATTCGCGACGTACTACGTGTGTTGACGCAACGTTTGAGTCATTCTTGGAAGCGCTAGAGGAGCGCATCCCGTCCAAGCTTCGCTCTCTTAAGATTGATCTAGATAGAACCATCGCTCCGATGCGGAAACACCTTCGAGTGAAGGATCCAAAGCCCTCTGGAGACCTCGCATCGTTTCTAACCGATGACGTCGACTATATCTTTTCCACAATGCCCATCCCCGACGGAAACGACGCAGACTTCTATGAAGGGATACCACAAGGTTTCTATGCGATAGCCAAAGATCTCGACGTCCGGCGATCCGCCAAGATCGATACCATCCTCGCCGACGTATTCCTAAAAGACGGCGCCGAGGCTGCGAGTAACTCCGTTGAACTTTGCGTTGTTAAAGGCGCGGCAGGCGCCGGAAAGTCTGTTTTTTTGCGTCGATTAGCGTGGGAAGCCACAACGACGTTTGACTGCTTATGCCTCTTTCATCGTCGAACTGGCTCTCTACGCTTCTCGCCGATCGATGAGCTATACGGCCTAACCGGAAATCGCATCTTCCTTTTTGTAGATAGAGCCGCATATCACGTCGACGAGTTGGAAACGTTATTGTTGAACGCCAAAAGTCGCAAGGTCCCACTTACGTTGATCGTCGCGGAACGCCACAACGAATGGAACGCCAGGTGCGACCGCTTGGACCGGCACGTGCAATACGAAGAGGAGCTGTCGCGACTTTCCTCTAACGAAGTCGAAGAGCTAATATCGAAGCTTCGGACGGCCGGCGCACTCGGACAACTGTCTGACAAGACCAATTCAGAATGCAAAGAAATCATTGAGCAGAAGCTGGATCGTCAAATTCTGGTAGCTCTTCATGAAGCGACAAAAGGTAAATCTTTCGAAGAGATTGTGATCGATGAATATAACAGGATAATTCCGATCGAAGCACAGCTGCTCTATTTGGACGTATGCACAATCCAACGGCTGGGCGCCGACCTGCGAGCAGGGTTGCTTTCCCGAATCGGGGGAGTTTCATTTGAGGAATTCAGAGAGAGGCTGCTCCACCCGCTTGAAAAAGTCGTATTCGTATCAAAGGACCAATACAGCAAGGATCACCTGTACAGAGCTCGGCATCAACTTATAGCTGAGATCGTCTTCGAGAATGTGCTTCGGACACAGAAGCAGAAGTTCGATGCCCTTCTAAGACTAATGAAGGGTATGAATCGTGATTACGCCTCCGATAGTGACGCATTCGAGACCCTCATGCACGGGTCCACGCTAAAGGCCATTTTTTCCAATGCAGACCTTGCACGAGAGCTTTTTGATGA
This sequence comes from Bradyrhizobium sp. SZCCHNR2028, assembly GCF_032380995.1. NCBI lineage: Bacteria > Pseudomonadati > Pseudomonadota > Alphaproteobacteria > Hyphomicrobiales > Nitrobacteraceae > Bradyrhizobium > Bradyrhizobium sp. SZCCHNR2028. The sequence continues at coordinate 163,619 of NZ_JAUHJF010000014.1, read as the reverse complement.
AGGAGTGGCGCTAGGAGGCGACATTGGCTTCATTTTGCATCAGCGCGCCGCATTCGAGGTTCAGCACAGCGACGGCGATCTCAAAATCGCCCTAGAAGCGATTGAGAAGGCACTCACGCTAGCGCCAACGGACAAGGCTAGACTGAACACAAAAGCAAACATCCTGCGCCGGCAGGCTCTTGAGACAAGCAATGAAATTAGACAAACTCATTTAAGGTCTGAAGCCATACGCGTACTAAATCTAATAGACAATAAGGGGCAACGCGACTTTGTTCTCGCACTGAATATACACATTGACGAACTTAATGATCTTTTGAGAGCGCCGTCGCGTGGCGACTTGAGTCAACGCGCAATAGCAGAGAATATTCAGCACATAGAGAAGTCGTTTGCGACCGTAAAGTCCAAATTCGAGGCTGATCCGTACGTCCTTCAGGCAGAATCCCGGTACCGAGAGCTTATCAAACAAGATGCGCGCGCGTTTTCAGCTCTAAAGCGTGCCTATAATCTGAATCGGTCGCTGACGCATATTGCTCTCCGCCTCGCGCGAGCCTTGTATGATCGAGGAGAAGCGAGCGAAGCCATCAGCGTACTCACTGACACACTAGCTCGAGCCCCTTCCAAGGAGCTGCGATTTGAATTCGCGCGCCTGCTATCGGATCTTCCAGACGGAAACCGATCGGAGGAGATTGAAAGACTGCTGGAGAGATCGTTCGATCCTGACGATCATCAGGTCCTGCCTAGATTGTTTCTACTCCGCGAGTATTGGAGTAGATGCCAGAACGAGAAATTCTGGCATTTGCAGAAGGATCTTCGGCAAATGGAAGCTCCTCGCCAACTTAAACTCGAGCCCAATCTGGTTATAAAATTGGATGGAAGGCCCGCGATATTTACGGGTCGAGTGCGTCGCAAAGAGGCTGACTATTGTTTTATTGCACCAGACGGCGGATATGCGGACGTCTTTCTCCATCGGCGGCACGCTAAATCCCTGGATTTTGATTCGATCAGCGTCGACTCTCGTATCTCTTTCTCTGTGGGATTTTCGGTGCGTGGAGCTACTGGATTTGTAGATACAGACTAGCTTCCCACGGCTTGCAAGGACGTTTCATATTGGGCCGCTAAGACGACTTAGGTGCAAGGCCAGAGATTAGCAATCAGGATTGAAGGTCCGCAAAAGGGGGACGGCCGATCACGCCCCTCTAATCCGCCCTATTTTATTCCTCACCGAAACGCCGACACCACGATCGCCCCGACGATCGCCACCGTCAGCGTGTACTTCGCCGTGTAGTACACCGTCCGGTTCCACGCCTTCACCTTGCGCGTGGCGAGGTGAAACTCATACAGCTTGCCGAACACCTTGTTGAGCACGCCGACGTGCTCGCCCTCGACGTTCTGGGTGGCGGAGGCCTTGACGATGTGGTGGCTGACCCAGCGGTTGATGGCGGCGATGACGCCGAGCTTCATCGGGCGCTCGACGTCGCAGAACAGGATGATGCGGTTGATTTCGGTGGCGTTCTCGGCGCTGTGGATGAAGGTCTCGTCGAACATGAAGGCCTCGCCGTCGCGCCAGACGCAGGGCACGCCGTCGACAACGATGCGGCACTTGTCGGAGTTCGGCGTCACCAGGCCAAGGTGATAGCGCAGCGAGCCGGCGAAGGGATCGCGGTGGGCGCCGAGCTTGCCGCCGGGCGGCAGCATCGCGAACATCGCGCCGTGGACGTTCGGGATGGAGTTCAGCAGCTCGACCGTCTTCGGGCACAGCGTGCGCGCCGACGGCAGGAAGTCGTCGTACCATTTCAGATAGAAGCGCTTCCAGCCACTCTTGAAGAACGAGTAGAAGCCCCAGTCGTTGTTGGCGGCGGCGGCGCGGATGAAGCCCTCGTCGAACAGCCGCACCGCCTCCTCGCGGATCTCCTGCCAATTGTCGGTGAGCGTCTTCAGCTCGGGAAACCGCTCGACCGGGATCACCGGCGTGTTGGGCACGGCCGAGCCGGCATACATCAGCACGTTGTAGGGGGCGAGATAGGTCGAGTGGTCGCCGAGCTGGCGGGCGAAGCGCAGCCGCTGCTTGCCGCGGAAGTGGACGTAGAGGGTGGCCCCGATCAGGATGTAGAGGCCGATGAGCTGTGGCGCGAAGAGCTGTCTGAGCATGTCCGGTACCCATGATCCGGCCGCTCAGAGCGTGTTGCGCAGAACCGTGTCGCCTTCTGGGCGAGGATTCAGATGGTGCTCTGATGCCGGCCAAGCGCCTCAATTTAGCCGCAAGCGCGGCCGGCCGCATCCCTTCGCACATGGGTTGTGAACGGGAATCGGGGTTGAAAGTTCTGCGGCGTGACCCGGCTGCAACAGCCGCCGGCCCCGGCTGCAATCATGCTAAGCCCGCGTCAGCTCCTGCAAGCCCTTGAAGGTCAGCCGCTTGGGGTCCCGGACGCCGGCGAGATACATGCGGCGGATGAAGACGGCCACCGCGTCGCGGTCGCAGCCGGTGAGGACGACGATGGCATCCACCGCGGTCTTCTGGGCCTCCATGGGACTGGTCCTCCTGGCAATGCACCCGGCAACGCAAGCTTTCACGATGCCGATTAACATCGCGTTAACCGTGCGGACGGCCGCCAGTTCCCATGCCGCGATTCCCGCCATCGCTCCATACGCGAAACCGCGCAGGCCGGAGCGGCCGCCGTCGAACGCCGCAGGAGCGCCGCCGTCACACCAGGAAGAAGTCCTCGGGCGCCCCGATCAGGCGGTCATCGCCGTGGGCCACGAGCTTCCGCCGCATCGGGCGCGCCGGCGGCGTGATCACCCGCCGTTCGAGCTCGTTGGCGCCTGGCAACTGGTCGACGAAGCGGACGGCGAAGCCGCTGGGGAAATGCCTGATGACGCGGCCGATGCAACTGCCCACCGCCAGCGGCGTGCCGATCTCCGGCTGGATCTCCGCCGACACCGCCGCGCCCGACATCGAGGCATCGATCACGAAGCACGGGATGCAACGGCCGTCGGCGAGCGTCAGCGCCGAATGCGGCGAGTTCGGCACGAAGCGCGCATCGCGGCGGGAGTCGCGGATCGACGGATCCTTCTGCTTCTTCTCCAGCCAGACCAGCTTCTCGGCGAGCTTGGCGCGCTCGGCGCGCGTCATCTCCAGCTCGAGCAGAAAGCCGCCATGCACGGTGTCGCTGATCTCGCCTTCGAACTTGCCGAAGTCGCGGAAATACGAGGTCAGACGATCGCCGACCTTGCCGACCACGGGCACCTCGAGCAGCGCGCGAAACGGCGACACCCGCGTGGTGCGGCAGGCGAAGGATCGCAGCCGTCCTTCCGGGGAATACCAGTTCGAGAGCGTGTAGGACCCGACCGTCTGAATCCTGACCGCGCGCTGCTTCAGGAATCGAGCAACCGACATTGCACGTCTCCCCTCGAACCCATGATGTCCCCGATGGCCCGGCCCCCGCCGAGGCACGATCTGCCTGTTACAATTTCTGCGTGCATTTTCGGTCGAACTAACTCGAAGTGGGCAAAGCCGCCATGCCCCGGACCGTGCGCGCAAATTCTTGAGGAAATCTGAATCCGAAACGGAAATCCCGCTCAACGGAATCGTATGTCCAACCCGTTTCCGCTTTCTGAAAATGCCGGCCCGTCAGATTACGGTGGGGCGCGGCCCGTATTCGTCCCAGGCACGAACGGCTGATCGCATCAGCCGCGGCGCGATCGCGTCACGACGCACACCGTCTCACGATGAGCGTGCGTTCGCGTTCAACGTGATTAGTCAATGATTCATCCTAACGCGCGACCACCGAGGCGCGTCTGCAACTCACAATTTCATTCAATCGGGTGAGCAACTATCAGCGCGCGCAACCGCGCTGCCAGCAAACAGCTAACACGTTCGCGTCGTTTCGCTATTTGCTCGCTAACAACCTGTTCACCACTTGCGCAATCGGTCCGCACGGCAGCGGCTGCCGCCTATGCTGTTCAATTTCGCATATACTATTGCCGCTTAGTCGTAAGTGAGGGGGACGGCTGTCAGTCGGCTCGCGCGTCGCCCCAGGCGTATGAGTAAGCAAAGTAGTCACGCGTATGATGACCGCACGCATCGTGGTGTTAACCATCGCTCTCGGCGCGGGCGGCGTTGCGGCCTATCTGGTCAGCAATTCCGACGGCCAGCGGCAGACGCCGGCGGCGCCGGTCGTGCAATTGCCGACGGTCGAGGTGCTGGTCGCCAAGAACGACATCGGGCTCGGTCAGGCGATCAAGCCCGGCGACCTGATCTGGCAGACCTGGCCCGAGGCCGCGAGCAACATCTTCATCCGGCGCGGCGACCGTCCCGAGGCGGCCAATCAGCTGGTCGGCACCATCGCCCGCTCGCCGTTCGTGATCGGCGAGCCGATCCGCGAGCAGAAGCTGGTGAAGGCGGACGGCTCCGGCTTCATGGCGGCGATCCTGCCTGCAGGCATGCGCGCGATCTCCACCGAGATCTCGCCCGAGACCGGCGCCGGCGGCTTCATCCTGCCGAACGACCGCGTCGACGTCATCCTGTCGAAACGCGACAAGAACCCGGACAAGCCCGGCGCCGCCGACTTCGTCAGCTCCGAGATCATTCTCTCCAACGTCCGCGTGCTCGCGATCGACCAGGCGCCGAAGGAGAAGGAAGGCCAGAACACCGTCGTCGGCAAGACGGTGACGCTCGAGCTCAAGCCCGAGCAGGCTGAGACTTTGGCACGCGCGCGACAGGCCGGCTCGCTGGCGCTGGCGCTGCGCAGCATCGCCGACGTGAACGCCGCCGACGGCAACAAGACCGAGACGCAGCAACAGCAGCAGATGGCGCGACGGGGCAGCGCCATCGAGATCATTCGCTATGGGATCACGAGCTCGCTCACGGCGCAGAAGTGACCGAAAGGACGAGGAAGATGATGGGTGGGCATCAACGCGCAAAATTCGGGACGTGGGTCGTCCGCGCGCTATCGACATCGGCCGTGATCGGCCTCGCGCTCAATCCGGCGCTGACGCCGGTGAAGGCGGCTGACGACAGGCTGGAGACGCCTGTGGTGTCGGTCGGGTCGTCGAAGGTTCGCTTCCTCTCGCTCGGCATCGGCAAGTCCGTGGTCGTCGACTTCCCGCAGGACGTCAAGGACGTGCTGGTCGCCGATCCCAAGGTCGCCAACGCCGTCGTCCGTTCGGCCCGGCGCGCCTACATCATCGGCGCGGCGGTCGGCCAGACCAACGTCGTGTTCTTCGACGGCGAGGGACAGCAGGTCGCGGCCTATGACATCGCGATCAAGCGCGATCTCAACGGCGTGCGCCAGGCGCTGAGCCAGAGCATTCCCGGCGTCAAGATCGACGGCGTCGGCGAGGGCGTGATCCTGACCGGCTCGGTGTCGAGCCCGGTCGAGGCGCAGCAGGCCAGCGAGATCGCCGCTCGCCTCGTCGGCGGTGCCGACAAGGTGGTCAACTCGATCGTCGTGCGCGGCCGCGACCAGGTGATGCTGAAGGTCAACGTGTCGGAGGTCCGGCGCGAGATCGTCAAGCAGCTCGGCATCGATCTCAGCGCCAGCATGACCTACGGCACCGCGGTCGTGAACTTCAACAACACGAACCCGTTCACCGCCTATGGCAGGTCGCTGGTCGGCACCAACGGCCTCTCCGCCACCGGCGGCGGCTTGTCGTCGGTCTCGGCGACGATGCGCGCGATGGAGACGGCGGGCGTGACCAAGACGCTGGCCGAGCCCAATCTGACCGCGATCTCCGGCGAATCCGCGACCTTCATCGCGGGCGGCGAATTCCCGATTCCCGGCGGCTATTCCTGCGATCCGACCACGCGGGTCTGCAGCACCTCGATCACCTACAAGAAGTTCGGCATCTCGCTCAACTTCACGCCCGTCGTGCTCAGCGAAGGACGCATCAGCCTGCGGGTGATGACCGAGGTGTCGGAGCTGTCGAACGACAATGCGATCACGGTGTCGTATGCGCTGACCTCGGCCTCGACGTCGTCGGTGACGATCCCCGCGATCCGCACCCGCCGCGCCGAGACCACGGTCGAGATCCCCTCCGGCGGCTCGATGGCGATGGCCGGCCTGATCCAGAACCAGACCAAGCAGGCGATCAACGGCCTGCCCGGGCTCAATCAGCTGCCGGTGCTCGGCCAGCTGTTCCGCAGCCAGGACTACGTCAACAACGAGACCGAGCTGATGGTGCTGGTGACGCCCTATGTCGTGCGCGCCGTGGCGCAGAAGGAGCTGTCGCGTCCGGACGACGGCTTCGCGCCGGCCACCGACTCGGAGTCGGCGCTGCTCGGCCGCATGAACCGGCTGTACGGCATCGCGGCCAGGGTCGACGCGGCCACGGGGCAGCCGGCCGGCTTCGGCTTCATCATCGACTGAGATTGCGGGACGACGGGGTACGGGGGAACGATCATGTCGGCAACATCCACACCAGGCGGCGGACGCACGCTGCGCCGGATCGGCGCCATCGCGGGGCTGGCGCTCACGCTCGGCGCCTGCAACACCACCACCGGCGAGGTCGTCGCGACGATCCCGGACGACTACAAGATCCGCCATCCGATCGCGATCGAGGAAGGCCGGCAGTCGACCGTCGTCTTCATCGGCAGCGGACGCGGCGGCCTGACCTACCAGCAGCGCGTGGACGTCGCGGGGCTCGCGCGCTCATGGCTGCGCGAAGGCACCGGCGGGATCATGGCGGAGGTGCCGGCAGGCACGTCGAATGCGCGCGCCGCGGCCGACGCCTATCGCGAGATCCGAGCCGTGCTGACTGCCGGCGGCGTGCCCTCGCACGCGATCTCGATGCGCAACACCATGCCCGACGATCCGCGGCAGCTCGCCGTCATCCGGCTGAGCTATCCGAAGATCGCCGCCGTCGCCGGTCCCTGCGGGCTGTGGCCGGACGATCTCGGGCCGAATATCAACAATCCCGGCTACAGCAGCAACCAGCACTATCAGAATTTCGGCTGCGCCACGCAGCGCAATCTCGCTGCGATGATCGACAACCCGGCCGATCTCGAGCAGCCGCGCTCGGAGATGGCCGCCTACACGCCGCGCCGCTCCGCACTGTTCGAGAAGTACCGCAAGGGCGAGTCGACGGCGGTGGCGTATCCGGAGTCAGACAAGGCCAAGCTCAGCGATACAGGCAAATGATCAACGCGTCCCGTCAGAGCCAGGATGAGCAGCCCGGCCCCACCGGCCCGGCCCTCGACGATCACATCGCGCCGGTGCCGCGCGTCTCGGTGCAGGCATTCTGCGAAACCGACCAGACCTCGGCCGCGATCCTCGCGGCGAGCCAGGACCGAAGACTCGGCAAGGCGCACATCACGATCAAGGCGGGCGGCATGCCGCGCGCCATCGAGACCTATCACTCGCAGCCGACGCCGAACGTCATCTTGATCGAGACCAGGCCCGGCGGCGACATTCTCGGCGGCCTCGACGACCTCGCCAGCGTCTGCGATCCCGGCACCCGCGTGGTGCTGATCGGCAGCCCGTCCGACGGCGTCGCCTATCGCGAGCTGGTCCGGCGCGGCGTCAACGACTATGTGATCGGCCCGGTCGAGACCATCGACGTGATCCGGTCGGTCTGCAGCCTGTTCTCGGCCTCGGAGGCCGTCATCACCGGCCGCATCATCGCCGTGGTCGGCGCCAAGGGCGGCGTCGGCGCCTCCACCGTCGCCCACAACGTCGCCTGGAGCATGGCGCGCGACCTGACGCTGGATTCCGTCGTCATCGATCTCGACATGGCGTTCGGCACCGCGGGACTGGACTACAACCAGGATCCGCTGCAGGGTATCGCCAACGCCGTGTTCCAGCCGGACCGGCCGGATACGGCGCTGATGGAGCGCCTGCTCGCCAAATGCACCGAAAATCTCAACCTGCTCGCCGCACCCGCGACGCTCGACCGCGTCTATGATTTCGGCGCCGACGCGTTCGACGCCATCTTCGACACCCTGCGCATGACCCAGCAATGCATCGTGCTCGACGTGCCGCACCAATGGTCGGCCTGGACGCGGCATGCGCTGATCAATGCCGACGACATCCTGGTGGTCGCCGAGCCCGATCTGGCGAATCTGCGCAACGCCAAGAATCTCCTGAGCGTGCTCAAGGCCTCGCGCCCGAACGACCGGCCGCCGCTGTATTGCCTGAACCAGGTCGGCATGCCCAAGCGGCCGGAGATCGACCTGAAGCGCTTCGCCAAGACCGTCGAGGCCGAGCCGGTCGCGATCATCCCGTTCGACTGCAAGCTGTTCGGCACCGCCGCCAACAACGGCCAGATGATCGCGGAGATATCGGGGCTGAGCCGCACGCCAAAACTGTTCCAGGACATCGCGAACCGGCTCACGGGACGGATCGACCACAAGCCGCAGCGCGGATCGCTGCTGGCGCCAATCGCGAAACTGCTCGGCGCGAAATAGCGCCTTAGATCATGATCTCCGCGCAAACGCCTTTGGCGTTTGTCGCGAGGGAAAACCGGTTTCCACTTTTCCGGATCATGCTCTAGTCGTCGGAGCGGCTGAGCGCCCGCGCCAGCGCCTTGTCGGGCTCGCCGGCCACCGGACGGTCGCGGCGCGGCGACAGCTCGCGCTGCGCGATCTTGCGGCGCTCCAGGATGCGCTTCACATAGGCGACGCTGGCATTGGCCTGCTCCGGCGGCAGCCCTGAACGCACGATGCTCTCGGCCTCGCTCATCCGGCCCTGCAGGCCGACGATGACGGCGAGATTGGTCCGGACCCGCGGGCTGGCATCGGGGTGTGCGCTGGCCTTGCGCAACTGCTCCTCGGCCTTGGGCAGTTCGTTGGAGAGCGCGTAGGACAGGCCGAGATTGGACAGCACCGAGGGATCGTCAGGGGCGATCTTCAGCGCCGTCATGTAGTATTGCCGGGCCTCCTCGTTGCGCCCCATCTGGTCGAGCGTGGCGCCCTGCGCCGACAGGATGCGCCAGTCGGGATCCTCGGGCGAATGCGCGCGGCTGAGCACGTCGAACGCCTGCTGGAAATTGCCGTTGTCGGCGAGCGCACGGCCGTAGGCCGCCAGCAGCGCCTTGTTGCCGGGGCTGGCGATGCTCGCCTGCTCCAGCACGGCGACGGCCTGCGAGCGCTGGCCGGTGCCGCGCAGGGCGCTGCCATAGCGCAGCGCCACCTCGGGATCGTTGGGATTGGCGCGGAAGCGCTCGCGGAGCTGATCGATCTCGGCGCGCGGGTCGGCGGCGGCCGCGCGGCTCTTTTCGGGATTGCCACCCAGTGCCCCCGTGACCTCGCTGAGATCGGTGGTCTGGCAGGCGCCGAGACCGAGCAGCACGGCCGTGAACGACAGCGCGAACGCGGCCGGCCGGAGCAGAGGGAGAGAGCGAAGGGGCCGCGTACGCATGCAACTGAACTACTTCGGGACCAGATGATCTGCACGCTGGCAGATTAACCCTAAGGTCCCGTTAAGCGGGCGCGGCCGGCCCGCCTCAATCGATGAATTCGGCGCCGAACTCGCAGCCGATGCGCCAGGCCAGCCGGCACTTGCGCTGGTGGTCGGGCGCGAAGACGATGGTGAACTGCGGGGGAATCTCGACGAATTCGGCGATCACCTTGACGCCGCCGTCGGAAATATCCGTGACCGTGCAGTCCCGCGGCAGGCTGCCGTTGCCATAGTGAATCTTCGCGATCCTCCTGCACAGCCGACGTTCACTCTTGCGACGGTTCGCCAACATCAACATTTCGACGTCTCACCCACTCAATCGTCCATTCCGGAGACCTCGTTTGTAGCAAGGAAACCTTGGGATCTGACTAGCGCAAAGCCTGGAAATCCGAGGGGCGGATTTGGGTTTCGTTTACCATCGGCGTGCCTCAGCGGACCGGCAGCAGCACGCCGTCGAAATACGCCGACAGTCTCCCGACGCCGTCGAGCGGCAGGACGTCGGCGACATACTGATCGGGCCGCACGATCACGATGCAGCCCGCCGCGCGATCGATGCCGCGCATCGCAAAGATGTCCTGGCCGCTCTTCAGATCGGCACAGAACATCTTCTCGTAGTCGATGAGGCCGTAACGCCCCTTCCGCGGCAGCAGCAGCTCCGGCATGTGTTCGATCGCGAGCTCGCGATGCCCCTGCTGGAACACCGCGCGCAGATCGATCACGGAATCGATGTCGGCGCCCGCTTGGGTGTGGCGGCGCACGGGTGATGCCGAATCCTCGCTGAGGAATTTGCACAGGCGGCGGATGGCGGACTCCGGCGCGGCTGGATCCTCCGCCGCCGCGAACGCAAAGATGCGGAAGCGGCCTTCGGCCTGGACGACATGGCCGAGCTGCACCGGCTTGGCATCGCCGAGCCGGATGACCGGCGCCGAGTGAAAGCGCTTGCCGATGACGAAGCCCGTGGCGAGCGGCTGGAAGGTGTCGTCGCCGGTGAGAACGGAGGGTCGATAGTGCGTGGCGGTGCCCGCCGTGTAGCGGCCGTGACGGACGAAATAGTCCTGGGTCTTGGCCGCGTCGGCGCCGCCCTGCTTGGCGGCGGAGGCAAGAATTCCTGCCCATTCGCGATCGAAATCGATCAGCTCCTGGGCGATGGCCCGCCGCTCCGCCGAATAGCTGTGCAAGAGCTGCGGCGCGCAACGCTTGCCCAGGACGGCGGCGAGCTTCCAGCCGAGATTGAACGTGTCCTGCATCGACACGTTCATGCCCTGCCCCGCCTTCGGGCTGTGGGTGTGGCAGGCGTCGCCGGCGATGAACACGCGCGGCAGCCGCGTTGCGACCTCGGCCTCTGGCACGTCGTCGAACTTGTCGGTGATGCGCTGGCCGATCTCATAGACCGACCACCACGCGACCTCCTTCACTTCGAGCGTATATGGCGCGAGAATGCGCCGTGCCTTGGCGATCACTTCGTCGACGGTGATGTTGCGCCCCGCCACGCGCTCGCCGACCTCGAGCTTGGCAAGCTCGACATAGAGCCGAACGAGATAGCCGCCCTCGCGCGGGATCACCAGCAGGCTGCCGTCCTTGGCGGACTGGATCAGCGACTTGAAGCGGATGTCGGGAAAATCGGTCACGGCGAGCACGTCCATGACGCCCCAGGCATGATTGGCGGAATCCCCGCGCAGCTCGCGGCCGATCGCCTTGCGCACCACGCTGCGCGCGCCATCACAGCCGACGACGTAGCGCGCGCGCACCGTCTCCACCTGGCCTTCATGCTCCGGATCAATGCGATCGAAGCTGACGGTCACGCCGTGTGCGTCGACGCCTGCGGCCGGATCGATCCGCAGATCACGCAGTCGCCGCGCGTAATGCGGCTCGAGCTTCGCGGCCGACCGGCGCATCACGTCCAGGAAGAAATCGTGGACCCGAGCCTGGTTGAGCACGACATGCGGCATCTCCGACAGGCCGTCCTCGACGTCCTGCACGCGACCGCTGCGCGCGATATGCTTGCTGTCTTGGTCGCTCGGCTTCCAGAACGTGGTCTCGTTGATCCAGCACGCTTCCCTCAGCACTTTCTCGGCAAAACCATAGGCCTGGAACATCTCCATGGTGCGGCAGGCGATGCCGTCGGCCTGGCCGAGCAGCAGCCGGCCCGGCTTCTGCTCGACGATGCAGGTCCTGATGTCCGGAAAAGCGGAAAGCTGGGCAGCGAGGTTCAACCCGGCCGGGCCGCAGCCGACGATGAGGACATCGGTTTCGCCCGGTAGCGCGCCTTGCGCACCCTGGCTTGCCACACGTTCGGCCGCGTCGAAGATCTCGGGATCGCCCGGCTGGAAGCCGTTGAGATGAAACTGCACGTGACCACCCTCCCTCGCTGTTCCTTATTGATCAGTATGCTGATCATCAGTATACTTGTCAAGCTGGTGACAGGAGATTCGAATTGACCGAGATGCGGGACATGCCGGGGCACCTGGCACGCCGGTTTCAGCAGATCGCCGTGGCGGTGTTCCTGGCGGAGGTGGAAGCGGCCGGCTTCGACCTCACGCCGGTGCAATACGCGGCGCTGGCCGCGATCGCGGCCAACCCGGCCATCGACCAGATCACGCTCGCTGGCCTGATCGCCTATGACCGCACCACGATCACCGGCGTGATCGACCGGCTCGCACAGAAGGGCCTCGTCGTCCGCCGTGCGAGCGCGCGCGACCGCCGGTCACGCGAGCTGTTGATCACCGATGAGGGGAGAAGGACGCTGGAGGCGATCACGCCGGCGGTCGAGGCGGCGCAGCGGCTGATGGTGCGCGGCCTCAGCGGGGCCGAGGCGAAGGAGCTGGTGCGCCTCATGCGCAAGGCGATTGCGGCCGCCAACGAACTCAGCCGCGCGCCGCTGCGGGAGGGGGCGGCGGAGCGGTAAGCGCCAAGCAAACTGCTGGTTGCTTACCCGTCATGCCCCGGACCGGTTCCGGGCATCCGCGTTCTTCCAAGCCCAACGACATCGATGGCCGGATCAGCCCGGCCATGACGATGTGGAGAGAGCCGCCCCAAGCTGACGTCATAGAGGTGAGCGCCGCACGCCCCCCCTTCCCTCACGAATACCGCATCACGCCGTCGTCGACCTTGCCGAAGCGCAGCGAGACGATATCCAGCGCGTAGTTCTGGTACAGCCGCCACGGCCGCTTCGAGCCCTGCTTCGGCAGATCGGCAACCGCGCGCTGCACATAGCCGGAGCTGAAGCTCAGCGACGGCAGCGGCGTGACGGTGGAATCGTCATTGTGCGGCACGCATTGGCGATAGCCGTGCCGGTCCATATAGTTCAGGAGCCGGCAGACATATTCGCAAGTGAGGTCGCATTTCAGCGTCCAGGACGCATTGGTGTAGCCGAGCGTCGCCGCCAGATTCGGCACGTCGGAATACATCATGCCCTTGTAGTTGAGCGTCTTTGCGAAATCGACGGTGCGGCCATCCACGACGACCTCGATGCCGCCGAGTACCTGCAGCACCAGCCCGGTCGCGGTGACCACGATATCGGCCTCAATTTCGCGGCCGTCGGCGAGGCGCAGGCCGCGCTCGGTGAAGGTCTCGATCCCGGCCGTCACCACCGAGGCGCGCTGCTCGCGAATGGTCTTGAACAGGTCGCCGTCCGGCACCAGGCACAACCGCTGGTCCCACGGGTTGTAGCGCGGCGTGAAATGGGTGGCGACGTCGTAATCGGGACCCAGCGCGGCGCGCACCCCGCCCAGGATCAGCTGCTTGACCCGCTGCGGCTTGCGCCGGCTGAGCTGGAAGAAATACATCCCGAACAGCACGTTGCGCCAGCGGATCAGGTGATAGGCGAGGCCAGGGGGCAGATGCCGGCGCAGCTTGTTGGCGAGCGCGTCCTGCGCCGGGCGCGACACCACATAGGTCGGTGAGCGCTGCAGCATCGTCACATGCGCGGCGGACTTCGCCATCGCCGGCACCAATGTGACCGCGGTCGCGCCGGAGCCGATCACGACGACGCGCTTGCCGGCATAGTCGAGATCCTCAGGCCAGGCCTGCGGATGCACGATGCGGCCCTTGAAATCGGCCATGCCCTTGAAGTCCGGCAGATAGCCCGACTCGTAGCGGTAGTAGCCGGAGCACATGAACAGAAAGCCGCAGGTCATCCGCACGGTCTCGACCGTGCCCTGCTCCGTCCGGCGCTCGGCCTCGACGGTCCAGCGTGCGTCCGCGCTCGACCACGACGCGCGCCGGACCCGATGGTTGAACCGGATGTGGCGATCGATGCCGTTATCGGTCGCGGTGTCCTGGACGTATTTCAGGATCTGCGGCCCGTCGGCGATCGCCTTCGGATCGGTCCACGGCTTGAACGAATAGCCGAGCGTGTACATGTCGCTGTCGGAGCGGATGCCGGGATAGCGGAACAGGTCCCATGTGCCGCCGATCGCGCCCCGCCCCTCCAGGATCGCGAAGCGCTTGCCCGGGCACTTGTGCTGCAGATGATAGGCGGCGGCGATGCCGGACAGCCCGGCGCCGACGATCAGCACGTCGACATGCTCTGTTGACATGAGGTGTTCCTGGCGTTTCCTGGTGCGGCTTTCTTGCTCTGGCTGCGGACAGTCGCAACCCGGCTCGTCGCTGTCAAATCGCCGGCGCATTCGTCGTCGGTCAACCCTCCTCCGCTATCAGCGGGAAACACCCTCGATACGGATCTGGTGATGAACGCTCCCCACCCGCGCGACGACAGACCCGGCGACAGCGACAGCCGGGACGGCAGTGGCGCGCCGTCGCAGCGCATCGCCCTGGGCTTTTCGCTGTTCGCAATCGGGCTCGCAGCCTGGTCGCTCTTCCCGAGCTTTCCGGCTGGTCAGCTGATCGCGGTCGTCACCGTCATCCCGCTGCTGGCGCTCATCCTCACCTTGCGCTTTCCCGGGCGGTTCCGCATCGGCCTCGGCTCCGGCTACGGCGCCAATCTCGGCACCGGTTGCATCGTGGCGGCCGGCACGCTCGCCGCGCGCACGCTGTCGGACATCAACCTCGTCGACTGGCTGCCGCTGACGGCCTTCGCGACCGCGGTCGCGATCATTTTCCTCATCGTCGCCGCGCGGTTCGAAACCCAGCTCCGCCGCCGCGGCTGGCGGCTGCTGCTCGCCGCTCTCTTCGTCGCCGCCTATGCGTTCGGGGCGCTTGGTCAGTTCAACACCGCACTCGACCGCTCGGCGCCGGCGCTGCTGCGCAGCCGTGTGCTCGCCAAGCATCTCGGCCATAGCCGGCTCGCCACGCATCAGGTGACGCTCGAGCCGTGGGGCCCGTTCGCGAGAACCACCGATGCACATGTTGCGCAGGCGCTGTACGAAAGGTTGCAGCCGGGCGACACCGTGTGCCTGCGCCTGGGCGATGGCGCGTTTCGCATGGCGTGGTTCACGGTGGCGGCATGCCGCTGAGACCCGGCGCTGCGGCCGAGACAGGAACGGCCATTTGCACAGCGCCGCGATGCTGCGTATCGTCGTAGCTTCGTGGCCCGCATGAGCGCAGCCATATGCGGGGCCTCACGCGCCGTCTCGATGAACCCGGATGTCGCTCCGCTCATCCGGGCTATGCGATTGCGAGCCGTTCTGCATGACCGACTTCCTGCCCCGCCCTTTCGCTGTCGATCGTCCCGACGTGCTGGATCTCGACATCACCGCGCTCGACGCGCGCCCCGGCGCGGTGCTGGTGGCGCGCTCGCCGTTCTATCCCGGCGGCGGCGGCCAGTTGCCGGACCGCGGCACGATCGCGTGGAACGGGATCGTCCGCGTCGTCACCGGGTTCGAGCCGACCGCCGACGGCATCTGGCACCTGATCGGTGATGACGCCATCCCGGACGGGGCGATCGAGCTGCGCGTCGATCCGGCGTTCCGGCAGCGCATGAGCGAGCAGCACACGGTGGCGCATCTCGTCAACAGTGCCGTCTACACGCTGTTCGACGGCGCGCTGCTGACCGGCGTCCGCATGACCGAGACCGACGAGTTCAGTGTCGATTTCGATCTGCCCAAGGTGGCGCCGGAGCAGCTGCGCGCGGTGGAGGACGCGGTCAACGCGGCGATCTCGGACGATCGCCCGGTCCGCGCCTTCGACATGGGCTACGACGAGGCGCAGGCGACCGCTGGCCTGTTCCGCGCCAAATCCGTCGCCCCGCCACGCCAGGCCGACGGCCTGATCCGCATCGTCGACATCGACGGCCTCGACCGCCAAGCCTGCGGCGGCACGCATCTGGTCTCGACGGCGCAGGCCCGGCCCATCCGCATCGTGAAAGTGGACAACAAGGGCCGGCAGAATCGGCGCTTCAGGATCGGAATGCACAGCGCTTAGGAGCGACTTGCAGCGGCTCACGACGCGTAGCCCGGATGAGCGAAGCGACATCCGGGGTCTCACGCAGTATGCCGGTGAACCCGGATGTCGCTTCGCTCATCCGGGCTACGAGCACGTTGACGATCGCTCTGTTTATTGCGAGCGGCACCACGGCCGATGCACGATCACGTCGAATCCTTCATCCGGCGTCGGCGCCACGAAGTAGGACGTGAACAGGTCGAACTCCTCGTCGGTCACGGTGAAGGCGTGGCGGCCTTCTGCGTTGCGCGCGCGCAGCCGCGCCTTGCAGACCTCGTCGGGAACGTCGAGGTGATGCAATTGGTGCGGCACGCCGGCGGCTTCGAACAGACTGCGCATCCAGGCGCGGCTCGCCGGCGTGTTGGCGGGGAAGTCGAGCACGACCGAAACGCCGGCCCGCAACAGCGCGACGACATGCGGCCCCATCACGCTGCGCAGCCGTGACGAATTGCGCACGTAGTCCGCCAAGCTGCTCTGCTCGCCGGGATAGAGCCGCGACAGCCAGTCGTCCTCGGCGACCACGACGGTGGCCGAGCGATGGCCGAGCTCCGCGGTGAGCGTCGATTTGCCGGCAGCGATCTTGCCGCACACGAGGTGCAGCGTCGGTTGGTTGGGAGACACGGATACAGACCTCGCATACAGCGCATCTTCGGGCGCCAAGAGCATTCACAGGCAATTCTCGCAGGCGGAAGCGCCCGGCCCGACGGATCAGGCCGGGTCGGTAATTCGGCTGCTGACGGCAGCGCCTGCGATGCGAATGCGGAAGGTCATGAGGCTATATTTGACAGATGTCGCTGACGGCGTCCAGGCTCGGCCGTCATCCGTCGCGAGACCCCGCCGCGATTGAGTTCGACTCGCAAGAATGGCCCGCGCGCGTTTCAGTCGCGCCGGCCGCTCGCGAATGAGTTGAAGTCACTTCACTGTGGCCGAATTGATCCACTGCGACGGGAGTCGAGCCGGCCGCGTGTCGTCCATTGCCAACCGGATGTCCGCTCCTGTAGGTAGTTGCGAGGGACGGGGGCGTCAGTCGGTGGCTCGTCAGGGGCGTCAACTACAAGGCATCGCATCAGGACGACGTGAGGCGCGCATGCGCTCAGCGCGGCGCCGCGCAGCGCTGTCGCGGCTCGGCGGCGCTCTCGTCTGGTTCGCGGCATGGGCCCTGATCTTCCAGTCCGTGCTGGCGTTCTCCGCGATGAGCGCTGCGGTTGCGGCTCCCGACACCGCCATCATCTGTCAGAGCTCCACCGACGGTCCGCCGTCGGACGATATCGGCACTGCGGCCAAGCAATGCGCGAGCTGTCCGTTCTGTGCGCTCGGACGCGGCGTCACCGTCCCGCACGTACCCGCCATGGCGCGGCCGATGCCGGTGGTCGTGGCGATCCTGATCGAGCGGATCGACGTCGTTGCGGCGCTCCGGCCCGCACTCGAACTGCCGGTCGCTCGCGGACCACCGGCGGCCGTCTAGGCCGATCACTCCAGACATCTCATCCCGTCACGATGCGGCCGGTCTCGTCCGCGCGCGCTGTGGGCTGCCGTCCGGCGGTCGCCGCAGCCGTGCCCGCAGCCGCCTCGTCGCGACATGTTCACGGGGCCACGGCGCGCTCGCCGCCAGACGCCTCTCCCATTCCTATTCCGAGATCCCATCATGGACCAATGTTCGACACCCGTCCGGCGGCGGTTGCTCCGCTCAACCACCGTGCTGACATCGCCTGCGCTGCTGGCATTCGCCCTTTCGAGCCCCGTGCTTGCGCAGGACCCATCGCGGGCTCGCTCTGCCGCCACGCTGCCGCAGGTGACGGTCACTGTCCCGCAGCCCCGTCCGGCCGCCCGAACGGCCGTCCGCCGCAGGGGCGCACATGCGGCGACGACCAATCCGGCAAGCGCGCCACCGCCGCAGGCGACCTCATCCGACGGCGTCGCCGCGCCTCCCGGCGCCACTTCGGTTGCGCCGGGTGACATCCTGGCGAAGCGCGCCATCACGAACGACACCGCTGCGCTGTTTGCCGATGTACCCGGCGTCAGCCTCTATTCGGCCGGCGGGGTCTCGAGCCTGCCGGCGATCCATGGCCTCGCCGACGACCGCCTGCGCATCAAGGTCGACGGCATGGACACCATCGCCTCATGTCCCAATCACATGAATCCGGCGCTGTCCTACATCGATCCAGCCCAGGTCGCCGCAGCCAAGGTCTGGGCGGGCATCACTCCCGTGAGCGTCGGCGGCGACTCGATCGGCGGCACCGTCGCCGTCAGCTCGCCGGCGGCCCTGTTCGCGGCGCCGGGGCAGAGCCTGCTGACAAAAGGCAGCATCGGCACGTTCTACCGCAGCAACGGCAACGTGCGCGGCGTCAACCTGTCGGCCACCATGGCCACCGAGAACTACAGCGTCAGCTACAGCGGCGCTTCGGTCAAGGCAGACAACTATACGGCCGGCGGCAACTTCAAGAACTTCACCCTGAGGAGCTCGATCACGCCGGTGCTTCCCCTCGATCAGGTCGGCTCATCCGCCTACGAGACCAGGAATCATCTGATGGGCATCGCCTGGAGCAAGGACGGCCAGCTCATCGAGCTGAAGGCGGGAGTGCAGGAGGTCCCCTATCAGCTCTACCCGAACCAGCGCATGGACATGCTGGGCAACGATGCCTACAGCCTCAACCTGCACCATCTCGGCCGGTTCGACTGGGGCGATCTGGACACCCGCCTCTATCATCAGTCCGTCGATCACTACATGAACTTCGGCGGCGATCGGCTGCTCTCGTATGGCACGCTGCGCCCGCCGAACACGACGGGTGCGAGCTATCCGGTCAACGGCATGCCGATGTATACGCGCACCAAGACCAACGGCCTGACCTCCAAGGCCGACATCACGCTGTCGCCCCGCGACGTGGTCCGCGTCGGCGTGGACCTGCAGACCTATCGTCTCGACGACTGGTGGCCGCCGGCCCCCGATTGCGGCGTCGGCAACTGCATCGGCGGCATGGCGCCGCTGACATTCTGGAACATCAACGGCGGCAAGCGCGACCGGGCCGGCGTGTTCAGCGAGTGGGAGGCGAAGTGGAGCCCGTCCTGGCTGTCGCTGCTGGGCGTGCGGTTCGAGCGCGTCGAGACCGACACCGGACCGGTCGTCGGCTACAACACCAGCACCACGCCGCTGACATCGGGGTTCATGTCCGGCATGTACGAGACGAGCTCGGTCGGCTCCCGCGCGGCGTTCAACGCCATGGATCGCTCGCGAAAAGACAACAATGTCGATCTGACGGCGCTGTTCCGGAATACGCCGAGCGCCCATCTCACCTTCGAGTTCGGCGCGATGCAGAAGACCCGGTCGCCGAATCTCTACGAGCGTTATTCGTGGTCGCGCAACACCATGGCGCTGGAGATGAACAATTTCGTCGGCGACGGCAACGGTTATCTCGGAAACCCCAATCTGAGACCCGAGGTCGCCCATACCGTGAGCTTCACCGGCGCCTGGCACAGCGCCGACCATGAGGCCGAGATACGGCTCACACCCTATTACACCCATGTGCGCGACTACATCGATGCGGTGCAGTGGAAGGCCGCCACCAACACCGCTGCCGTGCCTGCCGTCGCCAACCAGTTTGTGATCATGAAGTACATGAACCAGCAGGCACGGCTGTACGGCTTCGATCTGTCCGGCAAGGTGCCGCTGGGCAGGACGCCGATCGGCGATTTCGGCCTGAAAGGAGTCCTGAGCTATACCAACGGCAGGAACCTCGACACCGGAGGCGGCCTCTACAACATCATGCCGATCAACGGCAAGCTGACGCTCACGCACCGGCTCGACGGCTGGGACAGCGGCCTCGAGCTGGTGATGGTGGGCCGCAAGTCCGACGTCTCCGTCGCGCGCAACGAGCTCAAGACCCCGGCCTACGGCCTGGTCAACCTGCGCAGCAACTACAGCTGGCAGAAGCTGCGCATCAGCTTCGGCGTCGAGAACCTGTTCAACAAGCTCTACTACCTGCCGCTCGGCGGCGCCTATATCGGCGAGGGCGCATCGATGTCGTTCAACAAGGAGGCCGGCACCGTCGCTGCCACCGGCGGCGGCGTATCGGGCACCGCGACGATGTGGGGCACCGCCGTTCCCGGTCCCGGGCGGTCGTTCTATCTGGGTGCGAACCTGGAATTCTGACGCCGGCATTCGCATCGGCGCCCTGTCCCGCCGGCGGGACAGGGCGAGAGCGGACGCCAGACGACCACAGTGTCGCAATGAGCGGCGCGAGCGAGACGTAACGTCGCGCATCACGCCGTCTGCGATTTTCGGCTGAAAAATCGCGGCCCTGGCGAATTTGGAAAAGCTCTAAGAGCAATTCCAGCCGCCGCTCCGTTGACACATCGGGGCGGTTGCCGTCTCCACTGATCCCACGGTGCATCGTATTTGAATTTGCTCATTGGGGGGATTGATGAGACTGACCATTGCGGCCGCGCTCGCTGTCGCGTTTACCGCCATCTCGCCGGCCTTGGCCGACGGCTACAAGGACTGCACCAAGCTCGACAAGGCGTCGTGGAAGCCGGCGGCCGAGGCGGAAGCCAAGGCGAAGGATGCGGGCTACGAGGTGCGCCGCTCGAAGGTCGAGGGCACCTGCTACGAGGTCTACGGCGTCAAGGGCGGCAAGCTGTATGAGCTGTTCTACAGCCCGGAGGATCTCAGCCTGAAGCACACGATCGCCAAGTAGTTGGCGCAAGCGTCGTCCAGCGTGCTGGATGACCTGACGTGAGAGCCATGCACGGCACAGCCCCCCGCGCCAGCCTGAAACACCGGGACGCCGCCGAGACCGTACGGGTCTGGGACCTTCCGCTGCGGCTGTGGCACTGGATGCTGGCCGTGCTGGTGCTCGTCGCCTGGGTGACGCCGAACGTCCATGACGGCCTGCACCGGATCGCGGGCTACGCGATCCTCGGACTGCTTGCGTTCCGCCTGATCTGGGGCATCATCGGCACCCGCCATTCGCGCTTCCGCAGCATCGGCGCCCGGCTGCGCGCGACGCCCGCTTATCTGTGGAATCTGCGGCGCGGCAGGACCGGACGCTATCTCGGGCTGAACCCTGCGGGCACGGCGATGCAGCTCGCACTGCTGCTTCTGCTCATCGTCTCCGTGGTGACCGGCGCGATGCAGGTGACCGTGCGCTTCTTCGGCATCTGGTGGGTCGAGGACACCCACGAGGTGACGTCATATCTGCTGATCCCGCTGGTGGTGCTGCATGTCGCCGGCGTGGTGCTGGTGAGCCGCCTGCAGCGCGAGAATCTCGCCCGCGCCATGCTGACAGGGCGGAAGCTGCTGCGGCGCAGCTCGCGCACGAGCTGACTGGCCGGCTCAGCCGCGTGCGGCGTAGGGCGTCAGCCGGAGGCCCTGCGATCTCCATCATCTGTCGTCGCCGAACGATCGTTCGCGGCGAATCGCGCCACACCCGGAACTCACGAGCGTTGCACGCAGGCCACAGTTCTCGCAAAAGCTGCGCGGGCGCGGAGATGCGTTATTGCGCCGGGCCGTCTTGCGCCGAACAATCGCAGGTATCGGATGCCTGACCGCCCCTCACCAGCAGGGGCTCGGATTTTGGGGAGGCCGGATGATGAGCTCGCAGCAGCTTTCGACGCGTGCGTTGTGTCGGTCCGTTGTCCTGATAGCTTGTGCGGCGGCATGGCCCGCGGCCGCCGCCGAGATCGAGGCGGCGACGCCGCCCGTCGTCGCGGAGCCGATCGCGACGTCGCCGCAGCCGACCGCAGCCGAGCCCGCGCTGACGACCGCGTCGATCACGCCATCGGCCGTCCTGCCAGCGGACGAACAGGCCGCGCCCAGCGCAGCGACCGAACCGCCTCGGCCCACCGTCGCCAGCGCCGACCGCATCGAGATCCTCGACGAGTGCCCCGCCATCGATGCCTGCATCGATCGCTATCTGTGGGCGCTGTACGAGCGCGCGCCGAAGCTCGACAAGATCCGCGAGACCGAGCGCCGCGTTGTCACGGTCAAGCGCAAGGGGCGCATGGTGAAGGTGACGCGCAGCTTCACCAAGCTGGTCGACAATGACTTCACCTGGAAGGATCCGAAGGCGGCCGAGCGCGTCGGCCGCAGCATGATGGAGTACGTGATCGGCGGCATGGACCGCGGCTTCAAGCTGAAGCTGTTTCACACCTTGCACGCCGCCGAGGCCGCGGGTCTCGCGCCGGGCATCACCAGCGGCTTCCGCGACGATTATCGCCAGGAGATCGCGAGCGGGCTGAAGGCCGCGACCAACCGCTCCTATCACGGCGGCAGCCTGCGCGGCGGCTACGGCCATGGACTCGCGGCCGACATCGTCAGCGTCAACGGCGCGACGCGCGCGCAGCGCTGGGTGGCGACCGAGCAGTTGTGGAAATGGGTCGACGCCAACGGCAAGAGCTTTGGCATCGGCCGGCCCTATCTCGATCGCGACCCGCCGCATGTCGGCCCGGTCGACGGCGAGGAATATGCCAAGCATCGCGCGCCTGCGGTGAGGGTGGCGGCGGCGGAGACGAAGAAGGGCAAGCGGATCGCCGCGCGACCGGAGCATCATGCGGCAAAGCGCACGAAGGCGGTGCGCGCGTCGGCGCTGGCCTCGCGGCGGACAGGGTGATTGTCACGTACACTGCAGGTGGCAGTATCTCGTTGATTTCGTAGAGCGCACACTCTCTCCGTCATTGCGAGGAGCGAAGCGACGAAGCAATCCAGAGTCGCACGCGACACCCTGGATTGCTTCGCTTCGCTCGCAATGACGACGTCCTATCTTCGGAGCATCGATGACGACAAAACAAAAGGCCGGGGCAATGCCCCGGCCTTCACCATCTCCGCCGCGCGTCGCGCCGGATTATCAGTAGCGGTAGTGGTCCGACTTGAACGGGCCTTCCGGCTTGACGCCGATGTAGGAGGCCTGGTCGGGGCGCAGCTTGGTGAGATTCACGCCGATCTTGGCGAGATGCAGCATCGCCACCTTCTCGTCCAGCGACTTCGGCAGCACGTAGACTTCCTTCTTGTACTTGCCGTCCTTGTTGTTGGCGTAGAGCTCGATCTGCGCCAGGGTCTGGTTGGTGAAGGACGCCGACATCACGAAGGACGGGTGGCCCATCGCATTGCCGAGGTTCACCAGGCGGCCTTCGGACAGCAGGATCATGCGCTTGCCGTCGGGGAAGGTGATCTCGTCGACCTGCGGCTTGATGTTGGTCCACTTCAGATTCTTCAGCGAGGCGACCTGGATCTCGTTGTCGAAGTGGCCGATGTTGCAGACGATGGCGCGATCCTTCATCGCGCGCATGTGCTCGATGGTGATGATGTCCTTGTTGCCGGTGGCGGTGACGAAGATGTCGGCGCGCGGCGCGGCGTCCTCCATCGTCACAACCTCATAGCCCTCCATTGCCGCCTGCAGCGCGCAGATCGGATCGATCTCGGACACCATGACGCGGCAGCCGGCCTGGCGCAGCGAGGCGGCCGAGCCCTTGCCGACGTCGCCGAAGCCCGCAACCATCGCGACCTTGCCGGACATCATCACGTCGGTGCCGCGTCGGATGCCGTCGACCAGCGACTCGCGGCAGCCGTAGAGGTTGTCGAACTTCGACTTGGTGACGCTGTCGTTGACGTTGATCGCGGGCCACAGCAGCGTGCCGGCCTTCTGCATGTCGTAGAGACGGTGCACGCCCGTGGTGGTCTCCTCCGAGACGCCCTTGATCGACTTGGCGATCTCGGCGAAGTAGCCCTTCGGCTTCTCCTTGAGCTGCTTCTTGAGCAGCGCGAAGAACACCTCCTCCTCCTCGGAGGCAGGCTTGTCGAGGAACGCCGCGTCGCCGTTCTCGGCGCGCAGGCCGAGATGGACGTACATGGTGGCGTCGCCGCCGTCATCGAGGATCATGTTCGGATGGCCGCCGCCATGCCAGTCGAACAGCTTGGCGGTGTAGTCCCAGTAGTCGACCAGCGTCTCGCCCTTGACGGCGAACACCGGAATGCCGGCGGCAGCGATCGCCGCGGCGGCGTGGTCCTGGGTCGAGTAGATGTTGCACGAGACCCAGCGGATGTCGGCGCCGAGCGCCTTCAGCGTCTCGATCAGCACCGCGGTCTGGATGGTCATGTGCAGCGAGCCCGCAATGCGCGCGCCCTTCAGCGGCTGCTTCGGGCCATACTCCTCACGCGTCGCCATCAGGCCGGGCATCTCGGTCTCGGCGAGCGAGATCTCCTTGCGGCCGAACTCGGCGAGCGAAATGTCCTTGACGATGTAGTCGGTGAAACCTGGCTTGGCGGTCATGTGGGGTTCCTGTTTGTCAAAAAACATCATTCCGGGGCACGTCAGCGCGAACCCGGAATCCATCACTTCGAGATTCCGGGTTCAGCGCTATTGCGCTGCCCCGGAATGACGGCCCTAACAACTACACCGCGCGCTTGAACGCTTCGGCGAGGTCGGTCTTCTCCCAGGAGAAGCCGCCCTCGTTGTCCGGCGTGCGGCCGAAATGGCCGTAGGCCGCGGTGCGCGCGTAGATCGGGCGGTTGAGGTCGAGATGCGAGCGGATGCCGCGCGGGGTAAGGTTCATGACCTCGGCCGCCGCCTTCTCGAGCTTGTCCTCGGATACCTTCCCGGTGCCGTGGGTGTCGATGTAGATCGACAGCGGCCGCGCCACGCCGATGGCATAAGCGAGCTGCAGGGTGCAGCGGTCGGCGAGACCGGAAGCGACGATGTTCTTGGCGAGGTAGCGGGCGGCGTAGGCCGCGGAGCGGTCGACCTTGGTCGGATCCTTGCCGGAGAAGGCGCCGCCGCCATGCGGAGCCGCGCCGCCATAGGTGTCGACGATGATCTTGCGGCCGGTGAGGCCGGTGTCGCCATCGGGGCCGCCGATGTAGAACTTGCCGGTCGGGTTGATGTGCCAGATCGTGTCCTTGGTGATCCAGTCCTTCGGCAGCGCCTCGCGCACATAGGGCTCGACCCGCTCGCGCACCTGCGCCGAGGTCATGTCCTCGACCAGATGCTGATGCGAGACGACGATCTCGCGCACGCCCACCGGCTTGCCATTCTCATAGCGCACGGTGACCTGGCTCTTGGAGTCCGGGCCGAGCACCTTCTCGACTCCCGAATGACGGGCTTCCGAAATCAGGCGCAGGATCTTATGGGCGTAGAAAATCGGCGCCGGCATCAAATCGGGCGTCTCGTTGCAAGCGTAACCGAACATGATGCCCTGGTCGCCGGCGCCCTCTTCCTTGACTTCGCCCGGCTGCAGCGCGTCGACGCCCTGCGCAATGTCGGCCGACTGCGGATGCAGCAGGATCTCGATGTCGCAGGTCTTCCAGTGGAAGCCTTCCTGCTCGTAGCCGATGTCCTTGATGGCCTCGCGGACGACGTGCTCGATGTGCTCGTTGGTAACCGAAGCCGGGCCGCGGGTCTCACCGGCGATCACGACCTTGTTGGTGGTGGCGAGCGTCTCGCACGCGGCGCGGATCTGCCAGGGGTCGATGCCGGCCTTCGGCCCTTCGCGGTAGAACAGGTCGACGATCTCATCGGAAATACGGTCGCAAACCTTGTCCGGATGGCCTTCGGACACCGACTCCGAGGTGAACAGATATGACGCGCGCATCAAGCAACCCCTTCTTCGCCGCCCACGGCGGTCGTTTGTATTGATCCCTAAGGAATGTCAGTCGCGACGCCGCGAGATGACGTAGGACTCGTCGTAGAACCACAGCCCGTTGTGCTTTCGCAGAACCTCTCTGGCGGCGTCGAGCGCACGAGACGAGTGGGCGACCTCCGTCAGGCGGTCTTCCTCGATCTGCGCGACATACACCGCCGCGTTCCAGGCTGCAAAGGCCGTCGAGGTTCCGATGGTACCGGTGACCTCGTTGGGCAGAGCCTCCATCTCATACCTGAAAATCGAGCGATTGTCCGCATAGGCGTTAAAATTTAAGTCCCGCCCACTGGACCCCAACTCGTACTTGACGGCGCGCAATAGCTCATGGCGGCTGACCGAGAAAGGATTTTCTCCGGGCCAGACCGCCTGGATGATCTCCAGGCCCGGATCCTCGCCATGGGAGTGGATTCCGATCAGCCGCCCGCCCGGCTTCAGCGCCCTCGCCAGCGGTGCGATGATGCGCTTGGCGCGGAAATTGACCGAGGAACGGGCCCGGTAGGGCTGCGAGGCGATGATCAGGTCGAAATTGGCCTCGACCCGCCCGGCCCGCGGGATGATGCCGTCGAGCAGGAAGCGGTGATCCTCGCGGTAGAGCACCAGCGCGATCGGCCGCTCATAGACCGGCATGCCCGTGCGCTGGGAGACGTTGGCGCGCCAGTTCTGCTCCAGGAACGGCTTCAGCGCCGCGATCTGGGTCTCGAAATCCCCCGACGAATCGCCCTGCAGCACGACCTCGTGCCAGATCATCGATGCCGCCACCGACGGCGAGGCCGGGGTCAGCCAGGGCGCCTCGGCATAGTTCATGTTGGTGAACACGAACACGCTGGCGGGGTGCTCGAACAGCCGGTCCGGCACCTTTTCCAAGGTCAGCCGGACGTCCTCGAGGCTCAGCTCCTTGCCCGCGACATAGAACGGGATGTGGGGAAAGCGGCCATGCATGGTCCGCAGCACCTTCGACAGCACGGTGCCGTCGCCGACACCGGCGTCGAACAGCCGCAGCGCCGGCGGCCGCGGATGGATGCTGGCGAGCTCGAGCCCCACCCGTTCCGCCACCACCCGCTTCTCGCTGCAGGTGTGCACGAACAAGAGATATTTCTGGCGATTCTCGAAGAAGCGGAAATTGCTCTTGGGATCGCGCTTCTCGGGCACGACATCGAGCCGCGGCGGCAGGGTGCCGGTGGATGCCGCGATATAGGCCTGGATGCGGTCGAGCGTGTCGATGGTGATGCGCTTGCCCTCGCGCAGCCGCTGCACCAGCTTGCCGTCGTTGACGGCGCGCCGGCCGAACGTCGACTCCGCCATATCCGACTGGCGGCAGAACTCCGTGATCTGGGCGAGCAGCTGGTCGTTCTTCATTCGGCCCGGCGGGGTGGGAAACATGAGTGGGCAGCGCGCCCCTGGCCCAACCTCCTAGCACCATCTGCCCACCATTGGAAAGAGCCCGAACCCGGAACCTTCCGGACGCAGAAACACCGGATACGCCGCTGTCGCGCCACATCGGCACGCCCGGTCGCGAGGTGCAGCATGTCCGAACCTGCTATCTTTGTTGAACAATGGAGACGAAGCGTATCGCCGTCGGCCCGCCGCATCGCCGACACGATCCGCCAGCAACAAGCTCGTCTCGAAGGATTAGGGAGGCACGCATGATCGGTCGTTTTGTCCTTGGACTTGGGTTCTCGCTCGCGCTGGCCGCAGGCCCGGCGCTCGCCGACGACGTCACCGGCGTCTGGCTGCGCGAGAGCGGCGCCTCCAAGGTCAAGTTCACCCCCTGCGGCGGCGCCATCTGCGGCACACTGGTCTGGATCAAGGAGGGCACCGACACCCCGGCCAAGGTCGGCCAGCGGCTGTTCTCCGGGATGAAGCCGACCGGACCCAATGCCTGGGCCGGCAGCTACAGCAATCCCGATGACGGCAAGACCTACGATGCCAAGATGACGCTGTCGGGCGGCACCTTGACGACCGCGGGCTGCGCGCTCGGCGGCATCGTCTGCCGGTCCTCGACCTGGACGCGGGCGAATTAGAGCTCCGTTTGCGAATTTGCACTACGGTCTCACCGATCGAGGGCACCAATCGTCCACATGGCAGCGAAGGCACAGGCGCGACTGGGTTTTGTGCTGTTTGCGGTGATTGCCGCGGCAGCCGCGACGTTCGTGCTGGTGCGCCGCTCTGCGGCGCCGTCCGGCAGCGACCACCGGACGGTTCGCCAGCTCATCGTCCACTACAACCTGCTGGCGCGCCCCGATGATCCGATCATCGTGCTTGGCGACAGCATCGTCGAGGCGGCGACGCTGCCGGCCAGCGCCTGCGGGCATCCGGTCGTCAACGCCGGTCTCGCCGGCGCCGGGACGCGCAGCGACCTCGCCGGCTGGCTCAAGCCCGCACTCGGGCCGAAACGGCCGTTCGCGATCATCGTCTCCCTCGGCGTGAACGATGCACTGACCGCCAAGCCCGACTCCAGTGAGGTCTTCGCTGGACGCTACGAGGCCCTGCTGCGCGAGCTGTCAAAGCTCACCACGCGCATCTTCATCGCTGAGTTTCCCCTCGTCGAGGCGCGCGGGCCATTCACGCCAGCCATGGAGAAGGCCGCCATGGCGAGCATCGCCGGCTACCGCGCCGAGCTGCCGGACCTCGCGAGGCGCACCGGCGCGACCTTCCTGCCCCTGCCGCCGATGGAGTCGCCGTTCACGCTCGAAGGCATTCATCTGAATGCCACAGGCTATCGATCCTGGGACCAGGCGATCCTGCAGGGAACCGAGCTCGCCTGCCGCTGATCCCCGCAGGCAGCGAAAACAATCCTTCACTTCGCGCCGGCTAGGATTGGGCCGCACATCCCGTCGAGACGGTTAACGATCACCGCATGGCCCTGCCCTACACATCGACATCGCCTGGGACTCACAAGCTGCTCGGGCTCGAGCTGCTGCGTTTCCTCGCCACCATCTCGGTGCTGCTGTGGCACTACCCGCACTTCGCCTACATCGCCGATGCCCCCGTCGATCTCGTCCGCAGCGAGCTGCCGTTCTACAATGTCCTGTTTCCGTTCTATGAGCTCGGCGAATACGGCGTCGTGATCTTCTGGTGCATCTCGGGCTTCATCTTCTTCTGGAAGTACGGCGCGATCATCCCGGATGGCACGGTCGACGGCTGGACCTTCTTCGTCAACCGGCTGTCGCGGCTCTATCCGCTGCATCTCGCAACGCTGCTGCTGGTCGCGGGGTTGCAGGCCCTCTATGTCGCGCAGCACGGCTTCTTCTTCGTCTACCAGAGCAACGATCTCGCTCATTTCGTCGCCCAGCTTTTCATGGCGAGCGACTGGCTGTCGCCGACCGGGGTCAGCTTCAACGGCCCGATCTGGTCGGTCTCGATCGAGGTCCTGGTCTATGCGGTGTTCTTCCTGGCGCTGCGTTTCGTCACCACATCACCGCTGTTGAACCTGGCGATGATCCTGGCCGGCATCGCGAGCGGGACACTGGTCGGCAAGTGTTTCGTGTTCTTCTATGCCGGCGGACTGGCCGCCATGGCGCGGCAGAGCGTCGCCGATGCCTGGTATCGGCCGAAGCTCGAGGCCCTCGCTTTGAGCGCGGCTGTCGGAATTCCGGTCGCTCTCTGGATCTCCGGCATTGAGCTGGCCGAGCGGGCCGCAGCTCTGCTGCTGGTCACCACGCCGATCCTGTTGTTCGCCTGCGCGAGGCCGATCGCCCTGCCGCGGCGCATCGAGAACCTGCTGCAGGCCGCCGGCAACATGACCTATTCCTGCTATCTGCTGCACTTCCCGATCCAGCTTGCGATCGCACTGGTTTTTGGCTTTTTAGGACGAGCAATTCCATACGGCAGCCAGTCGTTCTGGATTGGCTTCATGGCGCTGACCCTGTCGGCGGCGTACGTCACCTATCGCGGGTTCGAGGCGCCAGCGCAGCGGCTGATTCGTCGCGCACTGCTACGCAAAAACGAAACGGGGCGGATTGCTCCGGCCGCCCAACCTTGATCGCAAGACCGCCGAGCCCAGCGCTCGGGCAGGAGGGCATTGCCGGCGCGCCTCGCTCTCGCACCCTTGCGCCTCTGTACCTTTTAAGATACACTCTTTCATGCTCGAAATCCGGCAGACCAGCGAATTCAAGGAATGGCTTCTTGGTCTGCGAGATGCGAGAGCAAAGGCACGTATTGCTGCCCGCATTGCCCGTGCTGAAGGTGGCAACCTCGGGGACAGCAAGCCCGTTGGTGGGGGCGTCTCCGAAATGCGGATCGATTACGGCCCCGGCTATCGGGTCTATTTTCGCCAGAAAGGCAACGTCTTGGTGATCCTGCTTTGCGGTGGTGACAAGAGCACCCAGCGTTCCGATATCCGGCGCGCTCAAGAACTGGCCGAGAGAGAGGGGTAGCGAATGGCAACAACGCGCTTCGATGCCGCGGAATATCTTGCAGAGCCGGAGGCCCAAGCCGAGTTTCTGGCCGCGGCGCTTGAGGACGGCACCGCTGATGAAATCCGCGCCGCGATCAACACAATTGCCCGGGCGCGCGGCATGTCGGAAGTCGCAAAGGCAACCGGCATCCGTCGCGAACAGCTCTATCGGGCGCTTGGTGAAGACGGGAACCCGGAGTTCGCCACCATCCTGAAAGTGCTCCGCGCTCTCGGCGTGAAGCTCACCTCGGCTCCGCCTAAGACGGCTCCGAAGCGGAAGACCACCAAGAAGGCGGGCCGCCGGGCCGCGTAGTGAGATCTTCGAGATGGCATTGAATGTGCTGGTCGTTACCAGCCATTCAGCAGATCATCGGCCTCTTGCAACAGAGCCAAGACCCGACGGGATTGCTTGGGCGGCTTGATGAGTCCACCTCGGCCAGACCTATTGAAATCGCAATCGTCAAAATCAGGTCACGGACATGGCGGCTCTTGCATCCATCGCCGTGAAGGATCGCCGCGCATTTGCCGCGGCGATCCTGTCCGAAGCGACCGTCTTAGTCAGCTGCCCCGGGTAAGGTACGGGTCTGACTTCAATGGGCTCCTGTCCGCAGGCTTACTTCCCCCAGATTTCCTCGGCGAGCTCGACGCAGAGGCGCAGCTTGGCCCACTGCTCCTCTTCGCTCAGGATGTTGCCTTCCTCGGTCGAGGCGAAGCCGCATTGCGGGGACAGCGCGAGCTGGTCGAGCGGGGCGAACTTCGAGGCCTCCTCCAGGCGGCGCTTGATGTCGTCCTTCTTCTCGAGTTCGCCGACCTTCGAGGTGACGAGACCGACCACGACGACCTTGTTGCCCTTGGGCAGGAAGCGCAGCGGCTCGAAGCCGCCGGCGCGCTCGCTGTCATACTCCAGGAAGTAGCCGTCATAGTTGGTGTTGGCGAGCATGGTCTCGGCCACCGGCTCGTAGCCGCCCGAGGAGATCCAGGTCGAGCGGAAATTGCCGCGGCAGACGTGGGTCGTAATCGTCATGTCGGCGGGCCGCTCGGCGATCGCGTAGTTGATGATGCGCGAATAGATCTGCTGCAGGCCATCGGGATTGTCGCCACGCTCCCTGGCCTTCTGCAATTCGTCCTGCGAGCACAGATAGGCCCACACGGTGTCGTCGAACTGCAGATAGCGGCAGCCGGCGTCGTAGAACGCCTTCACGGCCTTGCGATAGGTCTTGCCGAGATCCTCGTAGAAGGCGTCGAGATCGGGATAGACGTCCTTGGAGATCGACTTGCGGCCGCCACGGAAGTGCAGCACGGCCGGCGACGGGATCGTCATCTTCGCCGTCACATGCGCGGTGTCGGCGTGCTTCTTCAGGAAGCGGAAATGGTCGAGCATCGGATGATCGGTCGGGAAGTCGAGCTTGCTGATCACGCGCACCGCGTCATGACGGGTCTGCACGCCCGTGAACTGGATGCCGGTGTCGGGATGGAACAGCTCGCAGCCAGTCAGCTTGGCGAGGAAGTCGAAATGCCACCAGGAGCGGCGGAACTCGCCATCGGTCGCAAGCTTCAGGCCGGTCGAGGCCTGGCGGTGCACGACCTTCTCGATCTCCATGTCCTCGATCTTTCGGAGATCGTCGGCCGAGATCTCGCCCTTCTCGAATTTGGCGCGGGCTTCCTTGATCTTCTGGGGCCGCAAGAGGCTGCCGACTTCGTCGGCGCGGAATGGGGGCTTGGTGCGTTGCATGTGCTCACTCCTTGGAAGGCGTCGATTCGTTGGATAGACTTGTTGGGCTGGTTGCGATCTGCCTTGGCGTGCGATCCGGGCAAAGCGTCATGGACGGGTCCATCCCCTACCCCGTATCCGACCGGTATACAATTCCGTTGGAACGGGGAGCTTGGCCCGGTCCCCAGCCACACCGCTCGCCTGGGCTGCCAGAAATCATCCAGGGGTGATTTTGCGACCGTCTCCGGGTGGGCCGAGGCGGAAGGGCCGGGTTGCCCTTTGTCGGCGCTTCACGATCGTTCCCTGCGATGGCGAATCCTGCATACCAATGTGGCAGAGGCGGCGCGGCACACCGCAATCGACCCCCGCACCGCGTGCGTGAACCATATCACAACTGCAACCGAAGATGACGCTGCCCGGCTGCCGTCGAGCCGGTTGATCGGGTCAATGCGCCGCCGCGCTCGCAACCCCCAGATGCCGCTCAAGCGGCGCCGGATCGGCCTTCAGCGCGCTCGACGGGGCATCATGCACGATAGTGCCGCGCTCCAGGATGACGACGCGGTCGGCCAGCGCGAGCAGCTTCTGCGCGTGCTGCTCGACAATGATGGAGCACAGCCCGCCGGCCCGGCTGATGGTGCCGATCGCGGCCAGCAGCTCCTCGACGATGATCGGCGCCAGGCCCTCGGTCGGCTCATCCAGCAGCAGCACCTTCGGGTTCAGGGTCAGCGCGCGGCCGATCGCCAGCATCTGCTGCTCGCCGCCCGACAGCTGGTTGCCGAAATTGTTGCGGCGCTCCTTCAGCCGCGGAAACATCTGGTAGACGCGCTCGACCGTCCAGGGGCCGGGCTGCGCCACCGCGGTCATGTTTTCCTCCACCGTGAGCGAGCGGAAGATGTTGCGCTCCTGCGGCACCCAACCGATGCCGGCACGGGCGCGCTGATCGGCGCGCAGGCTCGTGATGTCGGTGCCCGCCAAGGCCAGCTTGCCGGAGAAGCGGCGGGTGACGCCGACGATGGAATTGATCAGCGTCGTCTTGCCGGTGCCGTTGCGGCCGAGCAGCGCCAGCACCTGGCCCTCGGGCAGCTTGAGCGACATGTTCGGCAGCACGACCGCCTGGCCGTAGCCGGCGCGAAGATTTTCAATCGTGAGCAGATCGGTCATCACGCAGCCTCGCCGAGATAGACCGCCTTGACCTGCGGATCGCGCGCGACCTCGTCGGGCGTGCCTTCGACCAGCAGAGCGCCGGAGACCAGGACCGAGATGCGGTCGGCGAAGGAGAAGACGAGATCCATGTCGTGCTCGATCAGCAGCACCGTCACGTCGCGCGGCAGCGCGGCGACGGCGGCGAGAATGTCCTTGCGCTCGCCCTCGGGCACGCCGGCGGCGGGCTCGTCGAGCAGCAGCACGCGGGGCTTGGCGGCGATCGCGACGGCGATCTCGAGCAGGCGCTGCTTGCCATAGGGTAAGGTCGAGGTACGATCATTCATCACGTCGAGCAGGCGGAAGCTCTCCAGCGTCTCGGCGATCTCGGCATTGATGTCGTCGCGCGTGCCCATGCGCCGCCACCAATTGCCGCCGCCGCCGAGGCGCTCGGACACGGCAAGCCCGATGGTCTCCAGCGGCGTCAGGTCCGGATAGAGCTGATTGATCTGGAAGGTGCGCGACAGGCCGCGCAGCACGCGCTTGTGCACCGGCAGGTCGGTGATGTCCTGGCCTTCGAGCAGGATGCGCCCCGCGCTCGGCTCCAGCACGCCGGTCAGTTGATTGATCACGGTGGTCTTGCCGGCGCCGTTCGGGCCGATCAGCGCGTGGCGCGCGCCCGGCACGATCTGCAGCGACAGGTCGCGGGTGACGTGAAGGCCGCCGAAATGCTTGTCGAGGCCGCGGGTTTCCAATGCGTAGGTCATGGCGCCTCGTTATCGGTGAGGGCCACCGCGGCCTTGCGGCCAGCGATCTGGCGCAGGATGAGGTTGGGCAACCACAGCGCATAAGCGTGGATGCGGTGGCGGCCCACCAGCACGATGACGACGAGCACGAGGCCGATCCAGAACATCCAATATTGCGGCGTGATCCACTGGAACAGCTCCTGCAGCATCCGGAACACGGCGGCGCCGATCAGCCCGCCATAGAGATAGCCGGAGCCGCCGATGACCAGCATCAGCACCAGGTCTGCGGAGCGCTCGAACGAGAACACGTCGAGCGAGGCCAGTGCCGTGGTCTGGGTGAACAGCGCCCCGGCAATGCCAGCATAGAACGCCGCGACCGTGTAGATCGCGATCAGGCGCTTGTTGACGGGAATGCCGACGGCGGCGGCCCGCAGCGGATTGTTCTTGATCGCGCGCAGCGACAGGCCGAACGGCGAGTGCACGATCGTCCGCGCCAGCAGAAACAGCACGAACAGCACCGCAAGCGCATAGAAGAACCCGGTCTTGCCGAACATGTCGAAGGCGAACACGCCGAAGATCGGCTGGATGTCGATGCCCTGGAGACCGTCGGTGCCGCCGGTGATGTTGGAAAAGCGCTCCGCCAGCGCCTCCATCAAGAGCGCGATGCCGAGCGTCACCATCAGTCGCGTCAGGTCGACACCGCGGATGACCAGGAAGCTGGTGGCGAAGCCAAGCACAGTGGCGGCAAGTCCCGCCACGATCAGCGCCAGCACCGGCTCATTGATGATGCCGTGCACCGAGAGCAGGCCCGCGCAATAGGCCCCGACGCCGAAGAAGGCCGCGTGCCCGAGCGAGACGATGCCGGCGTAACCGAGGATCAGGTCGAGCGACAGAGCGAACAGCGCCAGCCGCAGGATCTCGGTCATGATCAGGTAGCGCGATGGAAACGCGAGGCCAACCGCCAGCGCGACGATCCAGAAGGCGAACTCGCTCCAGTGCCAGCGGCCGTGCTGCCTGGCGTGAAATCCGACCTCGGTTTGTGCATTCGTCGTCATGCGATCCTCACCGCGTCGCCGTGCGACCGAACAGACCGTTCGGGCGCCAGATCAGGATCACGATCATGATGGTGTAGATGACGAAAGGGCCAAGCTTCGGCACGTAATATTTGCCGGCAACGTCGCCGATGCCGAGCAGCAGCGAGGCCAGGAACGGCCCGGTGATCGAGGACGAGCCGCCCACGGTGA
Organism: Bradyrhizobium sp. SZCCHNR2028; assembly: GCF_032380995.1. Taxonomy (NCBI): domain Bacteria; kingdom Pseudomonadati; phylum Pseudomonadota; class Alphaproteobacteria; order Hyphomicrobiales; family Nitrobacteraceae; genus Bradyrhizobium; species Bradyrhizobium sp. SZCCHNR2028. Next base: position 129,024 of record NZ_JAUHJF010000014.1, on the reverse strand, counting down.
CCACAATCAGGAAGTAGATCATGAACTTGAGCGGGAAATACGGATCGAGGCCGAGGATCTCGGCGCTGAGCGCGCCGCCGAGGCCGGCCAGTCCGCAGCCGAACGCAAAGGTGAAGGCGAACACCTGCGGCACGTTGATGCCGAGGCCGCTCGCCGCGCGCGGATCATCGACCGCGGCGCGCAGCCGGCTGCCGAACCGCGTCTTGGAGAGCACCAGCTGCAGCCCCACTGTGAGCAGGCCGCATATCACGATGATCATCAGCCGGTAGCGGCCGATGCCGACGCCGAAGACGTCGAACTGGCCCTGCAGCACGTCCGGCAGCTTGATGAAGATTCGCGAGGAGCCCATGATGTAGTCGACAGCGGCCACCGTCATGAAGACGAGTCCGATCGAGAACAGCACCTGGTCGAGATGGCTGCGCGCATAGAGATGCTGATAGAGTGTCCGCTCCAGCAGCGCGCCGATCATGGCGCTCGCGACGAAGGCCAGCGGCAGCGCTGCGAAGAACGGCCATCCCATTCGGTTGACGAGCACGGCGCAGACATAGCCGCCGGCCATGGCGAAGGCGCCGTGGGCGAGGTTGACGAAGTTCATCAGGCCGAGCGTCACGGCGAGCCCGCAGGCCAGCACGAACAGCAGCATGCCATAAGCGACGCCGTCGAACAGGTTGGTGAGGATGGCGGTCATGGAGTCGAGTTTCAGTCCCCGGTCATCCCTTCATCCGAAGGGCATGCATACAACGCTTGCTCGGTCTGCGCCTCTCCCGCTTGCGGGGGAGGTCGGATCGCATCGGAACGATGTGATCCGGGTGGGGGAAATCTCTCCACACGACGCGCGTGCCGTGGGGTGCCCCCACCCCAGCCCTCCCCCGCAGGCGGGGGAGGGAGCGCACGGTCCGTGCGCGCTTGAGATGACGCCTATCGCGTCACTTCTTGGCCTTGCCCGGATCCTTGACGGCGTCGAAGGTCTGGAACTCGACGTTGTAGAGCTCGCCGTCGACCTTCTCGACCTTGCGGATGTAGACGTTCTGAACGATGTCGCGCGTCTCCGGATCGATCGAGATGGGACCGCGCGGGCTCTCCCAGGCCATGCCCTTCATCGCAGCAATCAGGGAATCGCCGTCGGTCTTGCCACCGGTCTTCTTCAGCGCCTCGTAGATCAGATGGATGCCGTCGTAGCCACCGACCGCCATGAAGCCTGGACGGCTGTTGAACGCCTTCTTGTAGGCCGCGACGAACTCCTTGTTCTTCGCCGACGGATGCGCCGCCGAATAGATGTGCGCGGTGACGGCGCCGAGCACGGCGTCGCCCATGTCGTTGAGCAGGTCGTCGTCGGTGACGTCACCCGGTCCGATCACCTTGATGCCGCTCTTGTCGAGGCCGCGCTCGGCATATTGCTTCATGAAGTTGCCGCCCTGGCCGGCCGGCACGAACACGAACATGGCGTCCGGCTTGGCGTCCTTCATGCGCTGCAGGAAGGGAGCGAAGTCGGGGTTCGCCAGCGGAACCTTGATTTCCTCGACGATCTCGCCGCCGCCGGCGGTGAAATGCTCCTTGAACGAGGCCAGCGCGTCGTTGCCCGGCGCGTAGTCCGAGGTCAGGGTGGCGACCTTCTTGATGCCGTTCTTGACCGCCCAGTCGCCGATGATGGTGGAGGACTGCGGCAGGGTGAAGCTGGTGCGGACGATGTACGGCGACTTCTCGGTGATGATGGAGGTGCCGGCGGCCATGACGATTTCCGGAATCTTGCCCTGGGTGGCAAGCGGCGCGGCGGCGAAGGCCGCCGGCGTCACGCCGAAGCCGGCGATCACGTTGACCTTGTCGTTGACGATCAGCTCCTGCGCCAGACGCTTGGTGTTGTCGGGCAGCGCGGCGTCGTCCTTGAGGATGACCTGGATCTTCTTGCCGGCGACGGTGTCGCCGTTCTGCTGCATATAGAGCTTGATGGCATTGTCGATCTGCTTGCCGGTCGACGCCTGGCCGCCGGTCATCGGCACGATCAAGCCGATCTTGAATGCGTCTTCGGCCCGCGCCGCACCGGACGCGAGCGCAGCCGCGGCAAGAGCCGCACTGGCGAGCGTCAGTGTCTTGCTTCGCACGAACATTGAAACTACCTCCCTGGTCGGATCAGGACCGCAGCCCCCGGCCATTGTTGTCTTAACCGTGCGATCTCGTTCACGATATCGCGGGCGCATCGCTGCGGACTCGGGACCCCGTTGTCAATGGCGATCATGGGAGGCTTCGTGAACGGTAGGTTTCCGCAACGGACCACCAATCCGTGATTGGTATATTAATACCGACATCATCGAACGGCCAAATTTTACCAATTGATGGCAAATCGTTAGGGTCCGGGCCGCGGGTCGCCCGCAGCACGAAAGGTCCCCCATCAATGCTGGCCAGACGCCACCCTCGGACCAGGCTCTTTCCGGCCGCAACGATGCTTCTGGCCGTGGCCGGGCCGATCCTCGCCGGCTGCTCGTCGATCAATGAGAAGGTCGGCGCGGGGATGGGCGATCTGATGCCGCAATGGGCCGGCGGCCTGCCGGCCGGTGCGCCGCCCCGTCCAGGAACCCCGGAATACGACCGTTTCATGCAGGAGCGCGAGCGGCAGCGGCAGATGCCGGCCGCCGAACGCGACAAGGAGACGCAGTCGAACGCCAACGCGCAGGCGACCGTCCCCGGCCGCTGACGGGCGGTTGCGACATCAATCCATGAAGACGACGGTCTTGCGCCCGTTGAGGATGACGCGATCCTCGAGGTGATAGCGGATCGCCCGCGCCAGCACGCGCCGCTCGATGTCGCGGCCCTTGCGCACGAGGTCCTCCGGCGTGTCGCGATGGCTGATGCGCTCGACATCCTGGTCGATGATCGGACCCTCATCGAGATCCCGGGTCACGTAGTGAGCTGTGGCGCCGATCAGCTTGACGCCGCGCTCATAGGCCTGGTGATAGGGTTTTGCGCCCTTGAAGCCCGGCAGGAACGAATGATGGATGTTGATGCAGCGGCCCGACAGGCTCGCCGACATCTCGTCCGACAGGATCTGCATGTAGCGCGCCAGCACGACGAGATCGGTCTTCGTCTCATCGACCAGCTTCAGGATCGCCTGCTCCTGGTCGCGCTTGGTGTCCTTGGTCACCGGCATGTGGTGGAACGGGATGTCGCCGAAATCGAGCCCGGCATAGGTCTCCCGCGGATGGTTGGAGACGATGGCGGTCGGAATCATCGCGAGGTCGCGGGTGCGCCAGCGATAGAGGATGTCGACCAGACAATGGTCGAACTTCGACACCAGCAGCATCACCCGGCGCTGCCCGGCGCGGTCGCGCATCTGCCAGTCCATCGCAAAGCGCTCGGCGATCGCGGCGAAGCCGGTCTGCAGCGCCGGCAGGTTGACGGCGAGATCGGCGGCCGTGAACACCACCCGCATGAAGAAGTGACCCGTCTCGAAGTCGCCGAACTGCTGGGCATCGAGGATGTTCTGGCCATTGTGGGCGAGGAAGGTCGAGACGGCCGAGACGATCCCGGGACGATCCGGGCAGGACAGGGTCAGGACATACTGGTGGTCGGACATGGCGATGACGTACCGGGCGGATGATGTGAGGATGAATGATGCGGCAGGCTTGGCGCCCGTTCGGGCCCTGCTCTATCACCCTCCACGCCCTTGCGCCAACGCTCGGCGCGGGGGCAGGATGAACAAAACATCAACTCTCAAACTTCGAGCATCGCCATGGCTGACAGGCTGACCGGCAACCGCATCCTGATCCTGGAAACCCGCGAGGAGGCGCAGTTCTCGCGGCTGCTCGCCGAGCAAGGCGCCGACGTGCTGCAATGTCCGATGTTCACGATCCAGGATGCGCCGGACCCCGCGCCGATCGAGGCCTGGATCCGCCGCTGCATCGAACGGCCGTTGGATGATCTCGTGCTGATGACCGGAGAAGGCCTGCGGCGGTTGATGACGGTGGTGCGGAGAATCGGGCTCGAGACCGAATTCATCGCGGCGCTTCGCAAGGCCCGCAAGTTCACCCGCGGCCCCAAGCCGGGCCGCGCCTTGCGCGAGCTCGGGCTCGAGCCGCAGGTCACGACCGAGAAGCCGACGTCGGAAGGCGTCGCCGAATTGTTGGCGCGCTTCGACCTCAAAGGCCACCGGCTCGGCCTCCAGCTCTATCCCGACAAGGATCATGCGGCGCTGATCGGCGCCATCGCGGCCGCGGGCGCCGAGGTCGATCCGGTGCTGCCCTACGTCTACGACGCCAAGGCCGCGGATGCGAATATCCTCATCGCGATCGACGAGATGATCGCCGGCCATGTCGATGCGATCGCGCTGACGAGTTCGGGTCAGCCGCGGCGGCTGTTCGACGTCGCCAAGGCACATGGCGTCGAAGACCGCCTGCGCCAGGGACTGGCGCGCACGCCGATCGCCTCCGTGGGGCCTGTGGTCACCGAGGAGCTGCATGCCCATGGCGTTGCGCCGACGATCACGCCCGCGGGCGAGGCCTATTTCATGAAACCGCTGATCTCGGCCATGGCGGTGGCGCTCAGTGGAAAGCCGCCGCGGACGGCGACGAGCTGAACGGCCCGGAACTCAATCGAAGTAGGACGGCGCGTGTGCGATCGTCGCATTCTGCACGATATCGTGGTTGATCCAGAGCTGCGCCCCCTCGGCCCGAACGACGGCATCGACGCGCGCCATCGATCGTTGCGACTGCTCCGCATCGGCGTTCATGGTCGGCACGCGGCGATGCTCCATGTTGTAGCGGTCATGCGCAACGTCGCCTGACAGCAGGATCGGCCCGGTGTTCGCGAGCCGGACCAGCAGCGAACTGTGCCCTGGCGTATGTCCTGAGGTCGCGATCACACGGATCGAACCATCACCGAACATGTCATGGTCTCCGTCCATCAGTTCGACCTTTGCCTGCCTCAGGCATTCATAAAGCAAAGGCACATAGCCATGCTGTCGATAGTCGGGACCGAACATCGCCCGATGCTCGTCCCGCTGGATGTGCCACGTGGCATGCGCGAACAGCCGCGCATTGCCGACATGGTCGAAATGCGCATGAGACAGAATGACCGTCGCCACATCCTCGGGCACAAGTCCGATATCGGCGAGTTGGCTGACGATCGGGCGCGCAACGACGCCCCTGATGCCGTGGGCGATGATCCGGCCGCCGGCCTCCTCTGCGATCGTATCCTCGATGCCGGTATCCCACATGATCCAGGCGCCGCCACGATGGATCAGGTAGGCATTGCAGCTCAACGTGACCTGTTCGCCCTCCCACTGTCCCGGCGTATAAACCGATCGATCAGGCGCGACCGCGAGCCCGGCATCCAGCACGTAGAGCCGATCGATGGTGCCGGCGGGTCCTGCTGAAACTGACATGGGAGATCTCCCGGATTTGCTCGTCTCAGATGCCTTGTCCACCCGAGACTTCGATCCGCTGCGCGTTGACCCAGCGATTGTCCTCCGACAGCAGGCTCGCGATCATCGGCCCGATGTCGTCGGGCAGGCCGGCGCGGCCGAGCGCGGTGATGTCCGCAAACACCTTGTTGATCTCGGGATTGTCGCGAACTACCCCGCCGCCGAAATCGGTCTCGATCGCGCCGGGCGCCACCGTGTTGACCGCGATCCTGCGGCCCCCCAATTCCTTCGCCATGTAACGGGTCAGCACCTCGACCGCGCCTTTGACCGCCGCATAGGCGGCGTAACCGGGAAACGACGTACGGGTCAGGCCGGAGGACAGGTTGACGATGCGGCCGCCATCGGCGAGCAATGGCAGCAATGTCTGCGTCAGGAAATAGACGCCCTTGAAATGGACGTCGACCAGGCGATCGAATTGCGCCTCAGTGGTCTGGCCGATCAAGGCATAGTCGCCATGGCCGGCATTGTTGACGAGATGGTCAAACGTCTCTCGGCCCCAGGTCTCGCGCAACGCGGTCCGCAGCCGCTCGGCAAACGACATGAAACCTGCGACGTCACCGGTGTCCAGTTGCAAGGCGACAGCCTTGCGGCCCAGCGCAGCGATCTCCGCCATGACCGCGTGAGCGTCGTCCACTCTGGACTGGTAGGTGAGGACGACGTCGCCACCGCGGCGGGCGATGTTGAGCGCGGCGTTGCGGCCGAGGCCTCGGCTCGAACCGGTCACGAGAGCAATCTTGGTCATGGTCTGAACTCCTGCGGTCTTGACCACCCCGATATCGACCAGGCGCGCGCGCCTTTGTTGCCGGAAGCTCGCCGCTTCTTGCCTAATCCTCCAAAATGCGGTGCATCGCCGGCGTCGACCGGTTAGGCTCGGACCATGATGAGCACGCTCCTTCACGCCGTGGGCCGCCACGCCGAAGCCCATGCCGACGGTGCCGGTATTGGCCAAACACCAATCCCGGGCCTGATGACCGTACGGGCGACCGCGCCCAGCGGCCTCCTCTACGCGATCTCGCGGCCGCTGGTCTGCCTCGTCGTGCAGGGGAGCAAGCATGTCACGATGGGCGGCCAGGGCTTCGGCTTTTCCGCTGGGGATTCGCTGTTGATCACGGCCGACGTGCCGACCGTCAGCCAGATCACGCGCGCAAGCATCGCGGCGCCCTATCTCTCGCTCGTGCTCGAGCTCGATCCGGCGATTCTCACCGATCTCTCGGCACAGATGGATGACGCCGGCGGAGACGACCAAACGCCGGTCCGAGTCGACCCGACCGATCGCGAGGTGGCCGACGCTGCACTACGTCTGATGCGCTTGCTCGATCGTCCGGAATCGATACCGGTGCTGCGGGGACAGTTGTTGCGCGAGATGCACTACTGGCTGTTGACCGGCCGGCATGGAACGGCGATCCGTCGTCTCGGCTGGCCGGATGGCCACGCGCAGCGTATCGCACGCGCAGTGGCCGTGCTGCGCACCGAGTTTGCACGGCCCTTGCGGGTCGAGCAATTGGCGGCCGTCGCGGGCATGAGCCCGTCGTCATTCCACCAGCACTTCCGCAGCCTCACCTCACTGTCGCCGCTCCAGTTCCAGAAGCAGCTTCGGCTGATCGAGGCGCGACGGCTTATGCTGGCGGAGGGCATGACCGCAGGCAGCGCGGCCTTTGCCGTCGGCTATGAGAGTGTGCCGCAGTTCACGCGCGAATACGGCCGGATGTTCGGCTCGTCGCCGGTGCGCGAGATCAAGGCGGTGCGCAGCAAGATAGGGGCTGTGCAAGGAGCCGCCGAGGGACGCGCGGCCGAATGACAGGGGGTCGCGGAGCAAGTCAGCGTCTCACGTTCGGTCCTGGACGGCTTCGACGCTGCCGCGGCTCGCAAGGACGGACGTTACTCTGCGCCATGCCCCGTCTCCTTGAGGAACGACTGATACGCACGCGCGAGGCCGTCCTGAAGCGAAGTCGTGGCGCGCCAGCCCAGCTTCGCGAGCCGTGACACGTCGAGCAGCTTGCGCGGCGTGCCGTCGGGCCTTGAGGTATCGAAGCCGATGGCTCCTGTGTAGCCGACGGCCGCTGCAACGACGCGCGCGAAATCGGCGATCGTGATGTCCTCGCCGGTGCCGATGTTGACCAGCTCCGAATCCGAATAGGTCTTCATCAGATGCACGCAGGCATCCGCCATGTCGTCGACATAAAGGAATTCGCGGCGCGGCGTGCCGGTGCCCCAGACCACGACCTCGCCGGCACCCGCAAGCCTGGCCTCGTGGAAGCGGCGGATCAGCGCCGCGACGACGTGGCTGTATTCAGGATGGTAGTTGTCGCCGGGACCATAGAGATTGGTCGGCATCACGTTGATGAAGTCGGCGCCGTACTGGCTGCGATAGGCCTCGACCATCTTGATGCCGGCGATCTTGGCAATCGCATAGGGCTCGTTGGTCGGCTCCAACGGCCCGGTCAGCATCGCGTCCTCGCGCAACGGCTGGGGGGCGAGCTTGGGATAGATGCAGGACGAGCCGAGAAACATCAGCTTCTCGGCGCCGTTCACATGCGCGGCGTGGATGACATTGGCAGCAATCGCGATGTTGTCGTAGATGAACTCGGCGCGCAGCGTGTTGTTGGCGACGATGCCGCCGACCTTCGCCGCAGCGAGGAACACGACCTGCGGCCTGGCGCGCGCGAACCATGCGAACACGGCCGCCTGATCGCGCAGATCGACCTCGCTGCGCGGCACCGTCAGCAGCTCGACGCCTTCGCTCGCCAGCCGCCGCACCAGCGCGCTGCCGACCATGCCGCGATGGCCCGCGACGAAGACACGCTTGCCGCCGAGATCAAACGGCGTTGCCAATGCTCGCCTCCCGCCGCGCGGCGCACAGATCGCTGGCGACCATTTCCTTGACCAGCTCGGCGAAGCTCGTCCTCGGTTTCCAGCCGAGCTTGTCGCGCGCCTTGCTGCAATCGCCGATCAAGAGGTCGACCTCGGTCGGGCGGAAATAGGTCGGGTCGATCCGCACCACCACCTTGCCGGACTTGGCGTCGATCCCGGTCTCCTCGACCCCCTCGCCGCGCCATTCGATGCGGCGATCGACCTCGGCGAAGGCGAGCTCGACCAGCTCGCGCACCGAATGGGCCTCACCGGTCGCCAGCACGAAATCGTCGGGCGTATCGGCCTGCAGGATGCGATGCATGCCCTCGACATAGTCGCGCGCATGGCCCCAGTCGCGCTTGGCCTCGAGATTGCCGAGATAGATCGTCTCCTCCAGGCCGATCTCGATGCGGGCGACGCCGCGGGTGATCTTGCGGGTCACGAAGGTCTCGCCACGGATCGGGCTCTCATGGTTGAACAGGATGCCGTTGCAGGCGAACATCCCATAGGCCTCGCGATAGTTCACGGTGATCCAGTAGCCATAGAGCTTGGCGCAGCCGTAGGGCGAGCGCGGATAGAACGGCGTGGTCTCTCGCTGCGGGATCTCCTGCACCAGACCGTACAGCTCCGAGGTCGAGGCCTGGTAGAAGCGCGTCTGCTTCTCCATGCCGAGAATGCGAATGGCTTCCAACAAGCGCAGAACCCCGAGCGCATCGGCATTGGCCGTGTATTCCGGGCTCTCGAAGCTGACGCCGACATGGCTCTGGGCGGCGAGATTGTAGATCTCGTCGGGGCGGATCTGCTGCACCAGCCGGATCAGGTTGGTGGAATCGGTCATGTCGCCGTAATGCAGCAGGAACGGCACGTTGCCTTCGTGCGGATCCTGGTAAAGATGATCGACCCGCGCGGTATTGAAGGATGACGACCGCCGCTTGATGCCGTGCACGGTGTAGCCGAGGCCGAGCAGATATTCGGCCAAATAAGCGCCATCCTGGCCGGTGACGCCCGTAATCAGCGCCACGCGACCGCTGCAATCCTGCCCCGCCATACTCACTCCAACACCGTCTCGGCCCTTCAAGGCCGGAGTTCCCGGTGAGCAGTCCACAGCCGAGGCCGCGGGTCAAGCTCAACGACGAACCAGCGCCGGATAGACCCTGAAGGGGCCTGCGAAAAGCGGAATCTAATCCCCGTAACAGCGCAGGCTGTCGAGATCGATGACCGTCACTCCGCCATATTCCACGCGCAGCAGGCCTTCGCGCTCCAGCGTCTTCAGGCATTGATTGGCATTCTGCCGCGACAGGCCCGAGAGCGCTCCGATCTCCTCCTGGGTGATCTCCAGGTGACGGGTCGTATTCGGGTAGAGGATCGGATTGAACAGCGAAGCGATGCTGCGGGCGAGCCGCGCCGTCGCATCCAGCGTGCGGCCGACCTCGACCAGGCCGATGAACTGGCCGAGCCGCTCGTTGAGCTGGGTGACGAGGAAGCGGTTGAAGCCGACGCTGTTCTCGAACAGCCACATGAAGGTCGGCCGCTCCATCAGCGCGACGCGCGTATCGCGCAGCGCCACGACATCATAGCGGCGCGGCTCGTTCTTCAGCACGCTGCCCTCGCCGAACCAGGCGCCCGCCGACATGCCGGCGAAGGTGGTGGCCTTGCCGCCGCGTGACACCGTGCTCATGCGTGCCAGACCGGTGACGATGCCGGTCCAGTATTCGAACGGGTCGCCGCGAACGAAGATGTGCTCGTTGGCCGCATAGGAACGCTCGACGATGCCGGACGAGGCGGTGTCGATTTCCTCGGGCTTCAAATGGCGGGACCATGGCGCGATGCGCAGAAGGGTATCGGAAGAGATCAAGCCGTCATCTCGTCTCGTGGAAGCTCGCGGCGACCATATTGCATCGCAACAATCCTGCGGTGAAATTTGCCTGGGAAATGTCAGGCGCAAGACAGTTCCTGATAGCGCTTTCCCCTATCGAGGACCACCGCCTTCGACTCGCGCATCCTGGGACGGGATGACGCGCGCCTGAGATGCGGCAAAATGCACCCGCTCGGGTGGCCCGTCATTCGTCGGATGGCGCGGAACCGATGCCCGGGATAGGATTGCAACCGATGCGACGAACTCAACGTCGCACGACACAATGCCTGAAGAGCGCGCCAAGCGCCGAAGACAGTTCGGGAGGACGACTTGGACTATACGTTGGAAGCGCGCGGAGTCTCGCTGCGTTTCGGTGGGGTGAGAGCCCTGACCGACGTCAGCTTCGGCGTGCGCGAAGGCGAGCTGTTCTCGATCATCGGCCCCAACGGCGCCGGCAAGACCTCGATCGTCAACTGCATCTCCGGCCGCTACAAGCCGACCGAGGGCCGCCTGTTCCATCGCGGCCGCGACATCACCGGCCTGCCGCCGAGCGCGCGCGCCAACATCGGCATCGGCCGCACCTTCCAGAACCTCGCGCTGTTCCACCACATGAGCGTGCTCGACAACATCATGGTCGGGCGGCATCACCTTTTGAAGAACAACTTCCTCACCGGCTCGCTCTATTGGCTCACCGGCGCACGGCGGGAGGAGCTGAAGCATCGGGAGAAGGTCGAGCAGATCATCGACTTCCTCGACCTGCAGTCGGTGCGCAAGGCGCCGGCCGGCACCCTCTCCTACGGTTTGCGCAAGCGCGTCGAGCTGGCGCGCGCGATGGCGCTCGAGCCGCATCTCATCCTTCTCGACGAGCCGATGGCCGGCATGAACTTCGAGGAGAAGGAGGACATGGCGCGCTACATCGTCGACCTCAACGAGGAATTCGGCATGACGGTCGTGATGATCGAGCACGACATGGGCGTGGTCATGGACATCTCCCATCGCGTCATGGTGCTCGATTTCGGCCGCAAGATCGCCGAAGGCGACCCAGCCGCCGTGCTCGCCGATCCCCACGTCAAGCGCGCCTATCTCGGCGAGGAGGACGAGCTGCTGGTCGATCCCGACGAGGCGCCGTCCATCGCGGAGGACGCGGCATGATGGACTATGCAGGGCGCGTCCGGCAGGCCGACACCTATCCGAAGCTGCTGCGCCTCAATGCAAGCGAGCACGGCAAGGAGATTGCGCTGCGCGAGAAGAATCTCGGGCTGTGGAGGACCTTCACCTGGGTCGACTACCAGGCGCGGGTGCGCGACTTCGCGCTCGGCATGGTCGAGCTCGGGCTCGGCAAGGACGATGTGGTCGGAATCATCGGCGACAACCGGCCGGACTGGGTCGCGGCCGAAATCGCGACCCACGCGATCCGGGCCTTGAGCCTGGGCCTCTATCGCGATGTGCTCGATGACGAGGCGGCCTATCTCTTGAACTATGGCGAGGCGCGGCTGGTCTTCGCCGAGGACGAGGAGCAGGTCGACAAGCTCTTGAACCTCGCCGACCGCGTGCCGGTGCTCAAGCACATCGTCTATTCCGATCCGCGCGGCATGCGCAAATATGACGATCCCCGGCTGCTGCCGGCCGACAAGCTCGCCGAGCTCGGCCGCAACAGAGCGGCGCGCGAGCCCGGCCTCTACGACCACATGGTCGATGCGACAAACGGCGATGACGTCGCGATCCTCTGCACCACCTCGGGCACGACATCGCATCCCAAGCTCGCGATGCTCTCGGCGGCGCGCGTGCTGAAACACTGCGCCACCTATCTCAGCTTCGATCCCAAAGGCCCCAACGATGAATACGTCTCGGTGCTGCCGCTGCCCTGGATCATGGAACAGGTCTATGTGCTCGGCAAAGGTCTGCTCTGCCGGATGAAGGTCAACTTCGTCGAAGAGCCGGATACGATGATGAACGACTTCCGCGAGATCGCGCCGACCTTCGTGCTGTTCGCACCAAGGGTGTGGGAGCAGATCGCGGCCGACGTTCGTGCCGCCGTCATGGACGCCTCGCCGCTGAAGCAGCGGCTCTATCATCTGGGCATGTCGACCGGCCTCGCCGCGCTGGAGAAGGGTCAGCATTCGAGCTTTGCCGATCTGCTGCTGTTCCGTGCGCTGCGCGACCGGCTCGGCTTCACCCGGCTACGTTCGGCCGCCACCGGCGGCGCCGCGCTCGGGCCCGACACGTTCAAGTTCTTCCGCGCCATGGGCGTGCCCCTGCGCACGCTCTACGGCCAGACCGAGCTGCTGGGGGCCTACACGCTGCACCCCGACGACAAGGTCGATCCCGACACGACCGGCGTGCCGATGTCCCAGGACATCGAGATCAAGATCGACCAGCCCGACAGCCAGGGCATCGGCGAGATCCTGGTGCGCCACCCGAACATGTTCTTGGGCTACTACAAGAACCCGGAGGCCTCGACCGCCGACGTCAAGGACGGTTGGATGCACTCGGGCGACGCCGGCTATTTCAACCGAGAGAAGCAACTCGTCGTCATCGACCGCATCAAGGATCTCGCCGAGACCGCACGCGGCGAACGCTTCTCGCCGCAATATATCGAGAACAAGCTGAAATTCTCGCCCTACATTGCGGAAGCCGTCGTGCTCGGTGCCGGCCGCGAGCATCTGGCGGCGATGATCTGCATCCGCTACTCGATCATCTCGAAATGGGCGGAGAAGAACCGCATCGCGTTCACCACCTACTCCGATCTCGCCTCGCGCAACGAGGTCTATGCGCTGCTGCAGCGGGAAGTGGAAACGGTCAACGCGACCTTGCCCCCGGCGCAGCGCATCGCCCGCTTCCTCCTGCTCTACAAGGAGCTCGACGCCGACGACGGCGAGCTGACCCGCACCCGCAAAGTCCGCCGCAGCGTCATCAACGAGAAATACGCCGGCATCATCGACGGGATCTATGGCGGCAAGCCGGACATCCCGGTGGACACCATCATCCGCTTCCAGGACGGCACCACCCAGCGCATCCGCACCACGCTGAAGGTCGTCGACCTCGGCGACCATGGACCCATGGCGGAGGCCGCGGAGTGATGAGTCTTCCGTCACATGAGATCGTCATGCGCGGGCTCGACCCGCGCATCCATCCTATTGCGAAAATCTCTGATGCGATGGATCGCCGGGTCAAGCCCGGCGATGACGAGTGAGACCGATCATGAACACCGCCTTCCTCCTCCAACTCCTCGTCAACGGCCTCGTGGTCGGCACGCTCTACGGCGTGGTCGCGATGTCTTTCGTGCTGATCTACAAGGCGACGCAGGTCGTCAATTTCGCGCAAGGCGAGCTGCTCCTGATCGGCGCCTGGGTGTGCTGGGCATTGCTGACGAAATATCAAGTGCCTTTCTGGGTGGGCATGCCGCTCACGCTGGTCTTCATGTTCGCGTTCGGCATCGCGATCCAGGTCGTGATCCTCCGGCCGATGATCGGCGAGCCCATCATCTCCGTCATCATGGTCACGATCGGTCTGTCGACCGTGTTCCAGGCGGCGCTGAAATGGATGTTCGGCGTCAACCCGCAGCCGTTCCCGCCGGTGTTCGCCAGCACGTCCGTCGACCTGTTCGGACTGCAAATCCAAACGGTCTACGTCATGAGCCTCGTGGTGTCGGTCCTGATGATGCTTGGCATGGCGTGGTTCTTCAAGGCTTCCAAATACGGCCTTGCGATGCGGGCCACCGCCTTCAACCAGCAGGTCGCGCAGTCGCTCGGCATCTCCGTGAAGAACGTGTTCGCGATGGCCTGGGCGATCTCGGCGACTGTCTCCGCCGTGGCCGGCGTCGTCGTCGCCGTGGTCAACGGCGTCTCCTCCGGCCTGTCGGCCTACGGCATCAAGGTGTTTCCGGCGGCGATACTCGGCGGCCTCGACTCCGTCGGCGGCGCCGTGCTCGGCGGCATCATCATCGGCCTCTTGGAGAACATCGCGCAATATGTCGACAGCCAGTATCTGCACTGGGGCAATCTCTACGAGATCGCGCCGTTCTACGTCCTGATCATCATCCTGATGATCAAGCCCTATGGCCTGTTCGGCACCAAAGACATCGAGCGGATATGAGCATGATCGCCGAAAAGTGGAGGCCGGTTTTCGGGAACGATCATGCTCAAACAAAAAGGAAGGGCGAGCCCATGACGCAATTCAAGCCTCAGGCGAGATAGAGCCCGCCATGGTCGCACGTTCCACCATCCCCGCCGGTGACTTCCGCACCTCCTACGCGGCCGACACCACGATCTTCCCGACCAGAACCAGCCGCAATTTCGCGATTGCGGGCGTGATCCTGTTGTGCTTCGCGCCGCAGGCGTTCTCCGAATACTGGCTGTCGGTCTCGATCCAGATCGGCATCTTCGCGATCGCGGCGCTTGGCCTCAACATCCTGGTCGGCTTCACCGGCCAGATCTCGATCGGCCAGGCCGGCTTCTTCCTGCTCGGCGCCTTCACCTCGGCCTACATCAACAACACCTATGCCATCCCGGTGTTCTTCGCGATCCCGCTCGCGGGCGTGATCACGGCCCTCGTTGGTCTGATCTTCGGCCTTCCGGCAGCGCGGCTGAAGGGGCTCTATCTCGTCATCGCCACCCTCGCTGCGCAATATATCCTGCTCGACTTCTTCTCCCGCGCCGAATGGTTCTCCGGCGGCTCGGTGCCGGCCTCGGCCAGTCCGTTCTCGATTCTAGGCTACACGCTGCGCGGCGACCGGCAATATTTCTATGTCGTGCTGGCCTATGTCGTGGTCTGCTACCTCCTGGTCACCAACCTGATGCGCACCCGCGACGGCCGCGCGCTGATCGCGATCCGCGACCATTATCTCTCGGCCGAGATCATGGGCATCAACCTGACCAAATATCGCACGCTCTCGTTCGGCCTCGCCGCCTTCTTCGCCGGCATCGCGGGCGCGCTCTACGCGCATTACCAGCTCGTGATCTCGCAGGAGGGTTTCGGCATCGAGCGCTCGATCCTCTTCCTGGCCATGATCATCATCGGCGGCACCGGATCGGTCATGGGCACATTGATGGGGACCGCGTTCGTCGTGCTGCTGCCGGAATCGATGGAGTGGCTCAGCCACAATCTGAAGGGCAGTGCCATCGACAAGGCGCTCGCGCTCAACAACAACATCACTTTTTTGCGCGAGATCGCAATCGGCCTGATCATCATCGCCTTCCTGATGTTCGAGCCGGACGGGCTGGCGCATCGCTGGCGACAGATCAAGACATACTGGAAGCTTTATCCGTTCTCACATTGAACTCAACCAACAGGGACCGGCGACAATCCGGCCCGAACGCACCACAGGAGGAAGCACTATGACGATGAAATCATTGCTGGGCTCGGCGGCTCTCGCGCTGCTCGCAGGCGCCTTCGCTTCAACGGCGCAGGCGCAGCAGATCGCGATCGGCCATCTGCAGGATCTGTCGGGCGGCACGTCCGACGTCGGTACACCCTATGGCCAGGCCGTCGTCGACAGCTTCGCCTGGGTCAACAAGAACGGCGGCATCGGCGGCAAGCAGCTCGCGGTCGATAGCAACGACTATGGCTACCAGGTGCCGCGCGCGATCGCACTGTACAAGAAGTGGTCGGCGCCGGACAACAAGGTCGCGGCGATCATGGGCTGGGGCACGGCTGACACCGAGGCGCTGACCGGCTTCCTCGCCAACGACAAGATCCCTGACATGTCGGGCTCCTACGCCGCCGCGCTGACCGACCCCGAAGGCACCAGCGGCAAGGCCAAGCCCGCCCCGTATAACTTTTTCTACGGCCCGAGCTACTCGGACGCGCTGCGCGCCGAGCTGACCTGGGCGGCCGAGGACTGGAAGGCCAAGGGCAAGCCGGGCAAGCCGAAATTCGTCCACATGGGCGCCAACCACCCCTATCCCAACGCGCCGAAGGCTGCGGGCGAAGCGCTCGCCACCGAGCTCGGCTTCGAGGTGCTGCCGCCGCTGGTGTTCGCGCTCGCGCCCGGCGACTACAGCGCGCAGTGCCTGAGCCTGAAGAGCTCGGGCGCGAACTACGCCTATCTGGGCAACACCGCGGCGTCCAACATCTCGGTGATGAAGGCCTGCAAGAATGCCGGCGTCGAGGTGCAGTTCCTGTCCAACGTCTGGGGCATGGACGAGAACGCCGCCAAGACCGCGGGCGATGCCGCCAACGGCGTCGTCTTTCCGCTGCGCACCTCGGTGGCCTGGGGCGGCGATGCGCCGGGCATGAAGACGGTGCAGGAGATCTCGAAGATGTCCGACCCGACCGGCAAGGTCTACCGCCCGGTGCACTACGTCGCCGCAGTCTGCTCGTCGCTCTACATGAAGGAGGCGATCGAGTGGGCTGCGAAGAACGGCGGCGCCACCGGCGAGAACGTCGCCAAGGGCTTCTACCAGAAGAAGGACTGGGTGCCCGCAGGGATGGAAGGCGTCTGCAGCCCCTCGACCTGGACCGAGAAGGACCACCGCGGCACCATGAAGGTCGACCTCTATCGCGCGCGCGTGACGGGTCCGACGGATGGCGACCTCAACGACCTCATGGCCAAGGGCGTGATCAAGCTCGAGAAGGTCAAGACCATCGAGCTGCCGCGCAAAGCCGAATGGGCTGGGTGGTAGTTCCTTACACCAGCGTCATGGCCGGGCAGAAGCGCGAAGCGCGTCTTTGCACAATCTCCCGGCCATCCACGTCTTGCTTCACACGCTGATAGGCGTGGATGCCCGGGTCAAGCCCGGGCATGACGACGGATAGAGTGTCGCCATGACCGATACACTGGAAAATCTGCGGACGGCCGCAACTGCTGGGGCACCCGCCCCCCTGCTCTCCGTCCGCAACATCGAGGTCGTCTATGACGACGTCATCCTGGTGCTGCGCGGGCTGAGCCTCGACGTGCCCAAGGGCGCGATCGTCGCGCTGCTCGGCGCGAACGGCGCCGGCAAGTCGACGACGCTGAAGGCGATCTCCGGACTCTTGAAGACCGAGGACGGCGAGGTGACGCGCGGCGAGATCATGTTCGACGGCGCGCGCATCGACGGCATCGATCCGGAGAAGATCGTCCGCCGCGGCATCTTCCAGGTGATGGAAGGACGCCGCATCGTCTCCGACATGACCTCGCTGGAGAACCTCAAGCTCGGCGCCTTCACGCGCAGCGATCGCGAGGTCAACAGCGACATCGAGATGGTGTTCAACTATTTCCCGCGGCTGAAGGAGCGCACCGGCCTCGCGGGCTATCTCTCCGGCGGCGAGCAGCAGATGCTGGCGATCGGGCGCGCGCTGATGGCGCGGCCAAAGATGATCCTGATGGACGAGCCGTCGATGGGTCTGTCGCCGCTGCTGGTCAAGGAGGTGTTCGCGATCATCAAGGAGATCAACCGCGATCTCGGCGTCACCATCCTGCTGGTCGAACAGAACGCGCGCGCGGCGCTGTCGGTCGCCAGCCACGGCTACATCATGGAACAGGGCAAGGTGGTGCTCGACGGCACCGCAGATGCCTTGCGCGACAATGAGGACGTCAAGGAGTTCTACCTTGGCGGCGCCGGCGACCAGCGCAAGAGCTTCAAGAACCTGAAGAGCTTCAAGCGGCGGAAGCGGTGGCTGTAGCCGAACTCTCTCCTCGTCATGGCCGGGCTTGACCCGGCCATCCACGCGCGAGCCGCAACGACGAACGACGTGGATGCCCGGGACAAGCCCGGGCATGACGACCGCAAGATTCAAGGACTGGGTACGATGACCCACTACGACGCCCTCGAAACCCGTGATCCCGCAGCCCGCGAGCAGGATCTGTTCGGCCGCCTGCCCGACGTGCTGCACGCGGCGATGAAGGCGCCGGCCTATGCCGCGCTGCTGCAGGGGATCGATCCCCAGGACATCACGACACGCGCCGCGCTCGCGCAGTTGCCGGTGCTGCGCAAGTCGGAGCTGCCGGCGCTGCACAAGGCGGCGCCGCCATTCGGCGGCTTCGTCGCGCAGGCGCCCGGCGCGTTCTCGCGCCTGTTCACGTCTCCCGGGCCGATCTTCGAGCCGGAAGCAGCTCACAACGATCCCTGGCGCGGCGCCCGCGCGCTGTTTGCCTCCGGCTTCCGTCCCGGCGACGTCGTGCTGAACACCTTCAGCTATCACCTCACGCCCGGCGGCTTCATCTTCGACGCCTCGGCGCGCGCGCTCGGCTGCGCGGTGATCCCGGCGGGGCCAGGGAACACCGAGGCGCAGTTCGAGCTGATCGAGGCCTACCGGCCGATCGGCTACAGCGGCACGCCGGACTTCCTGAAGATCCTGCTCGACGGCGCCGCCAGCGCCGGTCGCGACGTCTCCTCGATCAAGCGCGCGCTGGTGTCGGGCGCGGCGTTCCCGCCATCGCTGCAGGCCGAGATCAAGGGCCGCGGCATCGACGCCTATCAGGCGTTCGGCACCGCCGATCTCGGCATCGTCGCCTACGAGACCGCCGCGCGCGAGGGCATGGTGGTCAACGAGGACCTGATCTTCGAAATCGCCCGGCCCGGCACCGGCGATCCGGTCCAAGAGGGCGATGTCGGCGAGATCGTCGTCACCTCGCTCGATCCCCACCATCCTTGGATTCGCCTGGCACTCGGCGATCTCACCGCCGCTCTCCCGGGTCTCAGTCCGTGTGGCCGCACCAACATGCGGATCAAGGGCTGGATGGGGCGCGCCGACCAGACCACCAAGATCAAGGGCATGTTCGTGCGCCCCGAGCAGGTCGCCGAGATCGGCAAGCGCCACCCGGAGCTCGGCCGCCTCCGCCTGGTCGTAACCCGTGCCGGCGAGACCGACGCGATGACCTTGAAGGCCGAGTGCGCGGCGCCCGCAGCCGACCTGCAAGAGGCGCTGGCCGCCAGCCTGCGCAGCGTCACCAAGCTCAGCGGCCAAGTCGAGCTGGTCGCGCCAGGCACGCTGCCCAACGATGGCAAAGTGATCGCCGACGAGCGGTGAGCGCGCGCAAGTTCCGCTCAAGTAGAAGCCCTGCACCAGCGGCATGAGCAGCGCGGCACGCACCGCTGTCCGCGCAATTGTCGCGCTGCGCGCGCTCTCCTATACAGCCATGTCGCCTCTCTCGGAGTTCGTCCGCATGGCCTTCCCGCGCGCATCCAAAGCCCTGTCCCGCTTCACTGTCCTCGATTTGACGCGGGTGCGCGCCGGCCCGACCTGCGCGCGGCAGTTCGCCGATTGGGGCGCCAACGTCATCAAGATCGACGCCATGATGGAGGATGGCGGCGAAGCGCTTGGCGGCCCGCGCCGCGGCGCCGACTTCCAGAACCTGCATCGCAACAAGCGCGCGATGACGCTCAATCTGAAGGATCCGAAGGGCGTCGACGTGTTCATGCGGCTCGCCGAAAAAGCCGACGTCGTGATCGAGAACTACCGGCCCGACGTCAAGACCAAGCTCGGCATCGACTATGAGGCGGTGCGCAAGGTCAATCCGCGCATCGTCTATGGCAGCATCTCCGGCTTCGGCCAGGATGGTCCCTATGCCAAGCGGCCCGGTTTCGACCAGATCGCGCAGGGCATGGGCGGGCTGATGTCGATCACCGGGGCACCTGGCGAGGGTCCGATGCGCGCGGGCATCCCGATCGCAGATCTCTCGGCAGGGCTCTCTTGCGCGATGGGTATCCTCACGGCGCTGCTCGAGCGCGAGGTCTCCGGCGAGGGCCAGTGGGTCCAGACCTCGCTGCTGCAGGCGCAGATCTTCATGCTCGACTTCCAGGCCGCCCGCTGGCTGATGGAGAAGGAGGTCGCGCCGCAGGCCGGCAACAATCATCCGACCAGCATCCCGACCGGCGTGTTCAAGACCTCCGACGGCTACATCAATATCGCCGCGACCGGCGGCCGAATCTGGGAGCGGCTGTGCCAGACGCTCGGTGCCTCCCAATGGATCGACAATCCGGACTACGCGACGGCACCGGCGCGTTCGAAGAACCGCGACGCGCTCAATGCCGAGATCAACGCACGCACGCTCGCCAAGACGAGCGAGCAATGGGTCGCCGAGCTGAATGCCGCGGGCGTGCCGTGCGGGCCGATCTACGCCATCGATCAGATGTTCGAGGACCCGCAGGTCAAGCATCTCGGCATGGCGCAGCCGGTGCCGAACGACGACGGCCGCCACATCACGCTGGTGGCGCAGCCCTTCACCCTGTCGCGCACGCCCAGCCGGATGGCGGCGCGGCCGCCGGAATTCGGCGAGCAGACCGAGGAGATCCTGTCCGAATTCGGCTTCACCGACGGCGAGATCGCCGATCTCCGACTGCATCGCGTCGTGTGAGCAGGTGCAATATGTCCAAGCTGCGGCATCCCGCCGCTGTGGCCCAGATGTCACCACGTTGGAACTTCAGACTTGGCCGGATTGAGGCCAAGGCAAGATCGGGTTAATCTCTTCGCATCAGTTGATCGCGGACCCCCTCGGGGCCCGTGCGTGTGAGGAGTAGCGGATCATGAGCGCATCCGAGTTGAACGAGTTTCTGACGGCGATGAACATCGTGCGCGACGTCAACGGAGCCGCTTTGAATCACCCCGGCGCTCTGCCGTTCGACGAGACGATGCTCGACAACGAGTCCGACTGGTACCACATGCCGGTGGCCGAGAAGGCCAACTGAAGCTGACCTTCCTCGGGTTCGCGCGCTCTCTTTCCTACATCGCCTTTGCCCAAAGCCTCCTTCCGAGAAGCCGGACGGAGGCTTTTTCATTTCGAGGCGCAACCGGGATGAGCTGCGAACTCTGATCCACCGAACGCAAAAAAAGCCCGACGCAAGCGCCGGGCAAGGGATCGTCTCGGGAGGAAACATCAGGGCGCGATGACCAGAGATCAGGCACCGCGCGTGAGCAGTTCAGAACTGCCCATGAATGAAGCCTACCACTCTCCTGCCTAAAAAGCTGTCATCGCAAAGACACAACCTCTGGAGAAGCGCCGGACGGCTTCGAACATCGGTACGATTGTTTTGGTGTTCCCAGCCAAGCTCTATCCACCACAATCCGCAAACCAATTACGGCATGGTCCCAATCAGAAACTCGCAACTGATGCCGATGGTCGTTGGAGCCTCAGCGTGGCCTGTTCACCCGCCGCGTTTGGTCTGCTCGGTCCGCGAGGCTGACGCGCAGGGAGAATCTGGGCAATTCAGGTGCTCGTCGCGGTCTATCCGCAGCGTTTGAGGCAGGATCGCTGATGCCACAGCCCATGCTGCACATGGCCCGCCGCATGCGCGCCATTCGATTGCGGAACGACCACGCACAACCGGGAGCGAAGGCTGGTTCGTATCGAGTGTTGCACGACGGTCACAGGCAGCGACGAACTTAGGCCATCTCGAAATCCACCCAAAAAATCACAGTACCCGCCAAGGCGATCTTGGCTGCTCTTGACGAAATGCCGTCTGGCACGATTGGAGGCGCCTGACGGCGTCTGCATGACATGGATTCAATCGCGAAGATGCAAAGGCCGACGTGCTGATCGCAAACCGATCCGGTCCCCATACGGTCTCGCGGTCGAGGCGGTTGTGCTGGTTGTCAGCGGCCGCGCTGGTCACCCCGGTGCTTGCGGCGGCGCCAGCCATTGCGCAGGCCACCAGAGGCGGCGCCGGCGGCAGCGGCCAGGACACCTTCGCCAATGGCGGTGCCAGCTCGGCCACGGCCGTTGGAAATGTCGGCGCCAATGCACCTATTCCTACCCGAGGCGGCGGCGGTGGCGGCGCCGGCACACTCGGCGGGGCCGGCGGCAGCGATTCGACCGGTGCCGCACCGGGTGGCAGCGGCGGGATCGGTCCGGGCGCCAACGGAATAAGCGGTCAAAGCGGCTTCTCGATTCACAGCGGAGGCGGAGGTGGTGGTGGCGCACATGGCGCCGTCGTAACCACGGACACGAGCAACTCTGCAGCGGTGTCGGGCGGCAATGGTGGACGTGGCGGCGCCACCACCGGGGATTTCGGCGGTGGCGGCGGCGGCGCCGGCGGATACGGGGTGGTCGTCGATGGCAACGGGCTCACCTACAGCAATGGCAGCAGCATCACGGGAGGCAAGGGCGGCAATGGCGGCGCGGCTGCCTCGCTAAATGTCGTCGTGAATGGCTGGGGTGGCAATGGCGGCCAGGGCGGTTACGGTATCTTTCTGACGGGAAGCGGCGTCGTGCTGAACAACGCCGGCACCATCAAAGGCGGTGGCGGCGGAAATGGTGGTGAGGCGCCATCCAGCACCCAACCGAATGCGAGTGGCGACGGTGGTAGTGGTGCCGCCGGCGTCGCCTTCGCCGCGGACGGCACGCTGATCAACTCCGGCACCATCACCGGCGGCGACGCAGGCGTGGCCGGCGCGACGGATACTAGTCGCTCCGGCACGGCTGGAAGGGCCGGTGCGGGCGTCATCGGCGCCAATCTCGCGATCATCAACAGCGGCACGATCTCGCGCGGTAACGGCTTCGGATTCTTCGTGGCCCCCGCCGCCATCAGCTTCACCGGCGGCAGCAACGTGCTGGAGATCTGGGCGAGCTCGATCATCAATGGCAATGTCGTCGGCACCGGCACCGATACGTTCCGGCTCGGTGGCGCCGCGAACGGCAGCTTCGACGTTTCCACGATCGGTGCGACCGCGCAATTCCAGGGCTTCTCGAGTTTCGTGAAGACGGGCACCGCGACCTGGACGCTGACCGGCACGACGACCGAGGTTACGCCGTGGAGCATCAACCAGGGCGCGCTCGCGGTGTCATCAGATGCCAATCTCGGCGATGCTTCCGGCAGCGTGTCGTTCGGTGGCGGCACGCTGCAATATCTCGCCGGCTTCAGCTCCAGCCGGACCGTGACCCTCAATGCCGGCGGCGGCACGTTCGATACCAACGGCAACAACGCGACACTCGGCGGGACGATTTCGGGCACGGGCGGGCTCACCAAGGTCGGCGTGGGCATCCTGACCTTGTCAGGCACCAGCAGCTACACCGGGGCGACGACCATCAACGGCGGCGTGCTCGACGTCGAAGGTGCGATCATGAACACCTCTGGGGTGACCGTGAATGCCGGCGGCACCCTGACGGGTGCGGGTCTCGTCGATCCGCCGATGACGGTCGGCATCAATGCCGGCGGCACGCTGGCGCCCGGCAATGGCACCGCCGGCTCGTCGATGACCATCGTCGGCAATCTCGCCTTCCAGTCCGGTGCGTACTATCTGGTGCAGCTCGATCCGACCACGGCCTCATTCGCGAGCGTCACCGGATCGGCCACCCTCGGCGGAGCCACCGTCAACGCCGTGTTCGGCACCGGCGGCGGTTATATCGACAAGCGCTACACCATCCTGACGACGAGCGGCGGCATCTCGGGCGGCTTCGGATCGGTGGTGAAGACCAACCTGCCCTCCGGCTTCAAGACCAGCCTGAGCTACGACGCCAACAACGTCTATCTCGATCTGATCCTCGCCTTCGCCGTGCCCGGCGGACTCAACGGCAATCAGAAGACGGTCGGCGATACGCTGTCGGCGTTCTTCGATCGCACCGGCGATATTCCCGTCGTGTTCGGCAAGTTGAACCAGGCGGGCCTTACGCAGGCGTCCGGCGAGAGCGCCACCGGCGTGCAACAGACCACGTTCAACGCCATGAGCCAGTTCGCCAGCCTGCTGACCGATCCCTTCGCACAACGTCAAGCCAGCGGCGGGGGCGCGATCAGCTATGCTGACACATCCCGCAAGCGCACCGATGCTTTCGCGATGCTGACTGACGACAGGCCGGCCGACTTTGCGCAGCGCTGGAATGTCTGGGCGGCGGGCTTCGGCGGCTCGCAAACGACCAGCGGCAATGCAGTCGTCGGTTCCAACGATACCACCAGCCGCATCGCCGGCACCGCCGTCGGCGCCGACTACCGGATCGCACCGCGCACGATTGCGGGCTTCGCGCTCGGCGGCGGCGGCACCAGCTTCAGCGTCAACGGCCTCGGCTCCGGCCGCTCCGATCTGTTCCAGGCCGGCGCCTATCTGCATCATCATATCGGCCCGAGCTATCTGAGAGCGGCCTTGGCCTATGGCTGGCAGGACGTCACCGCGGATCGCACCGTCACCATCTCCGGTGCCGACCGGCTGCGCGCGACCTATCAAGCCAATGCCTGGATCGGCCGCATCGAGGGCGGCACGCGCTTCGTCGCTCCCATAGGCGGCATCGGCCTCACGCCTTACGCGGCTGCGCAGGTGACGAGCCTGCGCCTACCGGCCTATGTGGAGCAGGCCATCTCCGGCACGTCGACCTTCGCGCTGAGCTACACCGGCAAGACCGTCACCGACACACGTACCGAGTTCGGCCTGCGCACCGACAAGTCCTATGCGCTGGCAGACGGCGCCCTCACCTTGCGCGGCCGCCTCGCCTGGGCGCACGACTTCAATCCCGATCGTTCGGTCGCGGCGACGTTCCAGACGCTGCCGGGCGCAAGCTTCGTCGTCAACGGCGCCGCGCAGGCGCGCGACTCCGCGCTGACGACGACCTCGGTCGAGATGAGCTGGCAGAACGGCTGGAGCGCCTTGGCGACGTTCGAAGGCGAGTTCTCGAGCGTCACCCGTTCCTATGCCGGCAAGGGCAGCGTGCGCTACACGTGGTAGGAGCGGCGTAGCCGATCGAGCGCAGGCGTCCAGCTGGCAGGGCACGGGTGATCAGCGACAAACCGTACTAAGCCTCGGCCTTCGCGGCCGGCGCTCCCGACTTGCTGAAGCTCGCGATCACACGATCGATCAGCGGCCAGAACAGCAGCACGATCGCCAGCGTCGTTATGGTGCCCACCAGCCCGTTCGCCCAGAACACCTTCATGTTGCCGCCGGAGATGATCATCGACTGCCGGAACGCGTCCTCGGCACGGCTGCCGAGCACCAGCGCCAAGGTGAACGGCGCCAGCGGGATCTTGATCTTCTTGAAGACATAGCCGACGACACCGAAGCCGAGCATCAGCCAGACGTCGAACATCGCATTCTGGATCGCGTAGGCGCCGATGGCGCAGGACACCACGATCATCGGCGCGACGGCCGCGAACGGCACGCGCAGGATCGAGGCGAAGATCGGCACGGTGGAAAGCACGAGCACGAGGCCAACGACATTGCCGAGATACATCGAGGCGATCAGGCCCCAGACGAAATCCTTGTGCTCCACGAACAGCAGCGGGCCGGGATTGAGGCCCCACACCATCAGGCCGCCGAGCAGGATCGCCGCGGTGCCGGAGCCGGGGATGCCGAGCGCCAGCATCGGCAGCAGCGCCGCGGTGCCCGAGGCATGCGCCGCCGTCTCAGGCGCGAACACGCCCTCGATGCGGCCCTTGCCAAAACTGTCCGGATCCTTCGAGAAGCGCTTGGCGAGGTTGTAGCCCATGAAGGAGGCGGCAATCGCGCCGCCCGGCGTGATGCCGAGCCAGCAGCCGATCACCGAGGAGCGCAGCAGGGTCATCCAATATTTCGGCAGGTCCTTCCACACCGCGAGTACGGTGCGCAGCGAGATCGACGCGGCGTGGCCGCGCAGCGCCAGGCGTTCCTCCATCGTCAGCAGGATCTCGCTGATGCCGAACAGGCCGATGACCGCGACTAGGAAGTTGATGCCGCGCAGCAGATCGGTCGAGCCGAAGGTCATCCGCAACTGACCGGACACGGTGTCCATGCCGACGCCGGCGAGCAGCAGGCCGAGCGCCATCGCGATGACAGTCTTGTGCTTGTCCTCACGCCCCAGCCCGACGAACGAGCAGAAGGTAAGCAGATAGACCGCGAAGAACTCGGGCGGACCGAACCTCAGCGCGAAGGACGAGATCCAGGGCGCCAGGAAGGTGATCAGCATCACCGCGACCAGCGAGCCGATGAACGACGAGGTGAAGGCGGCTGTCAGCGCCTCCGCCGCCTTGCCCTGCTGCGCCATCGGATAGCCGTCGAAGGTGGTCGCCACCGACCACGCCTCGCCGGGAATGTTGAACAGGATCGAGGTGATGGCGCCGCCGAACAACGCGCCCCAGTAGATGCAGGACAGCATCACGATGGCCGAGGTCGGGTCCATCGAGAAGGTCAGCGGCAGCAGGATGGCGACACCGTTGGGCCCCCCCAGCCCGGGCAGCACGCCGACGAAGACGCCGAGCACGAGCCCAACCATCATCAGCAGCAGCGTCTTCCAGGTCAGGAGGACCGCGAACCCGTGCAGCAGCAGACCCAAGGCTTCCATGATTTCATTCCAACTGTTTCCTCGTCATTGCGAGCGCAGCAAAGCAATCCAGAGTCGAGTGCGCAGCCCTTGATTGCGTCGTCGCGTTGCTCCTCGCAATGACGGGGGAGAGACCGGTGTCAGTACCCGAACGCCGCTTCGAGTGGGCCCTTCGGCATGATCACGTCGAACACGACGTCGAAAGTCACGAACATCACGGCGCTGAACAGCAACGCCGTGAGCAGCGATTTCCAGATCGCGATCTTGCCGACGAGGCGCATGAACCCGGCGATCAGCAGGAAGCTCGCGACGTAGATGCCGAGAAACTGCATCGCGATGCAGAACAGCAGCGTCGGCACGAATACCGCCATCACGCGCCGCAGTTGCGCGCGCGTCACGAAGGTCTCGACCGCTTCCTTTCTCGACACGAAGGCGGCGCCGATCCCGTAAAGGCTGGCGCCGCCGAGGATCACCGACAGATAGAACGGGAAGTAGCCGGGCTCCGGACCGGTCGAGTCCCAGGACGCGCCGGTCCGCCAATTGTCCCAGGCGAGCACGACCGCGAGCGCGAGCAGCAGCAGCGACACCGCGACGTCGACGGTCCGGGTGGAGGTGACGGCCGGAGAATCCTCCTCTGGCGCGGTCGGATCGTCGACGGCGATCTCGAGCTCAGCGTTGGACATCGATCCTCCTCATCCCCTCGCCCCGCCCAGCCTCACTTGGCGACGAAGCCGGCTTCCGTCATCAGCTGCTTGTTGAGCGAGCCGTCCTCTTCGAGAAACTGCAGCATGTCCTTGCCGGTGAGGAAGATCGGCTTCAGCGCCTGCTTCTCCATGTAGTCCTTGTATTCCGGCGTCTGCACCAGCTTGCTGAACAGGTCGATGTAGAACTCCTGCTGCTCCTGGGTCACCTTGCCCGGCAGGAACATGCCGCGCAGCATCAGGTATTGCACGTCCAGCCCCTGCTCCTTGCAGGTCGGAATGTCGTTCCAGGACTGCGTCTCCGTAACCTTGGTCGTGTAGGAGATGCGCTCCTTGTCGAACACGCAGAGCGGACGCACCTGGCCGGCGCGCCAGACTTCGAGATTCTCGGAAGGATTGTTGACGTTCGCTTCGGTGTGCCCGCCAACCAGTTGGGTCGCGGCCTCGCCCCCCGACTTGTAGGGCAGATAGGAGAACTTGGCGCCGGTCTTCTTCTCCATGAAGACCGTGAGCACGTGATCCTCCCGCTTGGAACCGGTGCCGCCCAACTTGAACGGAGAACTCGACGCCTTGGCGGCTTCGACGAACTCCTTCACCGTCTTCGGGCCGTTGACGTTGTCCCACAGCACGAACTGATCGAGTGCGATTACCGCGACCGGCGACAGTTCGCGCCAGTCGAACGGCAGCTTGGCCGACAGCGGCAGCATGTAGATCAGCGAATAGGCGATCAGGACCTTGTTCGGATCGCCGTCGCTGGACTTCATGTACATCAGCGCCTCGGCCCCGGACGCGCCGCCCTTCAGCGACACGACCACCGGCTGCTTCAGCAGATTGTTCTTCTGAATGGCAGCCTGCATCATCCGCGCCATCTGGTCGGATGCACCCCCGGCGCCCGCGGCGACGACGATCTCGACCGGCTTGGTCGGCTCCCAGCCGGCAAAGGCCGGCGCAGTTGCGAAAAAGGCCGCCGTCGCGGCCGCGATCTTGATGAGTTTGCGCACGTGCTTTCTTCCCCGTTCGAAGCCCCAGCTTGCATCCTACCAGGATACTGCTGGCTTATTGTGGTCAGTTCAAGAACACAAGCATGATGCGGCCTCATGTTCCTCGGCATAAGGTCGCAAGCACGGCATCGGACTACTTGCCTTTCCAGTTCGGCGTCCGCTTGTTGAGGAACGCCTCCATGCCTTCGCGGAAATCCTCGCTCATATAGGCGCGCAGGATCAAATCCTCGCCCTCGTCCCGCGACAGGGTCCGGCGGATGCGGCGCACGGCCTCCTTGGTGACCTCGAGGGTGATCGGCGCGTGCGAGGCGACGAGCCTCGCGGTCTCCAGCGCGCGTGCCTGCAGCGTCTCGACGTCAGGCACGATCTCGTTGAGCAGACCGAGCGCGAGCGCCTCCGGCGCCTCGACCAGCCGGGCCTTGAAGATCAGGTCCTTGGTGCGCGCCGGTCCGATCAGGGAGACCACGCGTGAGATGTTCGACATCGACAGGCAGTTGCCGAGCGTGCGCGCGATCGGGAAACCGATACGTGTCGTCTCGGTGCCGATGCGAATGTCGCAGCAGGCGGCAATGCCGGCACCGCCGCCGGTGCAGGCGCCCGCGATCGCCGCAATCACCGGCACACGGCACAGTTCGAGCGTGCCGAGCACGCGGTCGATCCGCGCCTCGTAGTCGAGCGCATCCTGCGCGGTCTTGAAGGCACGAAACTGGGAGATGTCGGTGCCGGAGGCGAAGGCCTTGTCGCCCGCGCCAGTCAGAATCAGCGCCTTGATCGACCGATCGGCGTTGATGGCCTCGCAGATAGAGGCCATCCGGTCGTACATCGCGAACGTCATCGCGTTGCGCGCCTGCGGCCGGTTGAAGGTGATCTTGGCGATGCCGTCGTCGACGGCATAGATCAGATCGTCGGAGCCGGTCACAGGTGCGTTCATCAGGCCACCTTCGGAATCGGCGCTGCCTCGCGCGCCTTCAGGACATCCATCGCCGCGAGCACGCCACCTGCACGATGCGGCACGCCAGCGAGCGCAAGGCCCATCTCGACGCCTGCAAGCGTGCCCATCAGCATCAAGTCGTTGAAGTGACCGATATGACCGATGCGGAAGACCTTGCCCTTGATCTTGTTGAGGCCGGTGCCGAGCGACATGTCGAAGTTTTCCAGCACCGTCTTGCGGAACTGATCGGCGTCATGGCCCTCGGGCATGACCACGCCGGTCAGCGCCGGCGAATGCGCCTGCGGATCCTGACACTGCGTATCCAGGCCCCAGGCCTTGACGGCAGCCCGCGTCGCAAGGCTGTGGCGGCGATGACGCGCAAACACGTTGTCGTGGCCTTCCTCCTCCAGCATCTTCAGCGCCTCGTTGAGGCCCATCAGCAGATTGCACGCCGGCGTATAGGGGAAGGTACCAAGCTTGTTGAAGGTGATGATCTCCTGCCAGTCCCAGTAGGAGCGCATGCCGGGATTGGCCTTGGCGGCGGCGAGCGCCTTCTCCGAGACGGCGTTGAAGCCGAGGCCCGGCGGCAGCATCAGGCCCTTCTGCGAGCCAGCGACGGAGACGTCGACGCCCCACGCGTCGTGCTCATACTCCATCGAGCCGAGGCCAGAGATGGTGTCGACCATCAGGAGCGCCGGGTGGCCGGCCCGGTCGAGCGCCTTGCGCACCTCGAGCGGCGGCGTCAGGCAGCCGGTCGAGGTCTCGTTGTGCACGACGCAGACGGCCTTGATCTTGTGCGCCTTGTCATCGACCAGACGCTGCTCGATCGCCGCAATGTCGGCGCCATGGCGCCAGTCGCCGGGGATGAAGTCGACGTCGAGCTTGAACTTGTCGGCGATGCCACGCCACAGCACCGCGAACTGGCCGGTCTCGGCCATCAGCACCTTGTCGCCAGGCGCGAGCGTGTTGACGATCGCGGCTTCCCACGCGCCGGTGCCCGACGACGGATAGATGATCACCGGCTGCTTGGTGCGGAAGATTCGCTGCGATGCAGTCAGCACGGCGAAGCCGAGCTCGGCGAACTCGGGACCGCGATGGTCCAGCGTCGGCATATCCATCGCGCGCAGCACGCGGTCGGGCACGTTGGTCGGCCCCGGAATCTGAAGAAAATGCCGTCCTGTGTGCACAGTCATTGGCGTCCGTCCCCGGTCATTTGGTTGGTGCGCGGGCGTGGCATCCCACGCGCTGGCCGCGCTTTTCTCCCGCCAGACCGCTGGCGTCAACAAAGAAGACGCAAGCACCGATCGCTTCGGGCTGACATCCCTCAGATGCACACGAATCCCCTTCTCCTGTGCAGTGCGGCATAGCGGGACGTCCCAGCTTGCTGCACGCGATTTGGCCTCATTTCACCGCAGCCAGATGGCGCGGCGCATTGCCCTCCAATGGCTCTTCAAGCAGCGCCATCGCGGCATCGACGCCGCCGGCACGATGCGGCACGCCGGCCGCACGCAGCCCCATCTCGACACCGCTCAGCGCAGCCATCAGGGTCAGCGCGTTGCACTCGCCGAGATGGCCGATGCGGAACACCTTGCCCGCGACCTTGGACAGGCCCGAACCGAGCGACATGTTGTAGTTGTCGAGCACGACCTGACGGAACTGATCCGCGTCATGGCCCGGCGGCATCAGCACGGCGGTCAGCACCGGAGAGAAATCCTTCGGCTCCTGGCACAGCACCTCCAGGCCCCAATGCTCGACGGCGGCGCGGGTCGCGGCCGCAAGCCTGAGGTGGCGCGCGAACACCTGATCGAGACCCTCCTCGAGCAGCATCGCAATCGCTTCACGCAGACCGTAGAGCAGGTTCGTCGCCGGCGTGTAGGGGAAGAAGCCGTTCGCGTTCAGCTTCAGCATGTCTTCCCAGTCCCAGAACGAGCGCGGCATCTTGTTGGCCTTGGCAACAAGGCGCGCCTTGTCCGAGATGGCGTTGAAGCCGAGCCCCGGCGGCAGCATGAAGCCCTTCTGGGAGCACGACACGGCGACGTCGACCTTCCACTCGTCGAATCGGAAGTCGGCCGAGGCGAGACCAGAAATCGTGTCGACCATCAGCAGCGCCGGATGCTTGGCGCGGTCGATCGCGGCGCGCACCTCGCCGATCCGGCTGGTCGCACCGGTCGAGGTTTCGTTGTGCACGACCATCACCGCCTTGAGCCGATGACCGGCGTCGGCAACCAGCTTCTCCTCGATGACGGCAGGATCGACGCCACGGCGCCAGTCGCCGGGAATGAAATCGACCTCGATTCCCCACCGCGCCGCCATCTGCCGCCACAGCGTGGCGAAGTGGCCGGTCTCGACCATCAGCACCTTGTCGCCCGGCGACAGCGTGTTGACGATGGCGGCCTCCCAGGCGCCGGTGCCCGAGGACGGATAGATGACTACCGGGCTCGTGGCCTTGAAGATCGCCTGCGAGCCACCGAGCACCGCCTTGCCGAGTTCGGCGAACTCGGCGCTGCGGTGATCGATCACCGGCATGTCCATCGCCCGCAGCACCCGCTCGGGCACCGGACTTGGGCCCGGAATATGCAAGAAATGACGGCCTTGGGGACGGGTCACGACAGAGCTCCGGGCGACGACGGCATTCTGGCACCTATGATTGCATTCAATTATTCAGCATGCAAGAGATTAAACGTATTCACACACAAGGTCGACCACATCTGTAACTATCGCTACAATGAGGTGAAATGAATTCCACGATTCCCGATATCGAGACGCCACCATTGGCAGATCCAAGTGGTCGACCTGCGCCTGCGCGGGACGAGACCTCGCTGCATGACGAGATCCTGGCACGGCTGCGCGACTACATCGTCGAGGGCCACGTCGCCGACGGCGGACGCCTGTCCGAGCGCCAGCTTTGCGAAATGCTGGGGGTGTCCCGCACTCCCTTGCGCGAAGCGCTCAAGGTGCTCGCGGCCGAAGGCCTGGTCGAGCTGCTGCCCAATCGCGGCGCTCGGGTGCGCCCGCTCAGCGCCGCCGACATCCACGAATTATTCGACCTGATGGGAGGCCTGGAAGGGCTCGCCGGCCGCCTCGCCTGCGAGAAGATTTCGGATGAAGCGATCGGAAAAATCGAGCAGTTTCATCATGATATGTACGGGTTTTACATGCGGCAGGACATGCAGGGCTATTTCCGCATGAACCAGCTCATCCACCGCGCGATCGTGGATGCCGCCGCCAACGCCACCCTTCATGCGACCTATGAGAGCCTGGCGGGCCGCATCCGGCGGGTGCGCTTCTCGGCCAATTTCGCCCGCAAGCGCGAACGCTGGAGCGAGGCCATGCGCGAGCATGAGATGATCCTCGACGCCCTGCGCCGGCGCGCCGGAAGCGAGCTGTCCGACATTCTGTTTCAACATCTGCGCAACAAGGGCGCGGCCGCGATCGCCTACTTCGGCGAGAGTCAGCCGCCAACGGCGGGAAGTAAGCCGGACAAGGTCGAATGACGCCCAGGATTGCGCAAATTTGCATGCAATCAGATTGACGCATTTGCAGAAATGAATGACACGGGGCTCAAGAGGGCCCGCCAGACGACAGCCGGGCCCGACCAGGGATCACCATGCCGAACGCCAAAGCCGGTCCGTCCAGGCTCGAACAGAAGCTCCGCGCCGAGATTGCAGGCGGCGTCTTCTTCGACCGCTTCAGCCGTGGCCGCTACGCCACCGACGCCTCGTTCTACCAGGTCATCCCGGCCGGCGTGGTCGTGCCGCGCACGATGGACGAGGCACTGCGTACGCTCGCCCTCGCCCGCGACGACGGCCGCATCGTCACCCCGCGCGGCGGCGGCACCTCGCAATGCGGCCAGACCGTCAACGAGGGGATCGTCGTCGACTTCTCCAAGCACCTGAACCGCATCGTCTCGCTCGACGTCGAGGCTCGGACCTGCGTGGTCGAGCCGGGCATCGTGCTCGACGACCTCAATCGCCAGCTCAAGCAGCACGGCCTGTGGTTTCCCGTCGACGTCTCGACGGCGTCGCGTGCCACGATCGGAGGCATGGCCGGCAACAATTCCTGCGGCGGCCGCTCGCTGCGCTACGGCACGATGCGCGACAACACCATCGCGATCGACGCGGCGCTCGCCGACGGCACGCTGGCGCATTTTGGCGAGGTGCCGCGAGACCTTCGTGACGTCAGCGCGCCGGACAGCGCTCACGCGCTGTTTCGCGACATGCTTGCGCTGGGCGAGCGCGAGGCCGCGGAGATCGCCGACAAGTTTCCCAAGGTGCAGCGCCGCGTCGGCGGCTACAATCTGGATGCGCTGACGCCGCGCAACGCCGCCAACAACCTGGCCCATCTGCTCGTCGGCTCCGAAGGCACCCTCGCCTTCTCCACCCGCATCGAGCTCAAGCTGTGGCCCCTGATCCGGACCAAGGTGCTCGGCGTCTGCCATTTCGGCAGCTTCTATGAGGCGATGGACGCGGCTCAGCACCTTGTGAAGCTGAAGCCGATCGCGGTCGAACTGGTGGACCGCACCATGATCGGGCTTGGACGCGACATCGCGATGTTCCAGCCAGTGATCGCCGCCGCCGTGCGCGGCGACCCCGACGCCATCCTGGTGGTGGAGTTCGCCGAGGAGACAACGGACGAGAACCTCGCCAAGCTGAAGCAGCTCTCCGAGTTGATGGGCGACCTCGGCTTCGCCTGGAGCAACGAGCCGCGCAAATGGGGCGGCGTGGTCGAGATCACCGACCCTGCCCTGCAGACCGCGGTCGCCGACTTCCGCGCCGCCGGCCTCAACGTGATGATGTCGATGAAGGAGGCCGGCAAGCCGGTGTCGTTCGTCGAGGACTGCGCGGTGCCGCTGCCGCATCTCGCCGACTACACCGCACGGCTCAACGATGTGTTCGCGAAGCACGGCACGCGCGGCACCATGTATGCGCACGCCTCCGAAGGCTGTCTGCACGTTCGCCCGGTGCTGAACCTGAAGCTGGAGAAGGACGTCAAGGCGATGCGGGCCATCGCCGAGGAAGCCTTCGCCATGGTGCGCGAGTACAAGGGATCGCATTCCGGCGAGCACGGCGACGGCATCGTGCGCTCGGAATTCCACGAACAGATGTTCGGCAGCCGCATCGTCGCCGACTTCAAGGAGGTCAAGCAGCGCTTCGACCCCGGCAATGTGCTCAATCCCGGCCGCATCGTCGATCCGCCCAAGATGGACGACCGCTCGCTGTTCCGCTATCCGCCGGACTATCGCATCGATGATCTCAAGACCGTGCTCGACTGGTCGGCCTATCCCGGCGCCGCCGGCGGTTTCCAGGGCGCGGTCGAGATGTGCAAC
This sequence comes from Bradyrhizobium sp. SZCCHNR2028, assembly GCF_032380995.1. Taxonomy (NCBI): domain Bacteria; kingdom Pseudomonadati; phylum Pseudomonadota; class Alphaproteobacteria; order Hyphomicrobiales; family Nitrobacteraceae; genus Bradyrhizobium; species Bradyrhizobium sp. SZCCHNR2028. The sequence goes on along the minus strand of NZ_JAUHJF010000014.1, from coordinate 94,809 downwards.
AACAACGGCGCCTGCCGCAAGCTCGACGGCGGCGTGATGTGCCCGTCCTATCGCGCCACCCGCGACGAGAAGGATGTCACGCGCGGCCGCGCCAATACGCTGCGGCTCGCGATCTCCGGCCAGCTCGGTCCCGGCGCGCTGTCGTCTGACGAGATGATGGAAACGCTGAAGCTGTGCGTGTCCTGCAAGGCCTGTCGCCGCGAGTGTCCGACCGGCGTCGACATGGCCAAGATGAAGATCGAGGTGCTGGCAGCGCGGGCAACGACGCATGGTCTTACGCTGCGTGACCGGCTCGTCGCCTACCTGCCGCGCTACGCCGATCTCGTCGCCCGCGTCGCGCCGCTCGTGAACCTGCGCAATCATGTTGCGCCCCTGCGCGTGCTGATGGAGCGCGTTGCGGGCATCAGCGCCAAGCGCAAGCTGCCGGCCTTCCGCACCGACACCTTCCGCGTCGAGGCCGACGCGTTCGGTCCGGCTGATGGCCGTGAGGTCGTGCTGTTCGGCGACACCTTCAACCGCGTCTATGAGCGCGAAAATCTCGACGCCGCGCTGTGCGTGCTGATCGCGGGCGGCTACCGCGTCTACGTTCCCAAGCCCGCCGATGGCGGCCGGGCGCTGTGCTGCGGCCGGACGTTCCTGTCCGCCGGTCTGGTCGACGAAGCCAAGTCCGAGCTGCAGCGCCTGGTCGAGACCTACGCGCCGTTCGCCTTGCGCGGCGTGCCGATCATTGGCCTCGAGCCGAGCTGCCTGCTGACGCTGCGCGACGAACTGCTGTCGCTACGCGACGATACCGCCGCGAAGACGATCAGCGCGCACGCGCTGCTGCTGGAAGAGTTTCTGGCGCGCGAGGCAGAGGCCGGACGGCTCGCGCTGCCGCTCGCCCCCCTGCCCGGCAAGGCGCTGCTGCACGGCCATTGCCATCAGAAATCCTTCGCCGCCTTCAAGCCTGTCGAGCAGGTGCTGCGACTCATTCCGGAGCTCACGGTCGAGACCATCGAATCCTCCTGCTGCGGTATGGCCGGCGCGTTCGGCTATGGCGCGGAGACCTACGAGGTCTCGCTGCAGATGGCGGAGGCGTCGCTGCTGCCTGCGGTACGCAAGGCAGAAGCTTCGACCTTCATCGTCGCCAACGGCACCTCCTGCCGCCACCAGATCCAAGACGGCGCCGGTCGCGGCGCCGTGCACGCTGCGCAGCTCCTGGCGATGAGCCTGGAGCGGACGCAGATGCGTTCTTGATTCACGAGGTCGGAACGCCGCGGAGCATGATCTCAATGTTCGTCATTGCGAGGAGCGAAGCGACGAAGCAATCCAGACCTTTTCTTTCACCCTGGATTGCTTCGCTTCGCTCGCAATGACGGATGACCTAGCCAACTTGGCATCACAAAGCACAAGGACACCGACATGGCCGATCTCTCGCTCGACACCGCCCGCAAGATCCTCGACGCCACGCTCGCGAAGGGCATCGAGAAGAAGTTCAAGCCGCTCGCTGTGATGGTGCTCGACGCGCGCGGCTGCCTGAAGGCCGCCGCCGCGCAGGACGGCACCAGCCTGATGCGGGCCGAGGTCGCGCACGGCAAGGCCTACGGCGCACTCGCCCTCGGCCTCGGCTCCCGCGCCCTGTTCCAGCGCGCCCAGGAGCAGGCCTATTTCATCGACGCCGTGAACACGCTGGCCCAGGGCCGCATGGTCCCGGTGCCCGGCGGCGTGCTGATCATGGACGGCACGACGCTCGTCGGCGCCGTCGGCGTCTCCGGCGACACTTCGGACAATGACGAGATCTGCGCCGTCGCCGGCATCGAAGCCGCCGGCCTCAAGGCCAATCCGGGCTGAGCTCCGGTCGCACCGGCAAGGCTCAGCGAGCTTTTCTGTCCCACAATCTCCGGGGGGGCTGGCCTGCCCTCTCGGAGCCTGATGGATCGCGCGTCGAAGTCCACGGCTCCGATAACGGCTGACGGAGAATTCATTCGGCCGGCTTGACCGGCCCGAAACATTGCCGGCCGCAGCACGTTTGTACGACGGGGCGCGTGGAGAACCGGACATGCCTCGCAGACCAGCTCGCACCATCATCATCACGGGCGCCTCCGCCGGCGTCGGCCGCGCCATCGCAAAACGCTTCGGCGAGGCCGGCGACCGCGTCGGCCTGATCGCGCGTGACGAGGATGCGCTGCGCGACGTCCAGCGCGAGCTGCAGGCGCGGTTTGCCCATGCCGAATACGAGGCGGTCGATGTCGCCGACGCGCAGGCGCTGTTCGAGGCCGCCGAACGGCTCGAGCAGCGCCTGGGTCCGGTCGACATCTGGATCAATGACGCCATGGAGACGGTGTTCTCGACCGTGGCCGACATCACGCCGGAGGAGTTCCGCCGCGTCACCGAGGTCACCTATCTCGGCTTCGTGCACGGCACGATGGCGGCGCTGCGCTCGATGCGCCGGCACGGCGAAGGCCGCATCATTCAGATCGGCTCGGCGCTCGCCTATCGTGGCATTCCGCTGCAGGCGGCCTATTGCGGCGCCAAACATGCGATCCGGGGCTTCACCGACTCGCTGCGGGCCGAGCTGATGCACGAGCGCTCAGGCATCACGCTCAGCATCGTCGACCTGCCCGCGGTGAACACACCGCAATTCGACTGGGCTCGCGCGCACCTTGCGCATACGCCACGACCAATGGGCCGGCCGGTGGAGCCCGAGGTGATCGCGGACGCCGTCTATCGCGTCGCCGACGGCGGCTTCCGCGAATATTGGATCGGCTGGCCGACACTGCTCACGATCCTCGGTAACGCCGTCGCGCCCGCTTTGCTCGACCGCTACCTCGCTGCCAAGGCGATCGCCGGGCAACAGACCGACGTACCACTGGTGCCCGATCGCACCGACAATCTCGACCGTCCCGTGACGCGCCTACACCGCACCCGCGGCTCCTTCAGCCAGGGCGCGGCGCAGCGGGCGATGCTCGTGCCGGGGGATGTCGCGCGCGCGGCGACCATTGCGCTCGGCGCGGCGGTGTTCTTCGCGCTGGGCGCTGTGATGAGCCGGCGGCGCTGGCGCTGAATTCGTCACGACCCGGCCGCCCTTGCGTGCCAACTGTGATCTGAGCTTCTCTATGGCGCGGCTTCCACACGGCGAGGAGCGCCTCCATGACCATCGAGAGCATCAGCGCGATTACGATTGCCACCCACGACATGACGCGCGCGGTCGCGTTCTATCGCGCGCTCGGCTTCGACGACATCGCCCATGGCGGCGCCCACACGTCGTTCACGAGCTTCCGTGTGGGCTCCGGCTTCCTCAACCTGATCGCCATGTCCAGGGAGAAGCAGTGGAGCTGGTGGGGCCGCATCATCTTCCACGTCGCCGATGTCGACGCCGTCTACGCCAAGGCGCTGGCCGCTGGCTTTGCCCCCTCGACCACGCCCTGCAATGCCGAATGGGGCGAGCGCTATTTCCACCTCACCGATCCCGACGGCCACGAACTGAGCTTCGCGCGGCCGCTCGGACGGTGAGTTAGCCGAGTTCGAAGGTGGTGACACCGAACACCCGGTCGATCCGGAGCGGCGGGATCGGCCCGGTGTACATGCGCGCGGTCTCGAACACCGGCTTCAGGCCGAGGCTCTCGGCGAGCGCCACCGCCTCCGGATTGATCGCGGGCACGTCGAGGAACACCTCGGAGTCGCCGGCTGCGCTCAGCAGCGCCGACACCACGGCCTCGGCATCGGCACGCTTTTCCGCAATCAGCGGACCGATTTTGTAGCCCGCACGGCACGGACGGATCACACCCCAGGCGGCTAGCGTACCGTCGCGGATCAGCGCCCGGCCGACATGACCGGGCGTGTCGATCCAGGCCCGCAGGAATGCCCGGCGCGGGGCGGGAAATACGGTCGCATCTGACGCTTCGATGTCGGAAAGCGGCACATCGGCAAGAGCGACGATACCTGATCGATCCGCCGATTGCAGCAAGGCGGCGGATCGTCCCCCGTAGCGGATATTGGCATACGCGTAGCTGAAGCCGGATTTCCGATAGTTGTCCTGCTGCGCGACCACGCCATCGAGTCCGACAATGCGCGATCCCGCATGCGCCATCGCCGCCTGCCAGAGCCGCAAGCCGTAGCCGCGCCCGCGCAGCTCGGGACGCACCATGTAGAATCCGAGAAAGGCGAACCGGTCGTCATAGTTCACGCAGGACACGGTCGCGACCGGCACGCCGTCGCGCTCGGCGACGAGGAAGCCGTCGGGGTCGACCTCTGCGAAGCACGTCGCATCGGACAATCCGGGATTCCACCCCTCGGCTGCCGCCCAGTCGATCGCGAGCCCGATCTCGTCCGGCCGCATCGGCCGGATGTGCAGGCCATCAGCGTCGGGATGTCCGGCGGGTCGTGTCATGTTCCCCTCGATCCGAATGCCGCACCATCCGTCAATCATGACGCCGCGCGAACCTCAGGGCAACCTACGTGGCCAATACTGCTGTGAGGTTTCAGTCTCGAATGATGATCGTCCAAGCACGCTGTTCATCTGCTGCAAGGACAAGCCAGGCGGTACTCAAAGTGCGCTGCGCATTCGCAGCCAAATGATAGGCAGGTCTCGATGAGACGCTGATCGCCTCGCGCATCCGCTGTCCGGATATCTTTCCCCAGATAGAGCTAGAATTGAACTTTGATGTGCCCCTCGATCGAATGATCCTGGCTGCTCTTCGAAAGATTGCCGCGATAGGACACTCCCATGACAATATTGGCGCTTGTGCGCAGATCCAGGGCGGTCTGCACCAGGGCGGCATCCCGAGCGAGCGGCAGCCCTGCAATGTCAAATGCAGCGCCGGTGCTTCTGAAAAGCAGGTGGTCTTCCGGCTTGAGCTGGCCGAAACCGTGTTGCCAAGCGAGCGATGCTGACGGCTTGAGCGCCATTCCGTCCGATAATGCAATCAGCGCCGACGCGCGCGCTCCGATCGTCGTATAACCTACGTCCTCCTCGCGCGATGAGCCGGAAAGTGCGGCGACGTCACCGGCCTCATCGAAGCCATTGGTATGGAGATGGATCCAGGACCAACCTGCAAATGGCTCCACAAGAGCATCCGCGAGGTTCAGATCATAACCAATCTCACCAAATAGTTGTGAGCTGAACGCGCCATAACGCCCGGTCGCCCGTTCGAAAAAACCCGGATAGCTGATCGAGCGAGCGTTCCCAATCGTGCTGAAGCTCAGAAGTGCCCCCGAGCGGACGTTCCAGGCACCCACGTCAAAGCCAGTATAGACGGCTAGATATGCGCTATCGATATCGGCCGAGCTCGCACGGGCATCGATGCTCGTCCTCGAATTGGTGTAGCCGACCGCGACGCCTGCCCGCCAGTTGTCGCCCAGCCGCCCATCTACTCCGCTGAAGAAACCGCTCAGGCGTCGGCTCATACCAGCAGCATTGTCGTCACCATGAGCCATGCCCCAAGCCCCCACTCCCTGAGCCCACCAGCCAATATCCCGCGATGTGGACGCGTTGGCCGACGACGGAATGCTGCCGGTGTGGAGAATGCGCCTGTCCGTATCGGCGGCGTAGGCCAGATGCTTCGGCGAGGATAGATCGACATCGCCGTAGATCACGGCTGGACCACCGGAGCCGAAACTCGCAAACGGCCCAAAACGGTCCTCAAAGGAAGTTTGACGCAAGCGTCCGAGGACGGCGTCCCGGGCGAAATAACCGTCTTCGACGAGGGACGTCCGTGCGCTGGCATGAAGTTCGCCCGACAGCGCGTCGAACGCCTGTTGCGCGCCGGGCGCTGTCTGGAAGATCACGCTGCCGAAGAGCCGGCTATCCGGCGAGCTCTCCTGGAGAGCGGTGGCTACGGCCAGCTGGTTTGCCGTCCGCGCGACGCTCGGAAAGAACGTCGACTGAGTCAACGAGAGGAACACGTTGTTGGCATCATAACTCAGGCTGGGAAACAGGAACGCAGAGTTGCTGCTCACCCCAGAGAAGGCACCACTGATGCCATCGGCGGCATTGAGGATACTGTAGGTGGTACGGAAGGCATAGGCACCGTTCTGCGGCAGGACGACGACATTGCCATTGAGTCTTGCCGTGCCGGTCGCCACGATCCGGTCTGCCGCCCCGGACGCGTTGGTCTCGACTTCGTAGGTGGAGCCAGAGGCAAAGGATACGTCGCCAGAGACATTAAGCGTCCCGATCGCATTGCCTGGAGAAACGACTCCCCTGCTCGCGACAGCGAGGCCGCCGATCGTGCCATTGCCCATGAGCCGGGCCCCGGAGTTGACGAACACGGTCGATGCGAGCTCCCCTGTGACGTCCAGTATCCCGCTGTTGATGAACGTCGGGCCTGTGTAGCTACTATGCCCGCTCAGGACGAGCGTGCCACTGCCGTTTTGCTCGAGGGCACCAGAGCCTGAGATCGTTCCACCGAAGGTGTAACCGTCGGAATGATTGAAGGCCAAGATTCCGTTGTCGATCACGTCGCCGACGATCGAGCCGCTGGTACCGCCATTGCCGAGTTGCAGTGTGCCCGCGCTGACGATGGTGCCGCCGGTATAAGTGTTCGCACCGGAGAAGATGGTGGTGCCGGAGCCAAGCTGTTGGAATGTCCCGGTGCCCGAAATGATGCCGCCGAACGTGTAGCTGTCGGAACGATTGATCGCGAAGATGCCATTGTCGTTGACGTTGCCGCCGATCGAGCCGGCGCTGCCGCCATTCCCGAGTTGCAGTGCGCCGCTATTCACTGTGACTGAGGTGCTTGGCATGTTTCCGTCGACCTCGAGCAGGCCGCCATTCACGGTAAAGCTGGAGATGAGCGGAGTGGTGCCGGTAAGCGTCCAGTGGCTGCTGCCCTCCTTGAGAAACGTCCCGAAGCCCTGGTATTGCAGGCCGGCACCGATTGTTGCGACGTTGAAGCTCGCTGTACCAGTGCCGCCCAGTGCAAGGGTGTCGCTGCCGCCGCCGAAAACGTTGCCGTTGATCGCAGCGGTTGGATAAAGCTCAAGCCGGTTCGTCGAACCATGAAACCGAACGGCGCCGCCCGCACCGCCATCTAGCGTACCGGCCACAGTGAGAGTGGTAGGGCTGACGACGAAGCTCGATGTATCAATGGCGAAACTATCCGCTCCCGTACCATTCGAGGTCACGTGGCTTCCGGCGCCGATCGTAATCGCAATTGATCCGCTCGTTCCGCTTCTCGCATATATGCCCGTCGTATTGGTTCCTGTGACGTCGCCAGCGACGGCGATCTTTACCGCGCCATTGCCATCGCTCCGCGCGAAGATGCCGCTCTCCTGGCCGCTCACGGTAGTTCCGGCGGCTGTGGTCACCGTGACATCTGCGTTCCCTCTCGCGAGAAGAGCGAAATCGCTGCCGGTCGTGCCGGCGGCCGTGACGTCACCGTTGACCGTCACGGTCGTCGATCCAGTGCCGTAGTTGCGGCTCAGAATTCCGTAGCGCGCGCCGCGGACGTTGGAGCCTGCGCCGGTTGTCACGGTCAGATCAGTGCCGAAATTGATCGCCACGATTCCCCGCGATACCGAGGTTGTGCCCGTGCTTACGACATCGCCGTTGGTCGTGATGCTGAGCGCGCCGGTGCCCTGGTTGCGGCCCCGAATGCCGTAGTTGAGGGCGGTGATATCACCGTTGGTATTCACTGTGATGCTGCCCGGAACGCCGGCTGTCGTCGTCATATTGAGTCCGTTGCCGGCGGTCGCAGTAAACGGAGAGAAGTTCGTATCGGTGTATGAAAGGTTGCCGGCGCCGGTGATCGTCAGAGCATTCGAGGAGACCGTCGTAATGCGGAATCCCGATAGCGCAGTCACGTGAGCGTTGGCGCCCGAAATCGTCTGGGCGGTGCTGGCCGCCGAGCATTCCCAATTGGAACCGCCCACATTGGCGCAAGCAGCGTAGATCCGGCGGCTATAGCCGAAAACTGCGCCCACCAGCATCGAAGACGACAGCACCAACTGCCGGCATGGAAACCTGTCGGACAAGCGCCGCCCTCCTCCTTTGGGCTGGGAAACTCAACCTTTATATGTCAAGAATTACTGGACAACCAGAAGATGATGGCACATCGACCAAAAAGTCTTAAGCCGTTCCCGTCTTTCGAGGCACTCTCCTAGGCCGCGCTGAAGAGGCCTGCCTCTTGTCGGATTCACCGCCGTTTGGAGAAGCATCCATGGGCCGTCGTGACGACGTACCGACATTCGAATCAAACGAGATTCTGCCAGCCGATCGAACTTGCGTACGCCTTCCCGCGGAACAGGTTGGCCAGGCCGGCAGTGAAGCGGTTCGGTATTCCATGTCACCCGGACTGCCCGGCTTTCTTGGTTCTCAGCGCATCGCCATCGCGGGTTCGTCCTATCAATCCGGCAAATTCTATTTCCTGGGTCAGAATGCCGACGGCGGGCTCTTGGTCCACGAGCGCCTCTTTCACAAGGCCATGGGAATCTGCGTCGTGGACAGCGATACGATCCTGCTCGCCACGATGTTCCAGATCTTGAGATTCAGGAACGTACTTGCGCCCGGGCAGCAGATCAACGATCTGCACGATGCCTGTTATGTCCCGCGCCAGATCTTCACCACTGGCGAGCTCGATGTTCATGACGTGGGGATGCTGAGCGACGGCCGCATCGTCTTCGTCAACACGCTTTACAATTGTCTTGCCTCTACATCGGAACGGCACAGCTTCACGCCGCTGTGGAAGCCTTCCTTCATTTCGAAGATCGTCAAGGAGGACCGATGTCATCTGAACGGACTTGCCATCGAAGACGGCGCCCCGCGCTACGTTACGGCGATCAGCAGATCGGACACCGTCGACGGCTGGCGCGACCGTCGTTCCGATGGCGGCATCGTCATCGACGTGCACTCCAATGAGATAGTGATCGATGGTCTCTCGATGCCTCATTCCCCTCGGCTCTATCGCGGGAGATTGTGGGTGCTCAACTCGGGCACAGGGGAGATCGGGTGGATCGAGCGTTCAGCAGCCGGCGCGACGTTCCACGTTCTGGCATTCTGTCCCGGCTTCGTGCGCGGGCTCGCGTTCTTCGGCAACTATGCCTTCGTTGGCTTGTCGAAACCTCGCTATGAGCGTTTCGAGGGTCTCGCACTGGATCGCAGGTTGGCCGAAACCGATTCCGAACCGTGGTGCGGAATCCAATTGATCAATCTCGACACCGGTGTCTGCGAAAACTGGTTTCGGATTGATGGGGCGGTAGCCGAATTCTACGATCTGGGCGTGGTGCCAGACGTGATACGACCAATGGCGATCGGCTTCGCCAACAACGAGATCCTTGATCTCGTCACCCACGATCCGATGGATCCCGCTCAGAGCGCTTGGCCTGTGCATGAACGAGCGCCGGGAATTGGGTCCCCGAGGCGCGCGTAAAGCTGCGCGCTAGCCGAGGAACGAGCGATGCTCCGCCTTCGCGGAGCATGACAGCTGGAACAACAGAGCCGCCGTCAAGCGATCCACCTGCCGCGCGCTACTTCCCCGGCCACACCGGCTTGCGCTTCTCGGCGAACGCCTTCAGGCCTTCCTTGGCGTCCTCGGTCATCGCCAAGAGCGCGATCTGGCTTTCGAGATAGGCGATCGCCTCGTCGAACGACATCGACGCGATGGCGCGCATGGCGTATTTGCCGCGGCGGATGGCGGTCGGCGACTTGTCGACGATGCGGCCGATCAGCCACTCGATCTTGGCATCGAGCTCGGCGGCGGGAACGACATGGTTGAGCAACCCCGCAGCCTGTGCAGCCTTGGCATCGAACGGCTCGCCCGTCAGCGCCCATTCGTTGACGAGTCGCGGTGGCGCGATGCTCTGCAACAGGCTCAGCACCTGCATCGGGAACACGCCGACCTTGACCTCCGGCAGGCCGAAGATGACGTGATCGGCCGCGACCGCCATGTCGGTCATGCACAACAGCCCCATGCCACCGGCCATGCAGACGCCGCCAAGGCGCGCGATCGCAGGCTTGGTGGCATTCTGCGACAGCCTGAGCAGATCGGCGTAGTCGACATTGGGGCGGGAGAAATCCATCGCAAAGGCCGCGCCCGAGTTCTGCAGGTCAGCGCCGGCGCAGAACGCCTTGTCCCCCGCGCCGGTCAGCACGATCACGCGAACCTGCGGATCGTCATGCGCCTGGCGATAGCCGCGCGAGATCCCGGCGATGACGTCGCCATTGAGGACGTTGCGCTTCTCTGGACGATTGATGGTGATCCAGAGGGCCTGGCCGCGCTTGTCGAGAATCACGCTGTCGTCGGTCATCGCCTTGCCCGTTGCTTGATGTTGGATGCGAGATTGTCGCGGGATAGCCGCCGCGGGCAAGGAAAACTTGCGTCAGCTGGCCGCGCGGCGGCCGATCTCGGCGATGACACCGTGCAGCCGCGGACGCGCTGGATCGAACTGTCCGGTGTGCAGGAAAGCGATGGTCTGCCGGAACGACGTCGGATGCACCAGCAGGCCCATATGCGAGGCCTTGATCACGGTGTAGTCCGTCATCTCGGCGAGCTTGCAGCTCTCGACCGAGACACGGCCGTCGTTCGGCCATGGCAGCAGGAACAGGCCGGCGATCGGATCGAGGAAACGGTTTCCGGCGATCACACCAATCTCGTAATCGGCGGGCGGCAGAGAGGCGAGCGTGACGTCTTTCGCCGTCACCAGCTGCAGGCCGGCCGGACCGAAATAGGTGCGATAGAGCCCGACATTCTGCAGCCGGTCGGCGAGCTCGCTGCCGCCATTGGGCGTTCCCAGCATGACGACACGGCCGAGCCGCGCCGGCCGATGCTTCGCGATCGCGACCCGTGCCAGCAGGCCGCCCATCGAATGGGTGACGAAGTGGATCGGGCCGTCGATCCCGGCGGCAAAATCGGCGATCGCCGGACGGATGTCCTCGGCAAGAAACTCGAGCGGCTTCTTGCGGCTTTCATAGTCGAGGTTCAACGTCGCAAAACCAGCTCGCTGCAGCCGCTTTTCCAGCGGACGCAGCATCAATGATCGGCCGGCGATTCCATGCAGCAGGACGACCCCCGCGTCGCGGGGGCCAATGTGCTGAGAACGCCGGCGCAGCGATGCAATCACGCGACTTCCCGCTCTTCCGGCTCACGCTCGACCGTGGCTGTTGCCGCACTCGCCTCGGCGAGCGCCTTGGCGCCGACATAGTCGGTCTTGCCAGAACCGAGCAGCGGGATCTTGTCGACCACCATCACGACGGCCGGCACCGCCAGCTCCGGCGCGCCTTGCGCCTTGGCCTGGCGCTGCATCGCGGAGCGCTCGGCATCCTTCTGCGTCGTGATCAGCACGATGCGCTCGCCCTTGCGCTGGTCGGGAATCGAGACTGCGACCGATGCCGCTTGCGGCCATAGCGTCGCGGCAATCTGCTCAACCACCGTCAGCGACACCATCTCACCGGCGATCTTGGCAAAGCGCTTGGCGCGGCCCTTGATCGTGATGAAGCCTTGCGCGTCGATGGTGACGATGTCGCCAGTGTCGTGCCAGCCCTCCGGCAATGCCTCCAGCACACCCGGATTTTCGGCTCTGACATAGCCGAGCATGACGTTGGGGCCGCGGACCGAGAGGCGTCCGCCCTCCTCGATGCCCGGCACCTTGTCGAGCCGGTACTCCATCAGCGGCGACAGGCGGCCGACGGTGCCGACACGGTTGGCCATCGGCGTGTTCATCGCCAGCACCGGCGCGGTCTCCGTGACGCCATAGCCTTCGAGAACGCGGATGCCATAACGCTCCATGTAGATCTGCCGTGTCCGGTCCTTGACCGGCTCGGCGCCGGCGATGACCAGCCGCAGGGTACGGAAATCATAGGCGTGGGCGGAGCGCGCGTAACCAGTCAGGAAGGTGTCGGTGCCGAACAAGATGGTGGCGCCGGTCTGGTAGATCAGTTCGGGCACGATCCGGTAGTGCAGCGGCGACGGGTACATATAGATGGGGATGCCCGCCAACATGGGCATCATCATGCCGCCGGTGAGGCCGAAGGAGTGGAACACCGGCAAAACATTGAACACAAGATCGTTAGCGTTGGCGTCAACCCTCGCCAATGCCTGCGCAGCATTCGCCAGAATGTTGCGATGGGACAGGACAACGCCCTTCGGCGTGCCTTCGGAGCCGGACGTGAACAGAATCACGGCGGGGTGGTCGGCATTGCGGCCGACGCGCGGCTTGGTGCCGTCGATCATACCCTTGATCTTGTCGGCAAAGCTGACGGAGGCCTTGACGTCCTCGAGATAGACCAGACGGGCCTGCCCCTCGATCGCCGCGATCAGCTTGTCGAGCTTGCCCTTCTCGATGAAGGCCCGCGACGTCAGAACGGTCGTGACCTGCGCCGCCTTCATCGCCGCCAGCACGTTCACCGGGCCGGCGGAGAAGTTCAGCATTGCCGGCACGCGGCCGATCGACTGCAGCGCCATGAAGACGACGGCGACGCCGGCGGAGTTCGGCAGCAACAGGCCGATGTTCTCGCCCACCATCGTGCCCTGCTCGAGCTTGCGGCTGAGCACCTGCGAGCCAAGCAGCAGCTTGCGATAGGTCAGCTTGGTGCCGAGCGGATCCTCGATCATCACCTTGCCGGTATCGTGGTCGCGATGGGCATGGGCGAGCGCCTCGAACAGCGTCCGATCCAGCATGGCGTTCTTGACCATGGCTTCGATCATCACGTCCTGCAGCGCAGCGCCAGCTGCATTGCGGCGGGTCTTGCCCTTGAGAGCCGCATCGATGGTGAGCTTCACCGGCGGCAGGATCGTCACCGTCACCTTGGGAAACCACGAGCGCTTGATCTGGCCATCCTTGAGATAGCTGAGATGCGAGCGCTGCGCGCCCTCGATGCGGACCGGCACCACGACGGCGTCGGCCTTGTCGGCGATCATCGCGGTGCCGTCATAGACCTTCATCAGCGAGCCCGACACCGTGATGCGGCCCTCCGGGAAGATCACCACCGGCTCCTGGCTGGCGACCAGCTTGATCAGATCGCGAGCACCGAGCGGCTTGGTCGGGTCGATCGTGATGTGGCTCACAAGTTTCAGGAAGACCTTCGCCCACCAGGCCTTGGAGATCCCGGTGTCGACGGCGAAGGTCGCATCGATCGGCAGCACCGCGTGGAGCAGCGGGCCGTCGATCAGGCTGACATGGTTCGGCGCGATCAGCATGCGGGTGCCGGCCGGCGGCAGGTTCTCCAGCCCGCGCACCTCGGTGCGGAACAAGGCCCGAAACAGCATCGCGCCGAAGTCGCGCACGCCCTCTCTGCCCCATTTGGTGAGCACGAACCAGACGGCGCCGAAGCTCGCCAAGGCCAGACCGAAGAAGATCCAGGCGATCGAGACGCCTGCAGCCTGCAGGCCAGCCACGCCCAGCGAGCCGACCACCATGAAAGCGGCCTGCAGCACGTTGCCGGCGGCGATGACCCGGGCGCGCTCGGTGGGCTCCGACCACGCCTGCACAGCGGCGAACGCAGGAACCACGAAGAGGCCGCCGCCGAAGGCGAACAAGGCGAAATCGAACAGCATGCGCGAGCCTGACCAGGAGCCGATGAATCCCAGCGGCGTGATTCCCTTCGCGATCTCCGTCGTGCCGATCGCCCAGGACAAGTCGAGGCCGAGCACGCCCATGATGATGGCGCCGATCGGCACCAGCGCGAGGTTCGGCCTGACGTGGCTAAGATGCGCGGCGAACAGCGAGCCGATCGCGATGCCGACCGCAAAGATGGCGAGACACAGGGTGACGACGCCCTCGGTACCGCCGACGACGTCCTTGACCAGGGCCGGCAGCAGCGACAGCACGACGGCACCCACCAGCCAGAACCAGGACACGATCACCATGCCGTCCCACAGCCGGGGCGCGGCATGTAACGACTTCAGAAGGTGCAAGGTCGAGGTCCAGGGGTTGGCTGTGATCCGTAGATCCGGCGCGGACGGCACCGTGTGCGGGATGCGCGAGGCGGAGGCCCAGGAGATGACGGCAAGGCCGATCACCGCGAGAGCGACCCAGCCCATGTGCGAGGAGCCGGAGACAAGCTGGCCGCCGGCGATGGTGCCAATCAGGATGGCCATGAAGGTCGCACCTTCCACTAGCGCATTGCCGGTGGCGAGCTCGCCGACCGTCAGCTGGTCCGGCAGCATGGCGTATTTCACCGGGCCGAACAGCGCGGCGATGACACCGAACATGCCGAGGGCGACGAACAGCAGCGGGATCGAATGCATGAAGAAACCCAGCGCCGCGAAGCCGGCAGCGAATATCTCGGCGAACTTCAGCCTGCGCGCGACGATGCCCTTGACGTACCTGTCGGCCAACTCGCCGCCGAGTCCCGAAAGAATGAAGAATGGGAAGATGAACACCGCACCGGCCACGGTCACCAGCGCATCGCCATGCACGGCCATGGCGCCATAGAGCAGCATGATGACGAGCGCATTCTTCAGGACGTTGTCGTTCAGCGCCGAGGAGAATTGCGCCCAGAACAGCGGGGCAAAACGGCGCGACGACATCAACTGCTTGATCATGGTCGTTTCCTGGTGTGCTGCGGCGGCTCGGCCGCAAGGATGACAAGAGTCTTGAAGGTTGGTGATGAAATGAGGTGATGCCGGTGACGCACCCTGTTAGACGCGGTCATGCGGTCTGCCGTTCTGTTGTTGGCCGCCGACCAGCACGAAGAGTAGCCCGAAGGTCGTGTGCAAAAGGCTTATCCAGACCGAGGGCAGCTGGACGGAGGTTATGGGACGCGAGGACATGGTGACCGCTTCCTTGCGTTTGAGCCGGGGATTTGAGCCGTGGTCAGCTCAGCTCACTCAGGTAGTGGAAGCAGCCGAACAGGCCGCCGCGGCGAGGCCGGCGTCCCTCGCGAACAGCTGCGCGAAAAAGCCGGTCTCCGGGCACCCGCCTTGCGCGCCGCGCGGCCAGCAGGCCGGCAACGTCACAGGCGTTGGCGATGCGCTCAACGCGTGCCGCCACAAGGTGAGACGCAGCCCGAGCCAAACCGTTCAGCAACGGCTGGAGATCGACGACGGGAAAAAGCTGCGGACCGCGAAAGCTGAGAACCTGCATGGGATCACTCCTTCTATTTTGAGCAACGCTCAAAATAGATATCGCAAAAATGAGCGACGCTCAAGAGGATTCGGTAAGGCGGAGCGATTGGGTAAACGAAGTCTTCCCGGCCGCGGCCAGCACACCAAAGCATGACATCAAGCCATTGATTCTAAAAAATATTTTCGATGACCCGTCCAGGTCGGCGTCACCCGGCCGATTTGCGCAGCCAGACCTTGTTGTCGTGAAAGGCCGCGCCCCCGATCGGCGCGACGGTGTCGGCAGCGGTGAGCACGTTGATGCCCCGCCCCCCGACATGGGCGCGATTGGGATGGATGGATTCGGCGATCAGCACCCCGCGCCGGACTCCGTCGAACAGCCGGGCCGCAAGCGAGGTCTGGCCACGCTCATTGCCGAGCGTGACGATATCGCCGTCGACAATGCCAAGCGGGGCTGCATCGAGCGGATGGATCATGACGGAGGGTCCCCCTTCCCGCGCCTGCGACGATGGCGTCTCGTTGAAGGAGGTGTTGAGGAACGAGCGCGCGGGGCTGGTCGCAAGCCGAAACGGATGCTGCTGATCGACCTCTTCGGTCACCGCCCAATGGTCGGGCAACGACGGCATGCGTTCAGGATTGCCCATGACGCGGCCGAATAGTGGATGCGCCCAGTCGGCCTTGAAGTGAAATTTCCCGTCGCTGTGCGCGAAGCCGTCGAGATAGTGCGAGGTGCGGAAGTCCGGCTGAAGGTCGCGCCAGACATCGGCCTCGAGCCCGGCGATATCGCCATGGCCGCTCTTCTTCAACGTCGCATCGATCAGCTCGCGCGGCGACATCTCGAAGCCCGGATGCACCGCCCGCAGCCGGCGCGCCAGGCCCTGCAGCACCTCATGATTGGACCGGCACTCGCCGGGCGGGTCGATCAGCTTCGGTCCGATCGAAATGTGCTGATGGCCGCCGCCGTAATAGAGATCGTCATGCTCCATGAACATCGTGGCGGGCAGCACGATATCCGCCATCTGCGCCGTCTCGGTCATGAACTGCTCGTGGACCGCGACGAAAAGATCCTCGCGCGCAAATCCGTTGCGAACCAGCTCCTGCTCGGGCGCCACCGTCATCGGATTGGTGTTCTGGATCAGCATCGCCTTGACCGGCGGACCGCCGCACAACGCTGCTCGATCCCCGGTGAGGATACGCCCAATCTGCGACTGATCGAGAAAGCGGGTGGAATGATCGACGGCATCACGGCCCTCGATGATCGATTCATCGAAATGCCACAGCGCCGCGTTGTTGAAGAAGGCTCCGCCTCCCTCATACTGCCAGGCGCCGGTCACCGCGGGAATGCACGATGCCGCATGCATCTGCGTCGCGCCGTTCCTGCTGCGAGTGAAACCATAACCCAGTCGGAAGAAGGTCCGCTTCGTCTCTCCGACCAGACGGGCGAACGCCTCGATTTCGGCCACGGGAACGCCAGAGATTTGCGATGCCCATTGCGGCGTCCGGGTCTCCAGATGCGCTTCGAGTTCGGCAGGACAATCCGTGTACTTCTCCATATAGGCGCGGTCGGCATAGCCATCGCGAAACAGCACGTGCATCACGCCGCAGGCAAATGCGCCGTCGGTCCCAGGTCGCAGGATGACCTTGATGTCGGCCTGCTTCATGGTCTCATTGTCGTAGACATCGATCGCCGCGATCTTGGCGCCTCGTTCCTTCCGGGCGCGCGCCGCATGAGTCATGACATTGACCTGCGTGTTCACCGGGTTCGTGCCCCAGATCACGACCAGATCCGAGAGCGCCATCTCCCGCGGATCGACGCCGGCAATCTTCCCGGTGCCGATGGCAAAGCCGATGCGCGCGACATTGGCGCAGATCGTCGAGTAGAACCGCGAGTACTTCTTCACATGGGTGAGACGGTTGAGGCCATCGCGCATCACGAGACCCATCGTGCCCGCGTAATAATATGGCCAGACCGACTGAGCGCCAAAGTCGCGCTCCACCTGGAGAAACCGCTCGGCGATCACGTCCAACGCCTCGTCCCAGGAGATGCGTGCAAATTGCCCTGAGCCTTTCGGGCCGACGCGACGCATCGGATGCATCAGCCTCTCAGGATGATGAATCCGCTCGGCATATCTCGCGACCTTGGCGCAAACCACGCCAGCCGTATAGGTCTGCCGTTTCGAGCCGCGAACGCGGCCGATCGTCTTTCGATCGAGCACCTCGACGTCGAGCGCGCAGGCCGACGGACAATCGTGCGGGCAGGTGGAATGGCGGATGTCGACCCGAGTCTGCTGGTTCATGCCCGATTCGTAGCACCAAAGAATGCGTCCGCCGAGAGCATTCGCGAGGCATTCGCATGAACAAGATTCGTGCGTGTCTGCTCCACCGCAAACGTTGGGCCTGTTTCTGGACGCGGCAAGTCACCATCGACAACAACCGATCCGCCGCCAGGGGCAAGGTGAAGACTGCATCAAAAGACGATAGGCTTCTGTTGCGCGCTCGGGGGCGCTCACCTGCGAACGATCTACGTCGCAGCGCACCATGCCCAGCCCTCAGCTGACCGGCAATTTCGATTGCAAAGCCAGCTTCATATATTAATATATCAGTTGAGGAAACGCACATGTCCAGTCGAGCCCCGAGGAAAATGGCCCCAGCGCCACGGCCTGTGGTTGCCCGCATGCGCCGCAATGGTCGGCCCCGCGGCGCGACAGCAGCGTCACGCATCTACACCGATCTCAGGTCCGAACTCGTGTCGCTCGTGCGCCTGCCGGGGGAGCCGATCTCGGAAGCGCAGATTGCGACGACCTATGGTGTCAGCAGGACACCGGTCCGCGAGGCCATTCTGAAACTCTCGGATGAAGGGTTGGTCGAGATCTTTCCGCAGTCCGGCATCTTCGTCTCGCGCATTCCGGTCGCAGCACTCCCCGAGACCATCATCATCCGAAAGTCTCTCGAAGAGACCACCGCTCGGATGGCCGCCGAGCATGCGACATCGAGCCAGTTGCTCAACCTTCATGCGACCCTCGAACGTCAGCGCGAGGCCTGTGCCGCAAAGGATCGCGAAGCCTTCCATCAGGCAGACGAGATGTTTCACGCTGGCATCGCCGAGGTCGCGGGCTATCCCGGGATCTGGAAACTGATCGTTCAGGTCAAGGTTCACGTCGACCGCTATCGTCGACTGACCCTGCCGCAGATCGGACGGATGGCCGAAGTGATCGCAGAGCACGAACCAATCCTTCAGGCCATCGAGCGGCGCGATCCGGATCGTGCCCGGGCTGCCATGGCGAGTCATCTGGAACGCCTGCTCGACGACATCTCTGAAATTCAGACCAAGAATCCAGAGTATTTCGATCAACCAAGCTAACGAGATGATCGCATCGAACCTTGCGGCGACACGATCATTCCGTCGGAGAGACGCCATGAAAAGACGCGATTTCATCAGATTGAGCGTGGGCTTTGCGGGCGTTGCAACGCTGCCGCCGATCTCGGCCGCCCTTGGGCAATCGAAGGCGGTGTTCAAGGCATCCGACGTTCAGCCGCCGGGTTATCCGACGGTTGCAGCAACAGAAAACCTCGGCAAAAAGCTTGCAACGGCAACCAACGGCAGGCTGTCGATCCAGATGTATCCCTCCGCTCAGCTCGGCGGCGAGAAAGAGACCATCGAGCAGACCCAGATCGGGGCGATCCAGATGCTGCGGGTCAGCGCCGGCGCGCTCGGCCCGATCGTCGACGACGTCAACGTCGTCAACATGCCCTTCCTGTTCAAGAGCATCGAACATTCTGAAAAGATGATGGACGGTCCGATCGGTCAGGACCTTCTGGACCGCGTCAGCGCCAATGCCAGCGCAAATCTCGTCGCACTCTGCTGGATGAATTCGGGCGCGCGCAGCATCTACAACACCAGGAAGCCCATCAGGACGGTCGAGGACGTCAAGGGGCTGAAGATCCGTGTGATCGGCAATCCCATCTTCATCGACATGATGAACGCGCTTGGCGGCAACGGCGTCGCGATGGGCTACGATCAGGTCTTCAGCGCGCTGCAGACCGGCGTGATCGACGGGGCCGAAAACAATCCGCCGAGCTACGTCTTCAGCAATCATTACACGGCAGCGAAGTACTATTCGCTCACCCAGCATCTCGTCATTCCGGAAATCCTCGTGTTCTCGAAGCGGTCCTGGGCAAACCTGTCGACCGACGACCAGACCTTGATCAAGAAGTTCGCGCGCGAAGCGCAGATGGAGGAGCGCGAACTCTGGAAGGCCTACGAGCGGGAAGCGATTGAGAAGGCCAAGGCCGGTGGCTCCGAGATCGTCGAAATCGCCAACAAGGCGCCGTTCCAAAAGGCCGTGAAGCCGGTCTGGGACAAATACGGTCCGAAGTACCAAGAAATGATCAAGCGCATTCAGGACATCGCATAGACCGCACGCTCGGTTCGGACGATCAAGAGGCTTACGATGGCCGGACTCTATCGCCGGGCGATGGATGCGCTGTATCCCGCTTGCGTCATCGTGGGCGTAACGGCGCTCATGCTGATCTCAGCCGTCATCACTTGGGCGGTCTTCACCCGCTACGTCCTGAACAGCGCGGCTTCCTGACCCGAAGCGATGGCCGTCCTGTTGTGCTGGTGCCACCAAACCATAAACGCCGTCCTTCACGCGCTCGCGGCCGGCGAGACGATCTCGATCAGCGCGCTGTTCATGTCCGCCCCCCGGGGAAATCCAGCTCGCCGTCGGCGGGATACGGCCATCACCGGCTAGGTAGGACGTCGGAAAATGCCTCGCCGCCTCTACTCGTCTTCGTCTTGACCGGCCTCCGCCAATCCGCGTAACGGCTCGGGATTCAGAAGCACGATCGCCCCGTGCTCGAGGCGGACCCAGTCCCGCGCGGCCCATGCACGCAACTGCTTGTTGATGCTCTCCCGCGTCATGCCGACCATTTCGCTGATCTCCTGCTGAGTGATGGCGATGGTGCGGCTTGCGGTATCCAGCTTGCGCTTGTCGGTCAGGCCGAGCAGCGCACTGGCAAGGCGGCGGGGGAGATCCTGAAGGATGACCTGCTCGACCTGGTCGCTGGTCCAGCGCAGCCGATCGCAAAGCAGCTCGATGAATTTCATTGCCAGCACCGGCTGGCTCTTCACGAACGGCAGGAATTCGCGCCGATCGATGACCAGAATCTCGCAGTTCGTATTGGCCGTTGCGTCGGCTGTGCGTTCTCGGCCGTCGAGCACGGCGACTTCGCCGAATATCTCACCCGCGCTGATCAGGTTCAGGATGGCATTGCGGCCGTCGGGCGACGAGACACTGATTTTGACGGTGCCACTGATCACGGCATACAAGCTTGAGCCAGGATCGCCTTTTGAGAAGATGGTTGAACCGCGCTTGAGCGATGTCGGCTTGGCGTAGCGGCAGAGCTGATCGACCGCATCGGCCTCGAGTTCACGAAAAATCGGATGCTGACGTAGCACCGACAGTTTGCCGTTGTTGGTAGGTCGGACGCTCGCCCGCTTTTCCTCAGTCACACCGCATCTCCCAGGCGTCCGAATACCGCCGCCCAAGGGAGCTGTCCAAAGCCGGTGGCCAAGGCCCCCGCGGATGTCAGGGGACTATGGACACGCCTACAGCCACCAGCAAAGACGATCCCTCGGACTTGCGACCACCGATCCTCGATTTCATTGCACTTCGGAATACGGCAGATCGGCGGATTGTCCAGGAAAATGCGGCGAACGCTCAAGGCGAAGCCATCTGCCAATCGACGCCGGAGGCGTTTCCGCCCCCGAGAGGCGGCCCGGCATACATTGTGCAGCGCGTGAGAGTCGTCCAGCCGCCCGTCGGACCAGCAGCGCTACTCTTCTGAGCGCAAGATGCCGCAGCCCAAGGGCAGCCTGTACCTCACACCCGATGTCTTGTCTGTGAATCAGCCCAAAGCAGGACCGCAGCGAACCCGACAAAAACCCCCACAACTGCAAAGCTGACCATCATAGCGTCGAGCGGCATGTCTCTCTCCCCTGTTCGAGTTTGAGACACAGTTCCCTATCGGCTGCGCGGCAGTCCTTGATCCAGATCAATGCAATGCGGGTTTCGCCAGCGACGTCAGGCAGCAGCCATAGCTTCAGCTCGCGCCGAATCTCGAAGCGAGACGCCCCCGGGCAGGATCGCGATGATGCCCTCCCGTTCGAGCTTCGTGAACGTTCGACTGACGGTCTCGATGGTGAGCCCGAGATAGTCGGCGATATCCTGCCGACTCATCGGCAACGGTACCATGTTAGAGGGTCCCCGAAGCTCCACCAGCCGGTCCCTCCAGCCAACGAGGAATGTCGCGACCTTCTCCTCGGCTGATCGGCGTCCGAGAAGTACCATGTGATCACGCGCCTGATTCAGCTCCTGCACGGCCAGTTCGTTCATCCGCCGCAGCAGGTTCGGCTTGTCCTCGGCAAAGCGTCCGAACGGTCCCTTTGCGAACTGGCAGACGGTGACGGGACCGATTGCGTCGGCCGAAAATCCATGCCGTTCCTCCGTCGTCATGCCGACGAAGTCGCCAGGCAGCGCAAATCCGACGATCTGCCTGCGTCCGTCGGGGAGAAGCTTGTAGAGCCTCATGACCCCATCCAATAAATTGTAAAAGCAGGACGACGTATCTTCTTGCGCGAAAACCGTCTCGCAGGTCGCAAAATGGGTCCGGCGGCTGAGCTGCTCGAATTCACGCATTTCGAACTGGTCGAGCGACGCACAGACACTGAATCCCCGCACGGCACAATCGGCACAGGCCTGCCCATGGAAATCGACTGCAACAAGAGACGTCTTCATACGGGGCTCCGCTGGGCCAAGCGCAAGGATATAATGATTGCATTCTAACGGACGCTCGAAGTTCCGATTGATTCAAATCAAACGAACCAACAATCCGGGCCCTATCGTGGCCTCCATTGCCAGCGCCAACGGACATTGTGAATGCAGCGGCTTGTTCTGTGCCACCTTCTCGCCGCGATAGCGTTGGCGCCCCCCTCCTACGCGGCGTCGACGTCGCAGCAACGTGGGCAGGCCTTCGCGAAGGCCCACTGCGCACGATGTCATGCCATCGGTCGAACGGGAGAGAGTCCCTTCGAACCGGCACCCCCGTTCCGAAACCTGCATCTCCGCTACCCGATCGAATCACTGGGCGAAGCGCTCGCGGAGGGGATCGTGACTGGTCACCCGGCCATGCCCCAATTCCAGCTTGCGCCGCCGCAGATCCACGATCTGCTCTCGTATTTGAAGAGCTTGGAATAGCCCCGTCGATTCAGAGCGCCTGTATCGTCCAGGTCAGAATCGATTTGACAACCCGGCCGAAGGCCTCGTCGAAGGCGGACACGGCGCCAGCAGGATCAAGCCGGGCAACGGGCTGGTTTTCGTCAAACAGCCGTGACGCGATGACCTTGCCGTTCCCGTCGACGAGGCGAGCCGACAGACCAATCTCCGCCGCGGCGGTGTCGCCATTGATCCGGAAACGGCGGACATCGATCAGCAGCTGAAAATCCGGCTGGCCGAGATCGGATGTCCGCAGCGGAGCGTGGGCCACATCGTAATTCTCGAAGGCATCGATCAGACGTGACTGCAATAACTTGGGGATGCTGTCAGCCCAGAGGAAATCACCGAACCCCGGGTAGTCCTTTGTCGGCGTGAACAACATGCGCTGAGTCTGCAGCATCGCCACGGCCGTGGGCTCAGGAATCGCGAGCTGACCCTTGATGGTCTTGTTGACCGGCCCCAGTTCTCGCGGCGCGCTCAGATCATAGGTGACCTTCTGTGCTGGAGCGCCGCCTCCCGTCATTTTTTCCAGACCCGAGACGATTCCATCGAGCTTGCCGGTATTCCGCGCAAGGCCGTCCGAGAATGTCTTGAGGTTGGCGATCGTGTCTTTGAGCGGCCCGGCATTCTCCGCAAGCACTGCGTCGACGCGCCGCAGGGCGTCCCGGGCGGCCTGCGTCATGCTTTGTCCGGCGCCCGGTTCTGCAATCAGTGTCGATATGGCACTCGCCGCTCCTGCCGACGAGCCGCCCTCCAGCGCGATCACCGGCACTCCTGTCAGCCCCTGGAATTCCAGACCCACCTTCGTGTCGGCGCGCACGGGAGTCGTCGACGCCACGGAAATCGTTGCGTTGACCCGACGCGGATCGTTCGGCGCCAGGCCCAGCTCAGTCACCTCGCCGACCCGAATTCCGTTGAACAGAACGGCAGCCCCGACCAGCAGGCCGGGCACTGAGCCCTCGAACTGCACGTGATAGGTCGTGCGAGGCCCGAGTCCTCCGGTGTTGTTGAGCCAGTAAACGAAGCCAAAGATCGCGACGATGGCCGCCAGCACGAAGCCGCCGATGACAGCGAAAGGCGCACGGGTTTCCATCTTTCAACTCGCTTTTGGTTGCAGCATCTGGGATCGCTTGCCGTGAAAATAGGCTCTGACCCAAGGGTGTTCTGATCGAAGGAGATCGCTCATAGGGCCAATTGCCACGATCTTGCCGTCGGCCAAAGCAGCGACCCGGTCGCAGACCGTGTTCAGACTGGCGAGATCGTGCGTCACCATGAACACCGTCAATCCCAACGTCAGTTGGAGCGTCTTGATCAGGGCGTCGAAATCGCCGGCGGAAATCGGATCGAGGCCGGAGGTCGGCTCGTCAAGAAATACGATCGCCGGATCGAGAGCGAGCGCCCGCGCCAGCGCGGCGCGCTTCGTCATGCCGCCGGATAGTTCGGCTGGGAATTTATCACCGTCCTCTGCGCGAAGGCCGACCATTTCGAGCTTGGCTATCGCGATCTCATCCATCAAGCCCTGCGACATCTGCAGGCTCTCGCGCAGCGGAAATTGAACGTTCTGTTTGACCGTCAGAGACGAGAACAGAGCTCCCTGCTGGAACAGAATTCCCCAACGCCTCGCCGCAGCCTGTGTCGTCCGCTCTTCGGCGCCACCAAGGGGTGTCCCCATGACCTCGATGGTCCCGCTGCGCCGAGGAATGAGGCCGATGATCGTCCGCATCAGGACGGATTTCCCGCCGCCTGACGCGCCAACCAAACCGAGAATCTCACCGCGACGAACGTCGAGCGAAAGATCGTTCAGAACGAGCTGCCGGCCGAACCCGACGACGAGATCGGTCACGCGGATCGCGCTGGACACTCCAAGATCATCCATTGCTACATTCCAATGGACGCAAAAAACACGGCGAACAGACCATCGAGCACGATGACCAGGAAAATGGATTTCACCACGGATGTCGTGGTTTGTTGCCCCAGCGATTCGGCACTACCTTTCACACGAAGTCCTTCACTGCAGGCAACAATGCCGATCACCAAGGCCATGAACGGGGCCTTCAATATTCCCACTTCGAAATGGGTGACCGAGATGGCATCGTGTAGCCGGGCGATGAAGATTGCCGGTCCCATGCCACCATAGAGCTGGGCCACCAGCCCTCCCCCATACAGGCCAGCCATCGAGCCGATGAAGGCGAGAATTGGCAAGGTCAAGATCAACGCAACGATGCGGGGCAGGATCAGCACCTCGACGGGATCCAGCCCCATCGTCACCAGCGCATCGATCTCCTCGCGCATCTTCATCGATCCAAGTTCTGCCGTGTAGGCGCTTCCCGATCGCCCTGCCACCATGATCGCGACGATCAGAACGCCAAGCTCGCGCAGGACCAGAATTCCCACCATATCGACCACGTAGGATTCGGCACCAAAACGTCGAAAATGGAAGATCCCCTGCTGGGCGATGATGGCGCCGATCAGGAAAGTGATCAACGCCACGATCGGAATAGCCTGCCATCCGATGCGGTACATCTGATAGACGAGGGAGGTCACGCGCAAAGATTGCGGCCGGCGTAGCGTCCGCAGCAGAGCAAAGGACAGCGCGGCCAACATGTCCAGGAACACTTTGACGTCCTGGGCTGCCCCCAGACTCGAACGACCGAGGTCCGTGAGTTTGGCGAGGACCGGATCCAGTCTCGGTGCCGGCTCGACCGCTCGTCGATTGACCTGCCGGACCTCCTCGACCAGGCCGATGTAGTTTTCTGCCACCCCGGTCATCTCGACCCGACGACCGCCAGCGGCGGCACGGCGGCTGAGCTTCTCGAGCAACCAGGCACCGACGGTATCGATCTCGCTCACGGCACCGAGATCAAGCTTCACGGCTTTCGCGCTGTTGACCCTGGTGCCGGCAGAGCTGGTCAAACTCTCGAGCTCCGCCACGTTGAGGGACACCCATGATCCGCTCGGACGAAGCTCAAGCACATCCTCCGTCGTCGCGGCCGTCAGTCCCGGATGAGCACGCAATTGGATGTCTCCCTCAGTCGGCGTGCCGAGGCACACCCGTTCCTAGATCCGGCCGATCTGCCTCGCTTGATCTGCGTCAATGCCGTCAGCGCAACGGGTTGAGCGAAATCAAGCATCGCGCCGGACTGCGTTCTACAGTGATTTTGGCGCGAGGACAAAACATGGCTATCGACCCGACGACGCTCAGGACCGAGTTGGACAGCCTGACGCGTGAGCTAAGCCAGCTGCTGCGGGGCACGGGGGCGCCGCGTGGCAACCCGGACGCGCAACCAGCCGCCGGAATGCTCGCTGCAGCGATCGAGGCGCTGGACATGCGTCTAAGTGAGACAGACGTTCAGGTGGAGCGGATGATCAGGGACCGTCCGATCGTGGCGACAGCTTCGGCCTTCGCCCTCGGTCTTGCCGTTGGCCTCCTACTGCGGAGAACTTAAGTGGATACCGAGAATGTCGTTAAACATTTGCGCCTTCTCTGGCGGACGGACCGGGTCATTGCCGACATCAGGCTCCGGCACCTGCTCGTCGGGCTCGGCCTCCGGGCCTTTGCGGCGCTGATTGCCGTCTTTGGCCTCCTGATGTTCGAGCTGGCGGCCTATCTTGCATTGGTCCAGATCACCTCCGCGGTGGTGGCAGCCGCAGCACTCGGAGCCTGCAATGTCGCGATTGCGGCGATCCTGCTGATCATCGCATCCCGTGCACCGTCCGGCAGGGAACTCGAACTAGCCAACGAGATTCACTCCTCGTCCATGGACTCGCTGCAGTTGGAAGCACGAGCTTTGCAAGCCCAGATCTCGAGCGTGGTCAACCATCCGCTCAACAGCCTCATTCCACTGCTCATCGTTCCCATTGCGACGATGATCATCAGAACTCTCCGCTCGCATGGCGGCTCCGAAGGCGAGGCAGCGAGCCCGCCGCCCAACGACCGCCGTGCGACTTGAACCCATCCTGCTGAATCAGGTGAGAGGCAATCGAAGCCTGAGCTCAAAGCCTGAGCTTGACGTTGCAGAGGTCGCGTTCGGTCGGATCGGTTTTGACCTCGAAACCGAGGTTCCTGCACATCTCCAGCATGACGACATTCTCCTGCAGCACGTCGCCGGAAATCATCTTCAGGCCTTCGGCCTTGGCGTATTCGATGATCAGCTGCATCAACGCCCAGCCGAGTCCGCGTCCCTTGAGATCCGACCGCAACAGGATCGCGTACTCCCCGCTCTCGTAAACCGAGTCGGAGTGAATCCTCACGACGCCGACCAGCTCGTTGGTCGCTTCATCGAGAGCCACAAAAGCCATCGCGCGCGCATAGTCGAGCTGTGTCAGGCGCGCGATGAACTCGTGCGTGAACTCCTTCATGGGGGCAAAGAATCGAAGACGCAGGTCTTCCGCGGTGACATGCTTGAGGAACTCATGAATGGTTGGCTCATCCTCGGGTCGGATCGGTCGCGCAAGGATTCGCCAGCCGTCCTTGACCTGGAGATGCCGTTCCCATTGGCTCGGATACGGCCGAACGGCGAAATTCGACGGACCAGAGCCTTTGAATTTCGGCGGAACCCTGCCGACGGCGACGCGCGCATCGACGGCCATGACGCCGCTCTCGTCCGCGAGCAGCGGATTGATATCGAGCTCGCGAATCTCGGGAACGTCTGCTGCAAGCTGCGCAAGCTTGACCAGCACCAGTGCGACTGCATCGGGCTTGACTGCCGGGACATCACGATAGGCGTGCAGCAATCGTGAGACGCGCGTCCGCTCGATGAGGTTGCGCGCCAGATGGAGATCGAGCGGAGGCAGACCGAGCGCTTTGTCGTTGATGATCTCGACGGCGGTACCGCCCCTGCCGAACACGATCACGGTTCCGAAGGTTGGATCGTCGGCAATGCCCATGATCAGCTCGCGCGCCTTGGCGCGGACGATCATGGCTTGCACGATCACGCCGGAAATCCGTGCGTCGGGCCGAACGGCCCTCGCGCGGGCCATGATCTCGTTCGCCGCGTTACGCACGGCCTCGGCCGTGGTCAGATTGAGCACGACACCGCCGACGTCGGACTTGTGAATGATGTCTCTCGACAAAATCTTGAGCACGACAGTTGTGCCCTGAGCGAACAACTGCTCCGCATAGCCGACCGCCTCGTCGACCGAAGACGCCGCGAACGTCGGCACCATCGCAATATCGTAGGCCTCCAGCAGGCGACTGATCTCGACCGGATCGAGCCAAGTTCTCCCGTCGGCGAGGGCCGTCGCTACAATTTTGCGGGCTGCCTCGACGTCGGGCGCAAAAGAGCTCGGCATGGCCGGCGGGACAGCGGCAAGCGATTCGACCACCTCCCGATGACGAACGAGATGCATGAAGCCACGAACGGCATCATCCTCGGTTGGGTAGTTCGGAATTCCTGCCCCGCTCAAGGTTTCGATGACCGGCTGCTCCGCACCGACCCATGCCGCCAGAACCGGCTTTGCCCAGCGCTGGTGCTGCTTTCGATAGGTCCTGACGAACTCGGTGACAGCCGTGGCAATGGCGCTCGCGGATGCAATCGCGGTCTGAACGTTCATGACGAGAACTGCATCGTTGGCTTGATCGGCGAGCAGCGCCTCGAGCGCGAGCGTGTAGCGTGTGGCATCGGCATCGCCGACGATGTCGACCGGGTTGGATCCGGACCAGGTCGGCGGCAGGATGGCATCGAGTTTGTCGTGGACGACCGGCGAAAGTGCGGCAGGCACGCCTCCGAGCTCGACCAGTCGATCCACGGCGAGCACGCCGATCCCGCCGCCATTCGTGAGAATGGCGAGCCTCTTGCCCATGGGCGACTCCACCCGCCCCAGCGTTTCGGCGCAGTCGAACAGCTCGCGCAGATCGGAGACCCGCAGAACGCCGGCCCGGCGAAAAGCCGCGTCGTAGACGGCATCCGCTCCCGCCAGCGCGCCCGTATGTGTCGCCGCAGCTCGCGCACCGACGGCACCGCGGCCCGATTTCACCACCACAACCGGCTTGACCCTTGCCGCCGCTCGCGCCGCGGACATGAACTTTCGAGCGTCCTTGACGGCTTCGATGTAGAGCAGGATCGCGCGGGTCCCACCGTCCAACGCGAAATGGTCCAGAAGATCTGCGAGATCGACGTCCAACTGGTCGCCGATCGAGACGATTCCGGAAAACCCAACACCGCGCTGAGCAGCCCAATCTACCATCCCCGCCGCGATAGCGCCGGACTGTGAAATGAGCGCCAGGCTGCCTACAACCGGCATGTGCGCCGAAAAGCTCGCATTGAGCTTGATGGTCGGCATCATGATGCCGAGACAGTTCGGTCCAATGAGACGCATGCCGTATTTCTGCGCTGCCTTCTCGGTCTGGTCGGCAAGCGACCCCTCTCCGTGTCCCAGACCCGAGGTAATGATCAGAGCTCCTGCCGTCCCCAACGCGCCTGCGCGATCGATGAGAGCCGGGATCGAAGGGGGGGGCGTCGTGATCACCACCAGTTCCGGCACGAACGCCAGTTCGGCGAGACTGCCAACGGCTGCGATATTGGATATCTCCCGATAGCGAGAATTGACCAGGCCAAGCTTGCCCTCGAACCGCGCCTTGACGATATTGTCGAGAATGGCCTTCCCTACCGAGTTCGGTCGCGGACTCCCTCCGATCAGAGCGATGGAGCGTGGCAAAAGCAGGTTCCGCAATCGGTAGGTCGACATTTGCACGTCCAACATCAGTTGGTGAAAGGCGGGTGAATCCCGAGGATTGATCTTAGTTTCAATCCGCAGCGGGTCTAGCGCGACTTATCATCCCAGCATAGTCACGGAGGCGATACCGCTCCGTTCCCTGACTGCACCTGCCGGCTCTGCTCGGTAGGCCGCAGTATTCGTACCAAGTCCTTGATGAGCATCAAACGATTGCCGGGCTGATTATCTTATTACCCTGCAACTTCGTCCGGGAGGCTCTCCGATGCGAGCGATGGTTCTGCGAAAGCCTGGAGCGCCTCTGCAGCCCGAGACGCTCGCGGACCCCGATCCTGGTCCCGGTGAGATCCGCGTCAAGGTCAGGGCATGCGGCGTGTGTCGCACTGACCTGCATGTGTACGACGGTGAGCTTCCCGACATTCGGTATCCGATCGTCCCCGGACACGAGATCGTCGGTCATGTCGACCAGATTGGTCCTGGTGTGACGACGCACAAGCTCGGCGCGCGCGTCGGAATTCCATGGCTGGGGCATACGTGCGGCCATTGCATGTTCTGCGCACGAGGTATGGAAAATCTCTGCGACCAGCCCACGTTTACCGGCTACACACGCAACGGCGGCTATGCAACCCACGCCGTCGTGGACGCAAATTTCGCATTCCCGCTCGACGGTTTGGAGGATGACATTGCCATCGCTCCGTTGCTGTGCGCCGGCCTGATCGGCTGGCGGTCTCTGGTCATGGCAGGGAAAGCCGAGAGGCTTGGCATCTACGGATTCGGCGCGGCCGGTCACATCGTTGCCCAGGTGGCCCGCTGGCAGGGGCGCCAGATCTATGCGTTCACCCGCGAGCACGACCAAGCTGCGCAGGATTTCGCGCGCCAACTTGGCGCCACATGGGCCGGAGCGGCGGGCCAGCGTCCCGATGTTGCTCTGGACGCGGCCATCATCTACGCGCCGGCTGGCGAGCTTGTTCCGGCCGCTCTGCAGGCTGTTCGGAAGGGTGGCCGGGTGGTCTGCGCAGGTATTCATATGAGCGACATTCCGACGTTCCCGTATTCCCTCCTCTGGGGGGAACGCCAGGTGGTGTCTGTCGCCAACCTGACGCGACAAGACGGTCTCGATTTCCTGCGGGTCGCGCAGCAGGCTCAAATACGGACCCATACGACGCCCTATCCGCTGTCCGACGCAAATGACGTTCTGGCCCGCCTGAGGCGGGGTGACGTCGTCGGCGCGGCGGTGCTTATCCCGGACTTTTGAAGTGAACGTGGCAACACCGCCCATGGCATCACCATCCGATCAGGAACTGGTCTTCTCCTTCTTGGGCAATACCACCCGACATCCAGGTGTCCGCCGGATCGACACGCACGCGGCTTCCGTGTTTCTGATCGGTGACCGCGCCCTGAAGATCAAGCGCGCCGTTCGGCTGCCATTTTTGGACTATTCGACGCTCGATCAGCGCAAGGCCGCGTGCGCAAAGGAAATCGAGATCAATCACCCGTTTGCTCCGGACATCTATCTGCGTGTCGTCGCCATCACCAAGGCGCCAGACGGGTCATTCGATGTCGGTGGATCCGGCACTCCGGTCGAATATGCCGTCGAGATGCGTCGCTTCGATGACAGCCAGACGCTTGATCATCTTTCTCGCCGCCAGCAGCTGGACGCCGGATTGGGCGAGCGTCTGGCAGAGACGATCGCAGCGTCGCATGCAGTCGCCGTTCGGAGCTCCTCCCATGGATGGACGGAGTCCATTCCGATTTGGATCGACGCATTCGTCGCCAGCTTTCGGACAGTCTCGCGATTTGGCGAAACGGAGGTCGAAGAACTCCGCGTCCTTTGCCACTCGGCCTTCGCGCGTCTCCGGCCCCTGCTCGAGCAACGTGCAAATGAGGGGCACGTGAAACGCTGCCATGGCGACCTCCATCTGGCCAACATCGTCCTCATTGACGACAAGCCGGTGCTGTTCGACGCCATCGAGTTCGACGACCGGATAGCCACGATCGACGTCCTCTACGATCTCGCCTTTCCACTGATGGACCTCTTGCACTTCGAGCAGCCGGTCGCCGCCAACCGTCTCTTGAACCGCTACCTCTCGACCGCAGCGCCTGACCAGACCGGAGGATTGGCTGCTCTGCCTCTGTTCATGGCGATCCGGGCCGCCATCCGTGCGCAAGTCTTTGTCGCAAGGCGCGACCGCGGTGATGCCGAACACTCGGACGCTGATCGCTCCGCAACGATCGAGACCGCAGAGAGCTACTTTCAACTTGCACGCAGCCTGATCCGGCCGGCAGAGCCGAGGATGATCGCGGTCGGAGGCCTGTCGGGAACGGGAAAATCTGCGCTCGCCCGGGCTCTCGCTCCTCTCTTGGTGCCTCCACCGGGAGCAATCGTGTTGCGCAGCGACGTGCTGCGCAAGCAACTGTCTGGCGTGAAGGAAACCGAACGCCTCCCAGCTGCGGCCTATACGCCGGAATCGAGTGCTCGGGTCTATCGAGAGTTGACGACGCTGGCCGGCCGCGTGCTCTCACAAGGCTTCACGGTGATCGTCGACGCCGTGTTTGCACGTCCGGATGAACGACAGGAGATCCATGATCTCGCGAAGCGGCTGAAGGCGCCCTTTGCCGGCCTCTTCCTCGTCGCAGATTTGCGCAGCCGGCAGGAGCGAATTCACCATCGAGTCGCCGATGCGTCCGATGCAACGATCGGAGTTACCGAGGATCAGGAACGCTACGACATCGGCGCTCTGGATTGGCTCCAGGTCGATGCGTCAGGCACGGCTGAGACGACATTGGAGCGAAGCCTTTCATTGCTCCGGATCAGCGCCTGAGTCCGGTGGGATGGCCCCCTGGCCGCAACGCGCGGCGATCACGTGTGCACGTAGTCGCCCGGCGCGTCTCCGAGATCATTCGAACGATCTGTCCCGAGTTGCGGCGGTGCGCCCGGCGCTCCCGATTGCTGTCCGAGCCACTCTGTCCAGGCCGGCCACCACGATCCCTCCAGCTTTGGCGATGTGCCCTGCCACTCGTCGGGTCCGAGATATGGAGCGTCGGCAGCCTTGGTTCGCAACTGATGGGAGTGCCCCTGCTCGCCCGGCGGCGCCACGATGCCGGCATTATGGCCGCCGCTGGCGAGCACGAAAGTGACGTCAGCATCAACCTCGTAGTGGACCTTGTACGTCGACTTCCAAGGCGCAACGTGATCACGCAGCGTCCCGACGACGAACATCGGCGTGTGGATATCCGAGAGCGAAACAGGCTTCCCTTCGACCCGATACCGCCCCTCGGCGAGATCGTTGTTCAGGAACAGCTTGCGCAGATATTCGGAGTGCATCCGATACGGTAGCCGCGTCGCATCTGCGTTCCATGCCATCAAGTCGCTCGGGTTTGCGCGCTCGCCGAGAAGATAGTCGCGCGAGACACGAGACCAGATCAGATCGTTGGAGCGCAGCAATTGAAATGCGCCCGCCATCTGGGTGGTGTCGAGATATCCACGCTCCCACATCATGTCTTCGAGAAAGGCGACCTGGCTTTCATTGATGAAGAGCGTCAGCTCTCCCGCTTCCGTGAAATCGGTCTGGGCCGCAAACAGCGTGATTGTCTTCAGGCGCTGGTCGCCATCGCGTGCCATGGCCGCCGCCGTGATCGAAAGAAGCGTTCCCCCGAGACAATAGCCTGCGGCATGGACCAGCGTATTCGGAATGATCCTTCCGATCATGTCCAGGGCAGCCATGACGCCCAGCGAGCGGTAGTCGTCAAACGCAAGATCCCGGTCTTCCGCTCCGGGGTTTCGCCAGGAGATCATGAAAACCGTAAAGCCCTGGTCGGTCAGGTATCGGACCAGCGAATTGTGCGGCGACAGATCCAGGATGTAATATTTCATGATCCAAGCCGGTACGATCAGGACCGGCTCTGGTCTCACCTTCTCGGTCGTCGGCGCGTATTGAATCAGCTCGATCAACTGATTGCGAAGCACAACCTTGCCCGGCGCGGCCGCGACGGTCTTGCCGACGACGAACTCGCCATTGATCGGTATCTTCCCCGGCTGCATCACCTGCATGAGATCGGCGAGCCAGTTCTGCCAGCCGAAGATCAGGTTCTCGCCACCGCTTTGAAACGTCTTCTCCAACACTTCCGGGTTGGTCGCTGCAAAGTTCGATGGCGCGAAGATGTCGAGCAGTTGACGAATTGAAAAGTCGACGACGGCTTCGTTGGCAGGGTCGACACCACGAATGCCGGTCGTCGCCTTGTGCCACCAATCTTCCCCGAGCAAAAACGCCTGGGCGAACAAGTTGAACGGGTGCGTCGCCCATTGCGGCTTGGAAAAGCGATGATCGTTGGCCTGCGGTTTGATCAGGTCCCAAGGACTGCGATTCGGGTCTGCAAACTGCAATGACCGTTCAGCGACCTGCTTAGCGCCGTGCCAAGCATCTCGGACGATTTCGATCTGACGCTGAGGTGCAGCGGCCAGATGACAAGCCCAATCCAGATACGCCATTGATAGAGCGGCCGGGGAAATTCCACCGGTGAGCCGAGCCAGCATCGCGCTGAAGGCCCTGTCCAGCTCGTGATCCTCGCGTCGAAGCTCCCCGGAGGTCGCGTCGGCTTCTCGGGAGAGCAACTTTGCGTCGGGTGCGGCGAGCGCACCCTCCGGCTTCAAAGAGGTCTCTGCAGAGACAACGGCACTGCTCCGGTCGTTAACGATCGTTCCCTCGCGTTCCCGTCGATCGGGACGCGACGCCCCCGCACTCTTCAGTTTCGCCACCGTTGCCCCATGAGATTCACGCTAGCATCAATCAGGCGCTGCCCGTGCTTGAAGAGTCGATCGCAATCCCGCCTGACGAAATCAATCTGATGCCGTCCACATTCCTGGACCATCGCCTGGATTCCCTTCACGGAATGCACGCCAGCCAGCTTCGACACAAACTCAGCCAGCAGATGCGTCTCCGTACGCGCGCGATCCAGCACTTCGTTGCTGGCAAACAGAACCTCCTCCATGACGATCTGCTGGGAACCAACGAGCAGCTCGAGTGCGTGCTTGTTGGAGAGAGCGACACGTTCGGACAGTTCGGCCGTTTCGTCGGCCAGGACCTTGGTCCCGGAGAACTCGGACATGGGCACCTTCTCCTCTCGCTAGATCAAAATGCCTTATAGCTGCAATTCAATGCCAGGACCTTGAGCTGCGTCAATGACGCGGCGGCACCTCCTTTGACCTGCGTCAATTCAAGACCGTGGCGGCGGATTACGTTTTCTCAGCCTTTGACATTGGAGTTCGCCATGCGCGCCCACCAGATCATGACCCGTCCCGTCATCACCGTCACCCCTGACACTTCCATCGTGGATGCGGCAAATATCATGCTTCAACGGCACGTCAGCGGCCTTCCCGTGGTCGATTCCGGCGGAAAGCTCGTGGGCGTCGTCTCGGAAGGCGATTTCATCCGCCGATCCGAGATCGGCACAGGGCGTAAGCGCGGCCGTTGGCTGCGCTTCATTCTCGGGCCCGGGAAGTCGGCCGCCGACTTCGTCCACGAGCATGGTCGCAAAGTGTCAGAGGTAATGACCAAGTCTCCCCTGACGATCACCGAAGACGCCGCGCTGGCGGAGATCGTGGAACTGATGGAAAAGAACCACGTGAAGCGGTTGCCCGTGGTCAAGGGAGACCGGGTCATCGGCATCGTGTCACGGGCGAACCTGCTGCAAGCGGTCGCCGCGCTCGGGCGGCAGGTCCCGGATCCGACGGCGGATGACGATCACATCCGCAACCGTGTGATCGACGCTCTCGAGAAGAACGACTGGTGCCCGTTCGGATTGTCCGTCATCGTCAAGGACGGCATCGTTCATCTGAGCGGCGTCATTACCGAAGAGCGCTCGCGGCAGGCGGCAATCGTTGCCACCGAGAACATCTCTGGTGTCAAGAAGGTGCATGATCATCTGTGCTGGGTTGACACCATGTCGGGCATGTACCTGAACTCACCGGAAGACGACGAGATGGCCAAAGCCGGCTGATGGCTGCTGAGGACGCTGCCGCTCTTCCTGCCTCGTGTCCGGCACCAGTGACGATGCCCTAGGTTCCCGGATTGTTGCGTCCGAACGCCCCCGCCCGACGCAGGGCTTCGATCTCCTGCTCAGTGTACCCAAGCCTGTGGCGCAGGATCGCGGTCGTGTGCTCACCGAGCCGCGGCGCCGCCGTCGGCTCGACGGTCGGCGTGAGCTTCATGGCGATTGCCGGCTCGATGTTGGGTATCGAGCCTGCCGTCGGGTGCGGAATACGACAGGTGCGGTCGCGCATCCGGACCTCGGCCGCGTTGAACGCCTGCTCGACCGTACGAACGTGTCCAACCGGAACTCCAGCCTGGTTCATCCGAGAGGTCCAGACATCCATCCGTTCCGTGGCGAGGATGTCGGCGATGAGGCCGCGCAGTTGCGTACGGTTGACCCATCTCGCCCTTCGCGTGGCGAAGCGGGGATCGCTCAGGAGATCCGGACGACCAAGCACCTCCGTAGCCAGCCGGCGGTAGAGCCGATCGTTGGCACATGCGATGTAGAGCGGACCATCTGACGCTTCAAAGACGCCGACCGTCGGAGAGTCGTTCGGCGAATTGCCCGTCCGCGTGGGGTTCACGCCGTTCATCAAATACGCCATTCCGGAGAAGCCGGTCATCGCCAAGGCGATGTCAAACAGCGCCACCTCGACGTGCTGCCCGCGACCGAGCCGCTGCCGGGCGGCGAGTGCCAATAGGATGGCATTGCAGGCGGACATGCCGGTGGCCAGATCAACGATCGGAGGACCGGTCCGCACCGGCGGACCATCGGCGAAACCGTTGAGGGACATGAACCCGCTTTCCGCCTGGGTGATTGGATCGAACCCTGATCGCCACGCGAATGGACCGGAGCGTCCGTAGGCCGAGATCGAGCAATAGATCAGCCCGGGATTGGTGCTGGACAGTGTCTGATAGTCCAGCCCGAACCTCTCCATGACGGACGACGAGAAATTCTCCACGACGATGTCGGCCTTGGCGATCAGCGCACGCGCGGCGTCTCTGGCCTGCGGTATCGTGAGATCCAACACCATGCCGCGCTTGTTCCGATTGAGACTGAGGAACGCTGCGCTCTCTCCGCCGAGCTCGGCGTGCTCGTATGCGCGGGTATCGTCTCCCGTGAGCGGCTGCTCGATCTTGATCACCTCGGCGCCGAAATCGGCCAGCGTCTGTGTGCACGCCGGCCCTGCGACGACCCGCGTGAAATCGATCACCAGCAGACCAGCCAGCGCGGTTGGCGCGTCAGGCGGCCGTGGCGCACGCTCTGGCAGGGTGACCTCGGCCGGCATCCCAGAGTCCTTCCCGCTGCTCTGATCGTCTGAAGCGATCTTCCATTGACTGCCCGGCGTGGCATTGTCTCCAACGTCCGACAA
Organism: Bradyrhizobium sp. SZCCHNR2028; assembly: GCF_032380995.1. NCBI lineage: Bacteria > Pseudomonadati > Pseudomonadota > Alphaproteobacteria > Hyphomicrobiales > Nitrobacteraceae > Bradyrhizobium > Bradyrhizobium sp. SZCCHNR2028. The sequence goes on along the minus strand of NZ_JAUHJF010000014.1, from coordinate 58,480 downwards.
TGCATGGTTAACTCAACGGCAGCCGCAAAAAAAGCCCGGGTCGGAGCTGTCGAGCCGGCCCAATTCTGCTGCAGCGCAATGCAATCTGCATGAGGCATCGATCGACAGCTCACCGCCCGATCATCTTGCGCCAATAGAGCGAGTTCACCCAGGCCCAGGGCCGGACCGGTTGGAACAACACATATCCACACCGAATGAAATTGTTCGCGGATACGATGTTGCAAGTCGTATCCGAAACGATGCAATCCAGGCCCGAGCGACGCGCGCGCTGCTCGATCACACGCATCAGCCGTCGCTGCAGGCCGTAACCACACCGCTCTTGGAGAACGCCAACCCTCGAAAGATAGGCTATGCCCTTGCCGAGGGATGACGGCATCATTCCGGCAAAGGCGACGGGCCGTCCGAGCTCGGTCGATATCCACCATTGTCCGCTCTCGAAATCGGGCAGAGGTGCGCAATCGAGGAATGTGCGCGCATGGAGCTCCTTCAAGGTGTCGAGGACGTCAGGCTCGCAAGCGTCGACCTCTCTGATGCGGAAGCGGCGGCCTCGCCGCAAGATCCAGGCTGGCACGGCATCACCTTCCGAGCACGACTTTGATGCCGAGCCAGATCGCACCGATCAGACCGGTCGCGATGACCGTGATGACGGCCTTGAACGTATAGCTCTGGGCCTGCTCCACGCTCTTGCGCCAGCGCCGCAGGTGCTGGAAATCGGCTCTCAGCTCCTTCCGATCCTCCTCCTCGATGCCGAACGAGGTGAGAATGGTCGCGATCGCTCTCATCACGACGGCATCGATCTCGTCGCGCTGAAGCTGGCTCTGCTTGGCCAGGGTCTCGGCGACGACGGCCGTGATTTCGTCATGGCTGATGTTCATCGCCTGATGATCCTCGCTACATTTTCGAAGCCGCGTTTGGCAAAATAGAAGGAGATGACGAGATTCGCGGTCGTCGACGCGAAGCCCGCGAGCGGATCCGTCGAGCCGAGCCCGAGCACTTTGTCCCACACCAGCAGCTTGGCAAAGTAGATCGAGACGCAGTAGCCGATGAGCTTGTCCGGCTCGTACCAGCAGCCGATTTCCGCCGCACGCAGCCGAAGCTGCGCATCGCTTTCCGAGACCTGCGCGGCGATCTCCGTCGCCGCGAGGTCTGCCGCGATCTTGGCATCCGCGTTGCCCGCCCTCAGCTTCGTCTGGTAGGCGTCGATCAGCCCCTTGATCACGGGCCCGCCCAGAAAGCCCAGAATGCTCATCCACATGTCACGATGCCCTCTTGAGCGAACGCAGCCGTGCGAGAATCGTGATCAGCGAGATCGCGAGAAAAATCCGGCCGACGGCACGGGTATCGCCGACGGCGGCGCTGATCTGATCCTTCAGGCTCGGGTCCCCGAGAGCGTCGCTGACGTTGTCGACGATCGACATCAGAAACCCGACGACCGCCAGCACGTAACCCCAGGCGATCGTCAGCGAATGACGACACGCAGCCTTGACTTTCGTCCACATGATGAATCCTTTCCAAAAAATTGCGCAGACGCGCCGCCGGCTCTCGCGAGCCGCGCTCGGTGCCCCGCAGATCGTTGTGTCTTGGCCGAGATCGACCGTCCGTCGGTACGCCGGCCAGGAGCACGAGGCTGCGCCGGTCAGCGATTGCCCAGAAGGCGTTTCACCAGGGCAGCAAAAAGGGCCCCAATGGAGCCCTTTGCCGGATGCCTGATGGATGCGGGAGTCGGCGCCGGAGGCCAGGTGTCGGGCGGCCGCTCCGTCTCCACAAGGCCGGTCGGGAAGCTGATGGTCGCATCGATCTGCATCATGGTCTTGAGCAGCCCGGCGCAACCCGGCTGCCGGTCGACCGCCTGGGGATCGTAGACTCCGTCACGGACATACTTGCCGGCACGATATTGATCGGTCCCGGCCCAGACATAGGGAGACGGCACGCCCCGGCGCGCGTAGCCCAGCCCATTATACTGCTCGAGAAGCGTCAACGCGCCGCCAATCGACCAGTCCCGCCACCGCGCCGCATGCGGCGCGCAATTGACGAGCGCGTCGACTGCGGCGTCCTCCCACGAGGCGAACGGTCCTCGTCCCGCAGGCACGTGGACGGACACTCGGTCCCAGGGATCCCCCTGCGCCAGCGACCGGGCCCAGCTCTGCGACGATTCGCGCTCGTGGATGACGGCGATGATCGGCCAGGGGACGCCGGTACGCCTCGAAACGGCCTGATACCGAGCTTTGGCAGCAATGAGGCGTTGGGCCGTAGCGTCGATGTTGCGGGTAAGCCTTGCGACCTGCCATTTTTTGGCGTTTGTCGTGGTTAGCGTTCTGATGTCGGCCATTCTGAGATCCGAAAAATTTGATCGGGTAATCTTGCGATTGAACGGGTTGCGTGATTGTCTCCCGGTACGCACTACAGCTTTGAGATGAGACCTATGAACCCGAATTATCGTTATGTGTTTGATCGCGCGGTCTCAGCCTCAGGAACCGCTAGCCCGAAAGTCCTGGACTACGGCTGTGGCCGCGGAGAGGTAGTGACCTTTGGCCGCTCGATGGGGTATGAGTTCTTCGGGGTCGACCGTGATGCTCCTGCTTCGGAACGTCCTAGCCATTTTCAGCCGCTTGATGGGACGCGCATCCAGTTCGACGATGCGTTTTTCGACGTGGTAGTCTCGAACCAAGTTTTTGAACACGTGGCTGATCCGCCAGCTGCCCTGGCGGAGATCGCACGCGTCCTAAAACCAGGTGGAGTGTTTATTGCTCTATTCCCATCGAAGGCGGCGTGGTTTGAAGGTCATGTAGGTGTCTATTTCGTACATCGAATGCACCGTGACCTAGCCAAGGTCTATCTCGTGATCTGTCATCGGTTGGGCTTCGGCTATTATCGCGAGGGCAAATCAGCTCGTGCGTGGGCCGACTTTATGCTGAATCAGCTCGAAACGGACGTTTTCTACCATTCGTCGACCGACCTCAAACGATGGTGGACCAGCGCTTTCGGAAGCAAGCCAGTTGCTATTGAGCATGATTTCATCCTCCACAGACTGTCGTGCTCGCCGCGACTGCGTTCGTTCTCGCGAATTCTCAGTGCACCGATATTCAAACCAATCACTTCCTTTATCTGCCAAAAGCGCGCAGGTATCGTCTGGCGTACGATTAGATCACCCGCAGGATGCGATTGCACAAAATCGTTGGCTGCATGATGTTGTGCGCCGCTCCACCGCCTGCGTTCTGAATACTAATTCCGGTAGATACAGAACTTGTTGTCAAGTTAGCCAAACTTGCGAAGTTGCCTGCAACAGCGTTGACATTGCCACCGGGTGCATAACTCTGAACCGTGTGACTATGACCGGGATCGCTCACGCCGTGAGTATGGCTCGGCATTTCATTATTGACGAGGATGTGCGCGTCTTCGCCGCCAAATCCGCCGATGCTGTGGCGTACGCTGGCAAGACCGCCACTTGCAAGACGATTAGCCGTCGTTCCGCCCATGTTATCCACGCACGCCGTCACGCGCCCTCGTAGATCGGGAAGATTGAATGTCGTCGATCCGTCCCCCGTTCCAAACGATGTTCCCATAAGTGAGAACAAGACGGAATAAGTCGTGCGGCTAATCGATTGCCCATATGGAAAAACGAATGAGCTGTTGGGCGCGCTGGAGCCCCAAAACTCTAGGCTCGCTCCTATCGGGATATTGTAAGGGTTACCGAAGAACCCATGCAAGTAGAAGGCGCCATCACTGTTGTTGTAAACGGCCACATATGGAGTGCCCTGGATGATTGTGCCAGCCGGCAGCTCGATATTCGGTGCGGATCTCAGTGCTTTCGTACCAAGGTTATCGACGTTTAAAGTGCACGTGCCGGAGTTGGTGACGTGCGGCGTGAACGCGATGATCTGGCCGTTGAGATGCGGCAGCGAATCGAATTGTTGGTTGCTCGTTACGGCGTAGGCGGTGCTCGTGCCGCTCGTTGCGATCGCCCCCGCGATGTCGTCGCGATATTTTGCGGTCGCAGCCATCATGGCCCGAGCGGAATCGTTGATGCTCGACGGGACCTGTCCTTCGGACCAGTTGATCGTCGGATCGGCCGTGGCATCGGCCGAGGCGGTCTGCGACCATCGATAGAGTGTCATTCTGCTCCTCACATGAAAATGGCAGCCACGCGGGGCTGCCGGGGACTTGGTTCTGGCTCGTCGATGCGGGCGCATCGTGGCTCGTGCCCGATGATCGATCACGTGTGCATGGCTAAGTTTCTCGCCGAAGCGTCAAATATTGCTCGCAGGCACAGGACGGCGTCCTGGCGATCAGCAGATTGCGGATCACCCCCTTGGGCACTCCGGGGCTCTCTCTTGCGATCGCGTCGACACGAGTCTGCACGACGCGCTCGATCTCACCCCGAAGCTCCTGAATCCTGTCTTCGATGGTCGGATTGCTGCGATTCTGCTTCATCGGTCTGATCCTCCTTCATCGTACGCTCCGCGGATCGGAGCCGTGCGAGTATCTTGTTTGCATGCGCGAGAGCGTGCTGCGTGCGTCTCAAGCTCTTCTCGCGCCTCGTCTCGTGGTCCGCGATGAAGCGCTTCAGATCGTGCGGCAAAAGCCTGAAGCGCTCCTTCCAGGGACCCGGCCAGGATTGCGGGGGCGATAGGTTCGCGATGTCGTCGAGGACGATCGCGACCGGCTCTGCCACTGTGGGATCAGCCAGCCCCAACGAGGCGTGAGTTCTGGAGATGTCGAGAATCGCCTCCCAGACCTGCTCGGCACCCATGCCGGCGTGCTCGCGGGCGAAGCGGGCGACCGCCGCCGGCGAGGCCGGGCAGAACGTCTCGTGCTCCCGCTCACACCAGCGTGCGAACAGCGGAGCGCGCTGCCTGCGCGCCTCGGCAAGCGCAGCCAGAACGGGGTTTGTCATCGACCGGCCTCACGGCCGCCTGGACATGCGGGCCTGATAGAGGGCAACCGCGTCCTTCAGATCACCCGACGATGTCAGGCGGGCGTTGAGCGCCCGCAGATCCGTCCGTCCCCGCTCCCCCGACGAGACCGACACGCCTGGCCGCACCACGGGCGGGACAGCCTTCGTCACCGCAGCATCCTTTGCCCGCATCATCAGTCGATATCGCGCGGCGTCGTACATCATCCGCTGGAACGTGGCATGGCGCATCAACGGCTCGGTCTGGAACAGCCGGTTGAGTTCGGACGCCGGAATCCCGCTCTCCTTTGCCGACGCCACGATCTCTGCGGCAACGGCCTGGCGCATGGCGCGCGGCTCGCTCTTCAGCAGGCCCTCGAGCCGGTCGTCCTGCTCCTGCGCGAAGGACTGGAAGCTCCGCTGAGCCACTTCGGCGTGCTGGCGCTGCGCCTCGGCCTGCTGTGCCAACAACTGATCCGACATCGCGACAGCCGCCTGGATGCGCCCGAACCTTCCGGGATCCTCGCGCGACATCCGTTCGAGCGCGGCGGGGACTCGCCCGGCAGACATGCCGGCAAATTCAGGAAACTGGCTGAGGAAGCTCGCCTGGGCAATCTGGACGGCCGATGCCAGGCCTTCTCGGTAGGATTGGCGGGCCTGCTCTGCTTCGCCGATCTTCTCCTCGATCGCCTGCAGCACCTGCGGATGCTGCAGGGCTTTCTCCAACTCCGGCGCAAGCCGCGACGAAGCATCGTGCTGCGTCGAGCCGGTCTCGGCAGTGGACTCGGCTTCGCCCGAAGCCGACTCGAAACCGTCGGGCTCACCATTTGCCGGCGAACCCAAGTGGTCGCTCGAATCGGAATCCGGCGTCCCGCGAGATGCCTCACCCACCTCAGCGGCCCGGACGCGCGCGTGATCACGCGCCGCGCGTTCGAGCGTGACCGACTCGCCGCGATCGACCAGGTTGCCGGCTTCGTCGACATACTCCCGGACCATCACCGGCGGACGGGGATCGGTGCGCTGCTCGGCAGCGTCGCGCAGCGACGCAACGTCGCCGCCGAGCGCCTCGCGCTCCGGCCGCTCCTCCGGATCCGGCATCGGCCGATAGCCGGCATTCTCCAGCTCGAATGCTGCACCCGTCACGAGATGCTCTGATTCATCTGACATTCACGACCGCTCCCTCGAGACGCTGCACCGAACTACTTCTTGCCGAACGCGCCGCTGAACGGCTGGAGAAGACTGCCGATGCCGCCGGCGATCTTCGCAAACTGGTCGGCACCGGACATCTCCTGTGTTCCCGTCATGGTGCCGTTGGTCTGCTGACCGAGCTGTGCGATCGGCGTTCCGATCTGCGCCAGCAGTCCGAGCGCCTGCACCGGGATGCCGCGACGCTGCGCCTCCTCCGCCAACGTGGCATTGGCGCCATAATTCTGCGCATCGAGCGCGGCCTGTGACGCCGTCAGCCCCTGCCCCTGGTTGGCGAGGTACTGCTGCTGCATGCCGCCCAGCATGTTGGCCGTCGTGTTGCCGGCGCCGTACAGCGCATTGGCCGCGCTCAGCTGGTTCTGGACGTCCTGATTGTACTGGGCCGCGATCACAGGCGCTTCCGCCGCCGCCACGCCGCGGCCATACGCCATCTGGTTGGCGCCGCTGAAATCGCGTCCGGCGGCCGCGAACTGGCCGTTGATGGAGGTGCCGACGTCGTTCTGGAGCTGCGCCAGTTGCGCCGCCAGCGCAGGATTGTTGCCGATCATGCTGCCATTGGCGTAGGGCGTCAGCTGGCCCTGCAACGTCTGCAGATTGGCCTGGGCAGCCGGCGCCTGCGCCTGTGCGTTGCCGCCATTGAGCAGCGACTGCGCATAGGCCCCGATACCGCCGGCATAGGGATTGCCCAACGCCGCATTCTGCTTGAGCGTATCGAGCGCGCCGGTCTCGGCGCTGGTCAGCACGGTATTGTTCAGGCCGTTGCCGACCTGAGACAGGATGTTCTGCAACATCGGCTGCGCCGGCTGCCACGGCTGCGTCTGGGATTGTTGAGTCTGGGTGCTGGATGATTGTCCGCCCATTGGGCACGTTCCTTGATTTGACAATGCTAAGAGTTGGCGCAACTGCAAGATCGCAGTCCTCGAACAAGGCGTCGCCGTGAGCAAGTCTGCGATCCGTCCGGAGGAGGCAGCGGCACACGGAGAGTTCAGTCGTCCTCGTGCAGATCAACGTTACTCAACGCGCGATCTCAAGAAGCGCTTCTGCGGCTTCGATGGTTCTTCGCTTGAACCCGTTTGCGATGCCCGGGTCGGATGACCCTGATCGGCCTGCTGTGCGGCAGCAAGTCTCATGTCCGGATCAAGTCCGGTGCGACTGGCATCTTTTCTCAATGCCGACTGTGAGGTCTGCTGAAATGGCCGTTGGTCCAGAAGATTGTTTCCGAGCAGATAATCAAACAGCCAGTCGCGGATCGGCCTTCCAGGGATGGGTGACGGTGCGGGAACTGGTGCCGGAATAGGAGGAAAACCCGGGCTAGGATTGCCGGGTGCCGGATATTTCAACGATGGCGGCAGGCCCGGCTGTGATGGATCTTCGAACCAGGAGGGCAATCTTGGTGGCGAGCTTGGCGTCCTCGACCCTGGCAGCGGAATACCCTGGAAAGGACGGGTATAATCTCTGCCATCAAGATAACGTCTCCAATCAGGCACACGCAATACTTCTGGCTCGATCCCCTCACGCACTATATTTGGCCAATCACTTGATTTCTCTCTTGGATTTCCCACCATATCTTCATTCCCCGAGGTAAAAAAAAGCGCGCCACGTCAGCGCGCCGTCAACTATCAAGGCTTTTTCGGGTGTCAGAACAGCTCGGCTGACATTTCGGAAAGAGCCCTCATGGATCGTAAACAACTCGAGCACGGAGCCGCAATCGCTCGGCAAGAGCCGCAACTTCCTCCTGGCTATCGGGATAGCGTTCGTAAACGATCTTGGTCTTGACTGAACTTTGTTGATAGCGAGGATGCCATGTCCACATCAGACCAGTTGTCTCGGTCGCCCTTTTCCAATCGATATTCCTTAGAGCTCTCCTGATAAATGTACTCTCCGGCGGTTCCTCGAAATTATCATTGACGCGCCGTACGCTCATGAATCCCAGCCTCAGTTCATAGATTGGACCTGGCGTCCGCAGAAGCGGTTTCCCACAGGGGCCGATGTCAAGGCGTGGCAGACCTTCGTCGAGTGCATTCCGAAGACCTAAGCAGAATCCGTCCACCACCAAAGGTCCCCATGCAACCAACGCATCTTTCAGTATAATCGTCATCCCGGAGGCAACCACGATATAACTGGCGCACCCAAGCAAGCAGTAGCTACGAACTACGACGGTCGCATTCCGACCACGTAGGCGCTCCGCAAGCTCCATCATTGCAACGTCGTCACCACCAAAACTGCGGATAACGACTAGTCCGCCGACTTGCAATTCGTCGACGAGCGACAGATCCTGATGGGCATAGAGATGGCCGTCAAAGCAAAGAATCCGCTGATCCGGCGAAAGTGCCAGCGGACCCGCGACTTCGCGAGCGCAGTATTCTGCAGCAGCGCGATAAGGGCTGAAGTCAATCTGCTCGGCACGAGTCGAGTCCATTCTCATCGTGAGTGCCAGCGCCACGAGAGCGGCTTTTGCTCCCGACTGCACAAAGCCTGCTAAGACTCTTGCTGTTTTGGTGCGATCTGCACTTGTCTGATAAAACATGCGTTTTGTCCGGCAACTGCGCAATTTGGGGACGCAACATGCCCTCTGAATTAAAAAGGAACATATCAAGAACATCCTGTCAAGTGCAAAGGTCGCCTTTGCGCGTGCCGGGGGCAGAGCTGATTTTATCCGTGATAGGATCATCTTGTCTGATCAGCGTATGAAAAGCGCTATCGAGACCATCAACGCTGATTGTCACCTCAACTCCTTCTGGATAATCACATGCGTGTGCCGATAGTCGGCGAGCGCGCGCAGCCAGCCTTTACGGCCGTAGATGCGCATGCCGCGACAGCTTTCTGTCTTCGCGTAAGTTTCGATGCCGCCGATCAGCGGGAGCCAACGGTATCGCCCCCTGCCCTCACAGGCGACGATGACGCACACTTTGCCGGCGTCCGTCAGTTCGAGCCGTGTCGTGGCCACCGCATCGATCGCGATTATGTCGCCCTCCTGGCTCAGCGCCAGCCACAACAGCGCGCGGCCGTCGAGAACGTCGCGCTCCACATCGGCGAAGGCAGACAGACCGGTCCGCAGGATCGCCCGCCGCAGCCGCGGCGCGACCTTGGGCCAGATAAGTCCAACCTGACCGGGATCGACGCAGGCGAGTTCAGCCGAGCAATGCATAGAGAAACGTCCGCGCCGCCGCGCTGTTGGCGTGCGTGAGCGTGAACGATCCGTTGGTCACGGCGCTGACATGGATGGTGCCGTTGCCGAGCTCCACCGCGGCGCCGGGGCTCGCCGCCGTCAGAATCGGGGTCGACGCGGCAGAGCAGTTCATGTCGGCAACCACGGTGGTCGCGACCCCCGGCAATAGGGTGACGCTGCCGACAGCGTTGGATCGCCCGGCGGCGAGCTGCTGCAGCGCCAGGATGATCTTCTTGAGATCGGTTTCCGTGATGCCGGGGACGTAGGCTGTCATAGCGTGCCGCTCGGGGTGAGGTCAGGCACGACGCCTGCACAGAAGCTCCATGACGCGTCGGCCGGAATCCGGACCTTGAAGCGGGCATAGCGCGTGTCCTTGCGAAGGTCGCAGCGACCCGTCCGCGTGTTGACCGAGACCTCTGTCCCCGCGACAGCGGCAGCCGATGGCTTGTCACGCGAGGAGACCGATCCGAACAGCGTCGTCGCATCGGTCACCGGCCGAAAGCCGCGGATCATGATGCGGTTCTCGTCAGTACCCTGCTCGGCGCTCTCCATCGTCGCCTCGAGATTGTTGCCACGGAAGAAGCCCAGCACGTGATTTGCGGAGAACTGCGCGATCTCCGGCTGGACGGCCGTCGCGTAGGCGTCGAGGCTCAAGGTCATCGCGTCGATCGACGACGAGATGCTGTCGAGATTCTCGAGCGTGAGGCCCGTCTGCGACATGCCGAGCAGGTATTCGCCGGTTGCCGCGATCGAAAAGAAGCGGTCGAGCAGGAAATCGTAGCCCAACAGCTTGTCATAGGTGCCGATCGCGCCGGAAATCGACCTGTAGGACCAGAACACCCGCGTCGAGCGCGGATCTGCCGCCCCGATCAGCAATTGCAGATTGCCCTTGTCGAGATCGGCAAGGAATGTGCGGTCGACCTTCTCGCGGCCGATCGGCTGCGGCAGGCCGCCGGGCTCGATCTTGTGAAAGCCCTGGCCGGCATAGAAGAAGATCCGCTCGCCGGCACGGATGATCGAGTACGGCGCATAGAGACCCTTGTCCTGGGTGATGCGATCGATCTGGAAGATGATCGGCGATCCCGGGACGTAGGACATGCGCCGGATCGCCTGATCCTGGAAGATGATCCCGGCTTCCCCGCCGGCAACGCCGCGGACGATGCCGCCGTCCGGAAAGTCCTGATGATCGGACCCTGCCGTGAGGCCATCCCAGGACGTCGCCGAATTGAAGTTGTTGAGACCCGACCATTGGATGCGATAGGGCGTCGACAGCAGGCCGGAGAGCACCAGGAAGCGTCCGACCACGCTGATATAGGCGGCCTGCGGCGGCGAGCCCAGGGCATTGTCGAACGCGGTCGACGACGTCAGATCGAACACCTGCAGCAGCGCATTCGCCTGCGTGGCGAACACGAGATTACCGGTCTGTGCGAACTGCCACTGCGCTGCCGCGGAGAGCTGCGAATAGCTGGCGCCGCCCCTCGAGACATCCAGCCAGGTGAAGTCCGTGTTGTTGAGGCGGTAGAGCTTCGTCGCGGTCGCGGCGAAGGTCACGACGGTGCCGTCCGATTTCAAGGCGTAGAACGCACCGCGACACGGCTCCGGCAGAGCCGATGTGTAGGCCGAGAAGGCTGGAAAGGGGCCATAGCCGTCGCCACGTGGCACGACGTTCTGAATGTTCCGGGTAGCCTGACCTTCGTAGTCGCTCACGTCGGGCCGATATTCGCCAAAGGCAAGAAGAGGCATGTCACCTCCAATCATCGATTGCCGCCGGCGGACCTCCGCCGCGGTCAAGAGGAAACAGAAAAGATCGACAACGTCGATGGTGCCCGGGCCTTCAAACGGCCGCGCGCATCAGGCTCGAACAGATGATGGCCACGACGAGGACATCAATCGCTCGTCCAGGGCGGCGTCGATGGAGACACCGCATTCCACGAAAATGGCAATGCCGGGACACCCAGCCAATGGTCGGCTATACTTGGCTGCGGCGACCAGGACTGCTCAGGAGCGCTGCTGCCGCTCCAGCCGATTGTCCCGGTGCCGAGAGGATACCAGGCCTCGAAGCCGCGACCGTAGCCGACGTCGTATCCGACGAGCTGATATGAGGACTTGTCGCCGGTCATTGCGCCGACGAAGGCCGATGATTGGCCGCTGACGATATGAGTCCGCCCCGCGGCCTGCGTCTTGCCGACCGTCGTGATGGAGTTCCCCGCCGCGACGAAATCGCCGCGGGCGGCGAAAGCACCGAACGAATACAGGACCGTAGTGCCCGCCGTCAGCCAGCCGTTCTGCGCACTGAGAAGACCGATGCGCGCAACCGCCGAGCCGCCGGCATAGACGAGCGCCGCGGTGATCTGAGTGAGCGCAGACTGGAAGCTGGTTGCTCGACCTGCAAGCGTGACGGCGGCCGGACTCGCGAGGAAGATCGTATTCGTTGCGGAGCCGCGCGGGAGTTGCGCGATCGCCAGACTACCGACGGCGTCGAATCCGAGCAGTGACATCAGTAGTACTCGTCGATGATGATGATGCCGGAGCCACCGGCGCCGCCAGTCGTGCCGTTCGCCCCCGCAGAACCGCCGCTGCCCGCTGCGCCGACCGAATACGCGTATGTCGCGGCCGGAGCGGCAATGTACTTCTCCACGTATCCTCCGGCGCCGCCGCCGGCAGCACCGCGCCCGCCCGAACCGCCGTCAGTGCCTCCGCCTCCTCCGCCGCCGCTGCCGCTATTTGTCGCCGCGGCACTTCCTGCAGAGCCAATCCATCCGCCTGCTCCACAGCCGCCGAATGCAGAGTTAGCGCCATTCCTTCCTTGAAGCACCGCGCCTGTCGAACCGCCCGCACCATCGGTCGGCGTGCTGTGACTACCTCTGATATTGAGGTCACCGCCCGCCGCGCCTCCACCACTCGCGTAAGCGTTGCCGTACGGGCCGCCGTTTGCTCCTCCCGAGGCAGTCAGGAACGACGAGCCGAACGTCGTGTCACCGCCGACACCACCAAATGTGGCTCCCGTCGTGCCCCCGCCGCCCCCACCGCCCCCGCCACCGACCATGCGGACCAGCAGCGCCTTGCATCCGGCTTTGAGATTGTAGGTGCCGGATCCTGAAGCCAGGACGGTGCGCGTCCAGTTGCCGGGCGCTGCTGCCGCGGCGATATTGCTCCGCGCCTGCGCCTGCTGCGTGCTGGTGAAGGCGTTCGCCTCCTCGATCGAAACGAGATCCTCCTTCAGCGCGACGATGGCGACCTGCGGCGCGGCGGCAAAATTGACCTTCGCTGTCGTGCCGGCCGAGGTGAACAGGATCGACGTCCGAGCCAGTGTGCCAGTGGACGAGGTGTAGGCGCCCTCGCCGACTTCCCATTGCGTCAGGTCGGCACTCTCGGCCCTGTATTTGTAGAGCCGGCCATTGACCGCGCCGGCCGCGACTGGGCTCTGATAGCCCTGGACGGCCGCGGCATAGGTCCAGTCCGTCGTGCCGCCGGCGGCCGGCAGGAACCTGCATATGTCGAGAAAAGCTGCCATGTCAGGTGATCGTCAGGATGCCGTTCACCTGGTCGAGGTCGACCGTGAACGTGTTGCCGTTGGTAAGCGTGATCGAGGTGCCGTAGTCCCACCAGCCGATCAGTGGCTTGGTCGCCGATGTCGCGTTGTAGAGCACGGCATACTGAAAAGGCCCGATCGAGCCGCCGGCCGCGGTCCACGACGGATCGCTGCCGCCGATGAAGCGGAAGGTGCCGGAGGTCTGTCCGCCGGTGATCGCGCCGATCGAGACGCCACCTGCCGTGTAGCCATTCCCCGTCGCCAGGTCGGCCGGCGTGTTGTAGACGGTATTGGTTGCGACCGGCGCCGTGCTGGTGAGATAGATCCTGTAGACATGCGATGTCCCGGTGAGCATGTCGTGCAGGGCATGTGCGACATCCTGAACGAAACAATTGAATTTGTTGAAGGCAGCCATGTGATCCTCTGTGTTGGACAGCGTCTCAGACGACCTGGCCGGAGAGCCGCATCGTCATCGGACCGGCGTTGAAGGTCGACGTCAGGCCAAGAGCATTGAGATCGGCGAGAGCGCTGGTGAAGCCGAGACCCCAGGTCTGAATCCGCCCGTCCTCTTTGAGATACGGCGCCGACTCGAGGAGAGCGCCGTAAAGATAGAGATCGGGTGCCAGCGTGAGCAGCCAGTTTGAATCGTTCGATGCCAGCGGCGGAATGGTCCGTCGGTAGACCATCTCGATCGTGTAGGCCGCGTCAGGCCGCGGCGCGAGCTCGATCTGGTCGCCGAAAACCGAGAAGTAACGCGGCTGGCCCGCGACGTCCGAGACACGAGAGCGATACTCGTCGAGTTGCACTCCGGACCTGAACTCCAGCGCAGGCTGGCCGCGCACGCTGGTCAGCCGTATCCGCCGCATCGACTGAAAGTCGGACGGCAACGCGATGAACTCCGGCTCTCTGGCGCCGAGATCGACGACCGCAATCGCCCGCTGTTCCATCTGCCGCACGAACAGCTGCCGGTTGAACTTGGCTTCGGCGAGCTGGATGAAGCTCGGTATCCGAGCCACCAAGGTCGTGTCCTGGTCGCGCGCCAGGTATTCGGTCACTGCGGACTGCAACGATGAATAGTTCGAGATCAGCGGCATGACGTCTTCGCCCTCCATCCGCTCTGCAGCGCAGGCTTGTCGGTGCGCAGATAGGCCCAATCCGGATCATTCAGCTTCGTCTGCACGATCGCGTCGAACTCGGACGTGAACAGGCGAAGCCGGGTGTTGCCCCTGGCATATTCCTCGTTCAGCCATTTGACGTAGATGACGTTCGGAATGCGCGCGACGTGGCGGCCCCAGTCGCTGTGCTGCTCGTCGCGGCGCGCTTCGCTGTTCCACTCCAGGATGGGCGCGACATCCTGGAGATGCTCGATCACGAGACCAGAGCCATCGCGATCGAGATGCGGGCGAATGGTCAGCCCATCCATCACGACAGCTCCGTGACCCACAGCGTGCCGGCCGTCGCCGTGACCAGGCCGTTGCTGGCGGCCTTGATGGCCGCGATGTTCTGTCCGGGTGTCACGGTGACGTATTCGACCGTGTTGGCGGGGAGAAAGACGTCGGCCGTGGTCGCGGCCTGAGCGCCGTCGCCGATCCGGTAGCAGCAGGCCGAACTCGCGGCGAGCCGAAGCTGGAACGTGCCCGGACCGAACTTGTTGGTGGCCCCGACGCTGCCGTCATAGGCGATGGTCTGCGTGCTGCCGATCCGGGATGATGGCTGTTTGGGAAAGAACGACATCTCAGGCTCCCCTGACTGCAAGCGAAAAATGCATCGGCACTGAGGTTCCCGACGCGCCGGAGGGTGTCAGTGCGACGACATCGTCCTCGTTGAGGTAGACCGGCGAGGCCGGAACGACTGAGAACAGCTGCCCCGCCGCGGAGCCTGATTGCGGCACAGTGAAGCTTGCGACCGGCGCGGCGTTTACGGTGACGGTGACGGTGCCGTCGGCCGTGGTGATGGCGCCGCCGAGGATACCGGCCACCTTGAGCAGCCGACCGCGGAACGGCGCGCGGACATAGGCGGCGACAGGATTCGCGCCGCAGGAAGGCGTGTAGGCCGTCAGATCGGCCGTGTTCAGGGGACGATTGTCGGGAAGCGGCATGAATGAACCTCCAAAAGAAACAGGCGGCCCGAGAGCCGCCTGCAGATCAGGGTGATGATAGATCGGGCTATGCGGTGGTGTTGTCGAAGATGCCGCCGCTGGCCTTCTCGTTGCGCGCGACCAACGCGTATTCGGCGAGGATCTGGCGTCGATCGGAATCGCCGGTCTTGGCGAGCGGGATCGAGATCATGTTGCGACCGTTGAGATAGGCCACGGCCCACTTGTCCATCTCGAGCACGAGCACGTCACGCGCACGCTGGAAGCGGCTGGCGACCACCTTGAGCTTGCCGAAATCGGATTCATAGGCATCGACGGAGGCCACGATCTTCTTCGACTTCGCCTCCTCGATCGCCGTCGAGCGGCCGGTGAAGGTCGAAAACACCTGCTTGTTGAACGCGCCGGTCAGGATCGTGCCCGGCTTGCCGCCGTTGATCCAGATTGACGACAGCACCGTCTTCAGCCGCGCCTCGGTGAAGGCGATCTGGGTGCCGTCCGTCCGCGTGCCAGAGCCATCGGCCGCGGCCGGATCGGCCGCGCCGCCGGCGCTGCCCTTCGACGTGTTGGAGACGATCCATGACAGGATCGAAGCCGTCTTGCGCGGCGTCGTCGTATTGCCGATCAGCTTGGCCTGGTTGGTACCGCAAAGAATGGTCTCGAGATCGCGCTTGAGCTCGAGGCCTTTCAGCATTTCCTGATAGGCGAGCTCGTTGTCGCGGCCGGCATGGTCGACCGCCTGCTGGGTGCCGGAGACGCGGGCGACCTTGTAGGAGATCTGGCACTGGTTGCCGAGACGAACGGTCGGCGTGGTCACATTGGTGTTGGGGTCGTCGCCTTCGAGCTGGGCATTGGTGCCGTCGGCGGGCGCCAGCGCCTGGGTCTGCCATTCGTGATTGACGGCGGTCGCCTTCTCCTTGTCGACGCCGCTCATGAACGGCGTGTCGACCGGATCGATGCGATAGATCATGTCGCTGAGATCTTCGCGGTTGCCGACCGCCTGGTAGGTGACGAAAGTGGACGTGGGTGTGGTCATCGATGATCCTTGATGTTGGCTTGCACGGCACGCGGCGTTCGCCGCGATCGTGCCGCCGCTTGGAGGTCACGACCGCGCGTTGCGCCGATCGACGCTGCGCAGATCTGGAGATGGTCTGACACTTTCAGGTCCCGCTGGCGCGATGGCGCGAGAGATCACTCCCGGTTCGGCTTCTGCGAGACGTCGATGCCGTGGCGCCCGTGATGAACGGGGTCGGCAGAACCGCCTGTCATAAACCGCACCTTGTTTGGCGCGGTGACGACCAACAGCACGGCACATTGGCCGTGAGCCGGACCAAGTCACGGCTCACGAAAAAGCCCGCGACGGTGTGTCCGGCGCGGGCTCGTGCAAGTCTTGCGATGTTGCCTTTATGGAGCTGATTTGCCCGACGTGTCAATGACGATTGTTGCGAGCTCAATCGAAATCAGACTCCGGCGCTGCCCGCGTCGATACGTTCACGATGTCCCTGGGCGTCACGTTTCTTGCCCGCGAGCAGCGCTACTTTGCCAGACGACTGACAAGTCGCCTCGTAGGGACGACTTGTCGACGTGCCGCGAGTTCTGATGAGAGCGCCTCGACGGCCTTCGAGCGTGGATCAGGATAATTGAACACATCACCGTGTCTTGCCGCATGACGCAAAGCTGACTGTGTCAGCGCTTCGGCAAGCTCAGGTGGACCGAACATCCATTCGGGAGGACGAGACGGAGGATCTACATCGATCGGCCACCGCTCGATGCGTGGTCTGTCGGGGACCGGCCCGAAGGGTTTGGGTCCGGCTGGAAGCGGCCATCGGGCCGGACGGAATCCATTGCGGAAGCCCCGGCTGATCGGGAACCATCAGCGGCTCAATTTTAGTCGGCGACCCCTGGTTGTTTGGCGCATGCGGTATCGGTCCAAACGGATCGCGCCCGGCTGGCAGCGGGCCAAGGGGAGCGGACGGAAACCACGATCGAAGCCCTGACTTGTCACCGTCCGTAAATTGATTGATCGCTGGAATCTCTCCGAGCCCATTGATGGCCGGGCCATTTTCGATGGAAATCCAACCACGAACCGACGGCATCATCTTTAGAATCTCAAACAGGTCCTTCATTTCGTGACTCCACAAGTAAGCAACGATAGGCTTGACGCCGCGCTTCCGTATTCTTGTTGATCAGTTGATGGCCGCCTGATCCGATCACGGATCATGGATCACCCGCCCGAGACGACCCGCGCGACGAGCGCGTCGACCTCGTCTTGGCTTTCGGGATAGGATTCATAGATGATCTTCGTCTTGAAGAAGACGTGGTATCTTGGATTGACCGTGGACATGTCGACATCGCGGTCGGTCTGGTCGCTGAAGCAGACGATCGTCCGGTCAGGGCTGATCGCCGTCGGCTGCGGCACGTCGCCACGACAATAGTCGACGGCGCGACGATAAGCTTCTGGATCCAGCGTTACGTTCTGGGCCGCGAGATTGTGAGGGTACAAAAGGAGAAGGACGGGGACGACCAATCGAGACAGATTCAGCATCCCGCATGCCAAAATGACCGGCGACGAGCCTCCTATCGAACGTAGCATTGTTGTCAACAAGCCCTGCATCATCAGTGATCCATCCCCGCTGTCGACGCGGATCGACGTTTCAACCGGCGCCCCCGACTATGCCGTCCTTCCGACCGGTTCTCCTGGATCGAACCGATCAACCGGCCTCTGGTACATGCGTTGGCCACCAGCGTTGCCAACTCTCATGTTGAGCTTGTTCGGAAGTGGCCGATACATCCAAGACATGAAATTCACTCACTGTCGGGCAATACGGCCTATCAGCCGCCTTACCGGGTAGGTTTGCTCCGGCTGGGCTCCAGACAACAGCTCTCCGGAACTGCCTACCGGCGAGAGGGGCGCGCGCCCGTCTATGGGCTGTCCAGCGTCTTCTGCTCCGGCGGGCGAAAACGGAGCGGTGAAGTAACGTACGACTTGCTGTTGCACAGGCGAAAGGTCTGCCGGCGGCGTCCCCCAAGGCAGAGGAAGGCCGGCTGCCGCCAGCGGCTCTGGACCGAGATCGAGTGGCCCTAGCACGCCACCATTTTTCCACGATCCCCGCGAATGCGTCGATGGCAACGACGAACGTGGTGGGACAACCGGCTGCGGTCCACCCGGACCACCGATGGAAGTTGGCCCCTCTGCGCCGGGGATCGGCATGCCTGGCATGAGAGAGTCCGACGGGGCGATCGGAGGCGAGATAACAATTGTGCGACTTCCAGGCGCTCGCTTCGATGCATCGTTCTTCGACCTTGGCCGAGGCGCCGATTGCTGACCTTGCTGCTCATAAGGAAAAAATGGATGACTGATGTCGAACGTATCAGGATCGGCTTTGTGGTCGACCTCGCTTGAGTATATCCCAAACGGACCGTCGGCATTGAGACGTACGTTTCCAGAGATGATCTCTCGATGCAGATGAGGGCCAGTCGACAAACCGCCCATCGACTGCACGTAATCCTTGGTTCCGATCACAGCGCCCGGGATTGGCTGTCCTGCTGCAACCGGAGTGCCGGGCTCCGGCAAGTCTCCCGGCCCCAAATGGCCATAGAGAGCGCGAAACGTCGTTCCGTCCGGCGCGACCGACTCGACAACAACCGCTCGGCCATAGCCGGCGATCACGCCACTTCTGAAGATCTTGCCGCTGTATTCGGCATACACGGGAGTATTTGGTTGGGCCGGATTGTCCGTACCCCCGTGATATCCCCCCTTGGTGCCGGGGCGCTTCGTCAACCAGCCATCGCCAGATGGGCCATAACCTGGGTACTCATATCTTGGCATTGTCGCTTCTCATCGTTTGCATTCTGGACTCTGGACGGCCAGAAGATGTGTGTTTCCCGGAACTACCCCTCCCGACCATGTTCCCTGAAGCAGCAGGTAACAGCCGTCCTTGCTGAAGGAGAGGTTGTCGTTGGCAATCCGGAATTCTGGATACGGTAGCGAGAATGTTCGCACGCCGGCACTCTCGATGCGCGCAATTCCGAGTGTCGTGTGCCAGCGCTTATGATCGAGCAGAGGAAACGCGCAGGTTCCGTAGTCACCACTGATCAGGAACGGCTCGTTGTATCTTCGAAACAGCCTTCGAACACCGATATCGGCCAGCCAGTCCTGTGGGCTGGAGCGGTCACCGAGCACCATGTAGCGGGATGTCTCGACCCCGACTAGAGACGCAACTTCATGGTCGCCGCACCGGACGATCTCCGTCGAGCTGAAGTCCTTGGGCAGCTTGATCTCATGACCCGCTTTGGTCCAACCGCCATCCGCCGGAACGTATTTCTGGATGCTGATCGCATCATCGACATAGACGTGCCCTTCCATGAAGAACACGTTATGTCGCTCGTCGGGAAACACGGAAATGTCGGCCATGAGATCCGGACCACTGACCAGGACCGGCTTTTCCGGAAGCTTGATGCTTTGTCCATCCGGCGACAAGAAAGAGTACAGGCCCGCCCTCGCGAATGGTCGATAGCCCGACAGCCGATACGTCGCCAGTTGCGAGTCTCGCAATAGGAAGAGCATCGGCGGGTCGGAGTCGTAGGCGACGATCGTCCGGCCATTCTGCGAGCAGGACAACGATCTCACGTCGGCATTGCCGGGAACCTCGGCGAGAAGCTTCTCCTCGCCTCTCAAGGTGCTCTTGAAGATCGAGGTCGTCTTTCGCGCAGGATCATACTCCATATAAACAACGGCCGGCTCCGCCCCGGAACAGAACTGGGGAATGCCGGGGAGAGACGAACTCCATACGAGGCTCAACTTGGTAGAAGAAGCCTTCTGTGCAACAGCTTCGCTCGATACGGAGCCCACGACAGAAAGGATGCCAACCACCACTCCTGTCACCGTGCCCAACCTGACAACGAGCGCACCTATCGAAAATGGATGTAATAAGTCACGCGACAGAATGCATCTCGCAGCTCGGATCCACATTCCCTCTTTTCCCCCGCTGTTAGTCGCTGGTGTCGACAAGAGCGTCGTCCTCAAGCCAATCAGCTTCGAGACGTGCGAAATCTGCCCTCCGCTTCAACGAGCGCAAGCCGACGATTCCTGCGAAACTGGGCCGAAAATCTCTCTTGTCGATCTTAGAACAAACAATGAACAAGTCAATACGCCTTTTGATTGTTCTCGCAGAGATGTCGAGACGGCTCACAGCAGACCGAACCGTTTCCTGCGCTCCGCCGTTTGCGCCAGCTCCTTCAGCTCCGCTTGCGCCAGCTTGCCATGGGCGACCATCGCGCCGAGATGGTCGCGCACCTTGCCGACGATGTTGATGGCGAGAAACAGCTTCTCGCGGCCGGCAACGTCGTCGATCAGCGTCTGCCGCCAGGCGGAGCTGTAGCTCGCCTCGAGCGCATCGAACGCGCCGGCAAGCAGTTGGTCGTCGAGCAGCGCTTTGGCGCGGGTGCCGCGCGCGGCGGTCTGTTGCAGGAGGCTCTCATCAATCATCGCGCCGCTCCATCTTGCCATGCGTCTCCCTTTCGGCCCGGCCCGACGGTGCGGCCATGCCGATCGCCATTTCGGCGATCTTCATCTCGTGAGCAACCTGCGCCTGCTCGCGCTTCTGCACCTCTTCCACCGTCTTGAGGTGCGCGTCGAGCAACGCAATCTTCGCGTCCAGCCCGGCCCTGATCTTGGCCAGCTCGATTTCGGCCTGCACCTTGACCTGCTGATGGATGAGGTCGTTGTGAGCCTGCTGCTGCGCCAATTGCGCCTTGTGCGCGGCGATCGCCTGCTCGGTCTGCACCCGCGCCTGCGCCGCAAGCAGCTTCGGGTCCGGCGGCGGCTGCTGCGGCGCCTGCGGCGGGTGCAGCAGCCGTCCGGTCTGCGGATCCACCGCGGCCGGATCGTTGAAGAAGCGTCCGGGATTCTTGTGCCCCATGATCCGTGTCAGCTCGGCCGCCGTGTTGTAGAGTTCGCGATCGCCGACCAGGTTGATCTTGCCGGCCATCGCCAGCTCCTTCTGCACGTTGGCGATCGCCATGGTCTGCGCGAACTGCTGCGCCTTGCCGCCGGAGCCGAGCCCAACCTCGATCGTCATGTCGTCGCGCGTCTTCCAGCTGCGCGGATCGATTTGGACCCAGGCATTACGCAGCCGCACGGTCTGGCGCTGCTGACCGTGCTTACGGATGGTGGCATGCAGCAGACCGAACATGTCGCGGACCCCTTCAGCCATGATCCGCGCGATCAGCTTGATGCGCATCTGCGAGGCGGAGAAAACCTGCGCCACCGCCGTCGCCGATTGATTTTGCAGCGCATTGGCATCGATGCCCTGCGCCTGCTTCGATAGCCCCGAACGGCTCTCGAGCTCGGCATCGATGTATTGCAGCATCGGGTAGATCGAACTGGTAATGTCGGGCACCACCTGCCAGTTCAGGCCGCCTGCGGTCTTTGTTCGAACGACGCCGCCGGGACGCGAGACCAGAAGATCGTCCAGCGTGTTCGGCCCCGCGTTCTGCTCGGCCACCTCGACGCGCGGATTGTTGTGCAGATAGAGATTGTCCAGCGCACCGCGCTTCAGCGCGGTCTTCTCGCGCTGCAGCGGCATCACCAGGTCTGCGATCGAACGGCCAAAGAAGCGGTGCGTCATCGGCACCGGCGTGGTCGCGGCGAACGGGATCGCATCGAACGGCGAGATGCAGTCCTGGCCGTCCTTGCGCAGGATCTCACTCTGGTCCCCGCCGGTGATGATCTGGTACAGGCACGGTCGGCCGTCGCCTTCATAGTCGATCCGAACGTAGTGCTCGGTGATGCGCACGAGCCTGGTGCCTGAATTGGCCGCGCTCGACGATGCCCGCGAATGCTCGTCGACCGTATCGCGCGCGAGCGTTTCGACCTGCGTCGTCCCGGTGTAGTCGCCGAGCGACTTGATCTGCGCAGGGTCGAACCCTTCGGCAATCAGCTGGGCCTCGGTCTTGGTGACGATCTCGTGGAAACAGTAGTTGCAGTCACGGATCGAGCGCGCGCCGCGCTCGATCCCGAACTCCTCCGGCGGCACGCCCATCACCCGCGCATGGGCGAGTTTTCGTGTGGTGACGATGGTAACGTCGTGCGTGATCGGTTGCGGCACCGGTTGCAGCGGCGCGCACTGAAGAGGTATGTTCATGGCGATAGGCTCGTTCGGTTATGGAGAGACAAATCGGAGCGTCTAACGGCTGCCGCTTCGAGCCGCGTCGGTCAGGAGATAATCCTGGATCATGCCGAGAAGGCCGCCGGAAGACCCCACCTGTCCGCCGGCTCCCGAGCCACCCCCCATAACGGAAGCAGTCATGTCCGAAGGACCTCCGGGAGTTGCCCACCCGTCTCCGATGTAAGGAACGGGCGTGGCACCGTCGGAAAATGCACGATCGGCGTGGCTGCCCGAAAAGATGCGAGCTGACGGCTCGCGACGCCCGCCGATGTAGTCGGACCACCACGGAGAGATCCCTGGACCAAATGGCTCCCTGCCGGACCACGGTCCAGCATAAGGTATCGGTCGTTCAGCGCCGGGCTCCAATCGGACCGGCGCGCTCTGGGCAATGCGGCCAGGCGCCGAAGGCTGATCTTCCGAACCCATGACTGGGTTCAGAACGTATTTCCTGATGAAAGCGGCGATCTGCGCCGGCGTGGCCGTATAGTTCATGCCAACGCCGGGAATGGCGGCTCCTACTCCGATCGAAGACACTTTTGCTTTCCAAGGCAGAGGAATGCCGGCTTCGTCCGGAATGCTCGCGTTGACACTGAACGACGGCACGTTAACTGACGCACCGAACCTAAGAGTATCTTCGGATGACATACCTTTTCTGAGGTGGATGAGGTGCAACCCGCCCCCTCCCTTACCCAAACCTCCTGTCAAAGTGAAACTCGGCGCGGTCGGCGCCCCCGGATTCCAATAGTACGTCCCTCCGAGCCCGAACCACGGCAGCTCGAGAGAGATCCCGTCCGGGCGCAGATTGCCTTTCTCATTCACCGACATTAGATTACCTTCATCAACTGGAATGAATCGATCGGCCGTGATCGATACCCTTGCCGGCGCTGCAAACATGTCCTACCCGACAATCGGCATTCTTCTCGTTTGGACGGTCGCGGGCCTGCCGCTGTGGGCACTATGGCTGAATGATCTTCGCGTCATTCACAATCACATCGCGCCAAGCGCCTCAGACATGCGCTACATGAAGCCGGGCTATTATAAAACATGGCTGTTTTTCGGGTTTCGCTTCTCGGCAATGGATCCTGCGAAACTAACAGAGCCAGGTCGAGAACGCCTGAAGCTCGCGATCCGGCACGAGCGAGTAATATGGGTATGGCTGACCGTGGGCTTTCTCATCGTGATGATCTTGGGCGCGCTGAGCTGAGCATCCAAACGAAGAAGTCGACGCTCCTTTGAACGAACACGGAAGGTGTGATTGGCTTCTCGGTGTTCAGTATCGCAGACACCACTTCGACCGACTTGCGTGCCGTCGGACCGAACGCGCTGCTAACCTTGAGCGTTCGTATTTTTGCCGCGTGCGCGACGCCTTGCCCCTCTCTTCCGGACGAAGTCAGGAGCCGCTCCAGGTCGGAGTCACGGAAGAGGCTTCGGACTGAGTCCTGATCGCCTCGAATGCGCGACGATCCGCATCGCGCCGTCCGAGTCCATCACCGACTGCGCCAGCAGCGCGAATTGATCCTCGGTGAGGTCGTAATAGGTTTCGCGGCTCTCCTCCTCGCGCTCTTCCCACCACACCTTGACGATGCCGACCTTCGAGAGAAGAGCATCCTTGATGAAGGAATACAGGATCATGAAGCCGGGGTTCTGCTGCATAAAGACGTGATTGACGTAGTCCGTCTCCTGCGCTGCGGCGGCCTCGTCCTCCGGCCCGACGGGCTCGAACCGCACGACCTCGTCGGAGCCGGCGAAGATGTCCATCAGGTGCGGCATCAGGCCTTCGACCGTATCGGCGACATCGGTCGAGACGGCCCGCGAGCGTCCCTCCTGCGCCGGCATGTCCTTCTTCATGTTGCCGAGATAGTAGTCCATCGCATCGGCCCGCTCCTCTGCCAGCCGTGCCGCCGAGATGGCGGCGAGCGCATCGGCCTTTTCGGCAGCGAGCATCGTCTTGAGATCGGAGTTCGACATTTTTGGCATGGTCAGATCCACGTCGTTGAGAACGCAATTGTCAGGTTTCGGAACCCTTGTGCGAGACCGAGGCTCATCGGGGAGGCCACGCGGAAACCGCAGCACGATCGTCGACCGGATGCGTGCGCATGTAGTCCTGGATCATCCCAAGCAGGCCGCCTGCCGGCGATTGCAGGCTTGCCGGATCCATCGCGCTGGTGTTGCTGGTGCCCGCGATCAGACCGGGAAAGCTGCCGGGACGACCGGCGGCCGCACCGCTGGCGGATCGAGTCTCCAAATCCGGCTGCGCCCACCAGGGCAGTGAACTTGAATTGTCGACCATCCGTGATGGCCGGGCCGCGCCTTGCCGAGGTGCGGCATCGCGATCCGCGGGCGGCATCACCGGCACGATTGCGCCTGCCGCATCTACGGTCCAGTCCTGGGGGTTCGACAGGATCTCTCGGATGAGCTGCCCCTCACGGTAAGCGCCATGGGCTGCCCACCCGCCGGCCAGCGATCCACCCGTTCCGAGCGCCACGGACCCCGCGACGGCTCCGGGCAGACCACCGACCATCTCTCCCCCTATTCCTCCCAATGTTGCGCCCAGGATTCCGCCCCAGGTTTCTCCCGATCCGACCATCCCATCGTGGAGAACATCATCTCGACGCGGCGCGGCATATCGCGATAGCGTCTCCTTCTTCGCTTGACTCTGCGCAATCATGTTGATGAGCTTGGCAATGAGTTTTTCGGCAGCCATCATATACTCCCTTGAATTCGTCGTTCACGCGAGCACCTGACGAGTCCCATGACGCCGACAGACAATCAGCTGGCAGACACTCAAAAGAGCGCCGTGCGAGGCTGTTTGACATCCATGATGGTCAATGTCCTCATTCTCGCATTCATGTGCGGCGCCTGGTATTTCCTGTTTGGAGACAAGGGAATCCTGGCCGGCATCGCATCATTCCTGGCGATTCACCTCGCCAGATTTTTTTCAGCAGTGTTCGGCAACCCGCCTCAGGCGCCATCTCTCCGCGAGACAGACGGAGACAAGTCGGCCTGACCATCCATTGGGCTGCTACGCCGTTCAAAGCCGCAGCGATCAGCGCGCCGAATCCCATGGCGAGCGCTGGCGCCGAAGCGAAGCCCACTCCTCCAAACCCGGCGTCAATTCTCCATACGCGGGAAGCTCGAAGGATAGTCCGGCATTGCCTCGCGCTCGCGCGCACCGAGCAAACCTGCAAGCTCCGGGATCGGCGAGAATTGCTGATAGGGCGAGAGCGGCGCGGTCGCATTCCTCATCGATGCCCGGCTTCCGAACAGATCATCGAAGGACAGCAATCGATTCATCTGAGGCTGCTAATTCGGCACGGTCCCGATCGGTGCAGGCATGCCTGTCGCGGACGACATCTGATCTGCGGGGCGAGAGCGTAGAATCTGGATTGGAGATCTGACGGCAATCGCCGCATGGCCGGGAAACCCGGGACCGACGACCAACGTGATAGAATAGCCCTTAGCCATTTTTGAGTACTCCGACAATCCGCTGTACGGCAATGAAAACGAGGTTCGTCAGCAAATGTGCTGACCAGAAGAAAATGACAGCAAGAGAAAGGCCACCGATCACGGTGGCCGCGAGATCGGCCTCGGTCATTTTTCGCAAAACTGAAGGGCCATACATCGCCACCTGCAGGTATTCGTAAAGTCGCGACGCCAGTATCGCGGACAATGACAGCGCGTACAGGATGGTCGCGGAGGGCGAGCGACGGAGAATCCACAAGGCCGGGATCGGGGCGAGCCAGATGACGTGCACCACGAACTCCGGATAATCCAAGGGGAGTCCGTGAGGGCTGGCAATGTAGACAAGAATATCGGTCAGCGTCACCCAGATGATCTGGGATACACAGCCAACGATGAGTGAGAAGGAGGCGATGCGGTGCTGGTCCCATCTCGTCGGCATCAGTCGCTACTTTCCGAGAATGACGGCGCCCGGAGTCTGCTCGGGACGTCGAGCGGCGGCTCCAATCCAGCGGCAGCGCCGGGAACAAACAACGAACTACAACACCTCGTGGTTGTCAATGTCGATCACGCCAGACGTGTGATGCTCTCGGCCTCGATCATTTGTTTCAGACAGCGTGGCGACGTCACCGCCGTCCTCCACGGACAGCTCATTTGGTCTCGGCACCTCGCGTCTCGTTTGACGATGTTGGATGCGACGCGGACTTTGCGTCAGATGTTGCTCGTACGGGCTTCTGATGTTCGCTCTGACGAACGCTGTCCGAACATCAACGCGCAGCGCTAGTCGCGATGGAAGCGCCTGACCAGGCGCTCGTCCAGCCGGTCCAGCCGAGGAGCGACGTATCTGGCAAGAAGCCGCCAGAAGGCATGCAGAGCCCAGCCCACCATGTAGGAGATGAACAGGCTCACGGGAAAATAGAACACATAGCTGTTCATCCATGAGTCCGCGTCGAATGGCGGATCATGAAGACCGAGCAGCGGCCAAATCGAGCCCAGGATCAATCCCGCCGGAAGCACCGCGAATTCGGCGAGCAAGACGCTGGCTTTCAAGCCGGCGAAGTAGGAAAAGCAGCTGAACACCAGGAAGTGGACGATGTAGATGGCCGAGACGATCAGCCCTCCCTTGTTCAGTCTCACTGACACGCTCCCTTGCGCCGTCCGTTCAGACCTGTCGCACGACGGCGAGCCGGCCGATCGCCGACACCCAAGGCCGATCTCGCGATCGCCAACTTTCTGATGTCGCGGGCGACAACACCCGTAACGGACAGAGCCACTTGCGCTGCAGCTTCCATTGTAAACACGTCGGAACAAAAAAAGAACATCAGAATGCCCTGTCGTTGTCAAGAGCGCTAGCTCCACCCGGCATCTTGATATCGGATCGGACGATGGAAGCTCGCCACCCGCCCCGGCGCCTCGTGGCAGATCGCCATCAGGCCCAGCGCGTCAGCCGCGTGCGACGACCAGTCATGCTCGGGGCCGAGCCCGACGTTGCGGGTCTCGTCCTTGCGCTCGTGATAGAAGCCGAGCGCCTCGCGCCCGGCTTCGGTTGTCGTCTCGTTGAACCAGAGCTCCGGACCGAGCCGGCGCAGCGCCTCGATCCGCATCATCGCCGCGCCCCGGCCCTGGTTCGTGATCGGCGGCTCGACCGCAAAGCCGGCCTCGCGCAGATGATCGGCGTAGCGCTTGCCGGTCACTGCATTGGTCGCGAGTCCATCGTGCGGAAGGTACAGGATCGCGTTCTGATAGCCCCGCGCGCGCAGCCAGTTGACGTGAAACGCCAGCACCTGGCCGACCGACTCGTAATAGTCGAGCACGCGAATCTCGTTGCCGACCCATTGCACGATCCAGATCGTGAAGGCGTCCGCCGTGGCGCCGGCCCCGCCGATGTCGACGAACGCCCGCAACGGCAACAGCGGGTCCGCGGACACCTTGCCGATCCGTCCCTCGCGTTTCGCCTGCGCCAGCAGATCGGCAAAATAAGCACCTTCGAACGCGCGCACGTAGTCCCCCTCCCAGATATGCTCGTAGCGGTCCGGATAGAGCGCGAGGTCGAGCTGCCGCTCTTCCTCCAGCACCGCCGGAAACCACGGATTGTCGCGCCAGCTCGCCTTGACCACGGCGGCGCCTTCCGGTTTGCGACTGCGCAGAAAATCGTCCACGGCATCCGACTTGCGGCGCGGATTCCAACTCGCCCACAGCTCCGAGCGAGGCGCACGTATGGTGGGCCGCAGCAGCGACAGCGAACGCGCACTCAAGGTCTGTGCCTCGTCGATCCAGGCGATGCGAAATCCTTCCAGTGACTTGATCGACTCTGCGGTGTGATCCTGCATGCCCCGAAAGATGATGAGCCCGTCGCCGGGAGCCGCGATGCGGTCGCTGAACGACCGGAAGCCCTGGCCGAGGCCGAGCGCCGCGATCTTGTCCTCGATCAGCCGCTTGGATGATTGCGCCAGGGTACGCTGTGCCTCGCGAATGCAGACGGCGAGCGTGCCGCGCTCGGCCTGGCAGGTCTCGACCAGAAGCTCGCCAAAAAAGTGCGACTTGCCCGAGCCGCGCCCGCCGAACGCGCCCTTGTAGCGGGCGGGCGCGAGCAGCGGCTCAAACACTTTCGCGGTGGGGATCTTGAGGGTGGACAATGATCACCTGCTCTTACCGGCCGTTCACCTCGCGTCCGCGGCCCCGTCTCGGTTGCCAGCTATGGCTCCCGGAGCGGCTTGACCCAGCGCGTGTACCAATCGTTGAAATCACTCGGCGTGGTGTCCCCTTCGTCGGGCTGCGGCCACAGCTGCCGATATGAAGAGCCCAGCTCGGCCGGCCCGGATTCGTCCGGCGATCCAGAGATACGTCCTGACCGCGTCGCCTGTGGTCCCAGCAGGACTCGCGGGATGTACGGTATGGGATTCGTGCCGCTGTCGAACATCGTTGCAGTCGCCGAGTCCGCCCGACGACTCCGCAGATATCGGCCGGACCCGCGGTCCATTCCCACCGCATCGTCGGGTGGCGGCACTGTCTCGTACAGGTTCGACGCTTGCCTAGGGAGGCGGCCGGTTCGCTCCGACGGTGTATCGTAGCCACCACCGACAAATGCATAATCGCTCTGGATGTCACGAAGCGCGTCGGGAATCCGATTGGCGAAACCGCCGCCATCGAAGGTCACATTCGCTTTCCTGTTGGAGGACAGCTCTCTCTCGATATTCGCGAGGTACTCGCCGCTTTGCGACGGCAGCACGCGTGGGAGACTGTTCCCGCCCAGACCGGCAGCCCCCATAATCCGATTCACGATCGTTGTGCAAACGTTCGGGCTGTAACTTTTGAGACCGTTGTAAGTTTCGCCCGCGTTTCGGATCCGACCGATTTCGTTCAGCGCGCTTGCCGCCTGTTCTGGCGTGATGGGAACGGTAAACGAGCGGTACTGACCATCGTCGACGACGCTGGAGAAATCAGGCGGAGGAGTTTCGCCCGGACGGAGCGTATGAACGTCAAATTTCCCGTGGCTCAACGGAACCCCATGGGTGCTTGGTCCGAACCCGGCAAACGTCTGTCGCCCAGGCTCGTTGACGACGACTGCAGCATGTCCCGGAAAACCAGGATTGATTTGAACGGTCAGCGAGTATCGAGATGCCATATGCGTTGACCTTGTATGAGCTTCTCCTTCGCGCGGGCTTACCCCCGCGCAACGAGTGTCGCCCGTGCCCAGATGGTGCGAATGAACTACAGCTTTCCGCTTGGAGGCAGATCAATGGCTGCGGCCGTCCAGACGAAATCGATCAATCGACGTCAGGACGATCAGGCAACCGGACTTCCTTGTTGCGGAGGCGCGCTCCTGCCGCTGTCCGCGCACTCGCAGCCCAACCGATCAGGTAGATGAGCAAGAGCGACTCGAGGTAATAGGCGAGTAAACTATTCAACCAGGAATCGACGGAAAAAGGAAAACGCTCCGAGCCGGACACCGCGGCCCAGACGGACCAGAAAATCCCGGCAGGAAACACCGCAAGAGAGGACAGCATCACGCTCGTCTTAACATCGGTGACGGATGCCGAGCCGACAAGGCCGGCTGCGCACAGCGTGTAGACGGCGCACGCGATAAGACCACCTCTATTCAGCCGCATGTCTACCTCCGGATGAGCTTTCGAACTATTACTGCAGGCGCAATCCTTGGCCATGCTCCGGCCATCTAAGGCGTTCCCAGAGACTTGACCCATCTTGGGTACCAGTCGACGGCTCGGCCAGCTGAGAATAGCGTGATGCCATCGGATTTCTCCAGCAAAGCGGGGCAAGGTGAGTGATCGGACCAAAGGTGTTCCGTCGACTTGATCGGCGGCGAAGGAGGACGGACCCAACACGCCGCGAAATGCAGCCGGAGCCTTGCATTCGGTTGGAGCCGCTTCAGCAGCGTAAGCGCACGATTATCCAATCAGGCACACACAGAAGCGACGGACCTACTCCCGGTCGGCCCGCTCAGCGTCGCGCGTGGCCTGCGACCAGACTTTCCCAAATGCGCTCATTCCCCAGCCAAACAAATACACCACGGCGAAACTCAGGGGCACAGTCAACAGAGGTCCGTTGATTTGGGACCCGAGGCAACGTGAGCTTCCAAGACCTGACCGACCCCGGAGGTCCACAAAAAACCTGCGCCGGCAGGATTGACAATTGACGGATCTTCTTGTGCCCCTCAGGATAATAGGACCCAGGTCCGTTCACGATGCCGTCGATCTGTTTTCCAATTGCTCCGAACACACGAGATCGGTCACCCTCCTCGATTTTCGGAGCCCCTGGCGGAGGCAGTGGCGCCCGCTCTACGAAATCTCGTCCGCTGGCCATGTCCAATCCTTCCTAATCATGACGCGCCCGATTACTTCGCGGAGCGCTTTTGTGAGAACGCGAGATAGATGGTTCCAATCCGTCGATTCCAGGAGAACGGGGTCCTGACGAAATCATCGTGCGGTGACCACATGCGCTGGTAGATCTCCAACCGCGTCAGGCCGGGTTTAATGGTCGCTCGAAATTGCTCTTTGGCCTCGAAGGTATAACAGCAGCCAGGCGGTCCTTTGACAATCATCTCCAGCATGGCAACGCCTGCTTCTGTATAGAGGACGACTTCAACGTCTAGACCGGCAGCGTGGAAGCGGCATACGCCGACCTCGTCGCAATCGTTGAGATTGCCGCTATCCGTCTCTCCCTTGGCTTCAACCGCATAGCTGATGAGGACATCGCTTGCGACAGCCGCGCGGCACGATAATCCGAAGAGCAACAGCCAGAGAGCAAGCAGCCGCTTCAAGACACTCACGACTCGCGCCGGCCGTGACCGTGCTGATGCAATCATGTTGATGACCCGAAGATATCCAGATTGCGATTGCCCAAGGAACGACGTCCAGACCGAGAACAAAGATCGAACAAACGAGCGTCGACGTCAAGTCCGCCGGCTCTGATTTTTGCGGCTGTTTGGGCGCTGAGTCCGTCTCGGCTCATTGTCTCCGGCCGGCATGTCTCGATCTGATTTCGCCACCGTCCCAGGAGCCGGGGAGAGAACACCAAGCTGCCACGCCAATTGAAAGCCGATCTCCCGATCCTGCGAGGCGCTCACGCCTCACCCACCACCGGGATCACTCATCCACCTGCTCCCCATCGTGCTCATCCGGATGCACGATGACACGTTCGATGCGGTGGATCAGCTCGAGGGCGCCGTCCTCGCTGTTCTGCAGCGCCTGAGGCGCCTTCCCCCAACCGCGGTCGAGGATGGCGTTGGCGGCGGATACGCGCGCGGCATGTGTCGCCTTCGGTGAGCGCATCACGCCAACCAGCGTGTTGATCGCCGTCTTGGTGTGGCTGCGGGCCATCGAGCGAATTTCGGTGATCGTCTTCGACATGGTCACGTCCCTGATATCATGGGTGATGAATGCGAGGGTGGTGATCGTCACGAGATCGCATCGGCGGCTGCGACCATCACCAGGCCGATCAGGGCGAGCGCAATGAGGTAGGCGGTCATCTTCCTCTCTCCTGGGCGAAGGAAAAGCGCGGCAGATCGCAGCCGAAAGCGCGATCGTTTCAGGCGCGAACCCTATCCCTCGGCTCAAGCAAGGGACCGCTGCGGGCGAAGCGACGGTCGCCACGCCCACGCACCGGCCCGTTCGCGCGGGCCGGCGAGTATCCGGATGTTCGAAGTTGTCTGCGCGCTGCACGACGCGCGATGAATAGCCGACGATCGTGGTCGACAGCCGATGCCGGGCTGCGCTGCTCAAGTCAAAATGCCCGCGGACAACGCGGCATCATCTTGTTCGGAAAATTCGATAATGACACTATGCCGGTGATTTGCCCGACATGTCAAATTTGATCGAAATGCGGCGGTCAGGCTTTGCGATTTCGATAACCGCCGCTCCAAATCCGGGCCGAGCCAATAAAAAGCCCGCTGCCGAGTTCGCGGCGCGGGCTTTATGGTTTCTTCGACGATGTCAAAATGCGCCTGATTTGCCCGACGTGTCAAGCGCAGATAGTTGCGCCGATCGGCAATGCTACTTCAGCCCGTCGGGCGCGGCCGGTGGAGGAGGTCTTCCGATGTATGTCGTTGCGGTCGTACTGGCCGGCTTGTCCGCCCTGTTCTACGCGGCGGGTCAGCACCAGCTGGGATCGGTCGGCGCCGATGTCTGTCAATATGGCAGCCTGTTCTGCGACAAGCCGCACTACATGATGACCGGCGCGTTGCTCGCCGGCCTCTGGGCCAAGTTCGTGAGCATGCGCTGAGACGGGCCGGCGCGCAGCTTCGATCACCCCGTCAGTTCTTGATCGCGTAGAGTGGCGTTCTCACCGTCAGCTGATAGACCGGCTTCGGCGCCCAGGCGATTTGCGCGGTGATGCCGAACAGCCGGTTGTCATCGTCATCCATGCGATCGAGATCGAGCCTGACCAGCGGCTGCGTGTAGGACGCGATCGGCGTGATGGCGAGCAGCTGCGCGCCACCGAACGACTGGATGCCGACGCGCGCGGAGACCTTCCAGTTGTTCTCCCACTGGTAGAAGCCGCCGATATAGCCGGCGGTCGTGCTCCCGACATGCGCGAGCGCGGAATCGACCTCGACATGGGTGTATTGAACGCCCGCGAGCCAGCCGCGCGTCTCATCCGGATCGAGCGCGTATTTGGCTTCGATGACGGTGTTGAACGAGGTGGTCGCCAATGGCGAGTCCGGCACCGACCGTGTCAGCGTCGACTGCAAGGTCAGCGTCGGAAGCGTGCCGCCGTTCTGCTGATAGACGTCGGCCTGGAAGCCGAGGAACCAGCTGGTGATGGCCACGTCGGCCCAGCCGGACAGGCCGTTGTAGGAGGTGCTTCCGGTGAACCCGGCCCAAAGCGACAAGGCGTCGCCGAGATCGACGGTGAGCGGAACGTCGACGCCAAGGCCCTGGTTGGTCGGGGCCGAAAGTTGCGGCCGTCCGGGCAAAGCCGGCCGGTCAAGCAGCTTGCGCAAGGTCGCGAGCTGCGAGAGGGTTCCGAACAGGGACGTGTCGCCCAGGCCGGTCGACAACGTGCCCCCTGGCACGTAGGCATAGTTCGTCCGGAAGTCGATGTAGACATTGGCGAGACCCGATGCGGGCTCGTCCGCATCATCGTCCTTGGCAAACGCGCTGCTGCAGACGACCAGCGCCGCACACGCGGCCAGAGCAAATGAGCGCCGCGGCACGCAACGCCCGCGCGGCAACGATTCCACGTCTGCCATGAGACCTCCCCCAGCGCCCGAAAATACGCCGCCCGGGCACCATCCTTCAAGTGCGGATCACGAGCGCGATGCCGACGTCAGGGGAAAGCCGCGGCGCGCGTCGTCAGGACGACGCCGACTTGGCGCCTTCCTCGCGTGCGGCCATGACCTGACGCAGCACGCGCGAGAGCTCATCGACCGAGTAGGGCTTCTGGATGAGACTGAAACCGTGGCGGTCGCCGTCGGCGAGGGCGTGGCTGTAGCCGCTGTTGAGCACGATCGGAATCATCGGGAGCCGGCGACGGATTTCCCGGCCGAGCGTGACTCCGTCCATTCCGGGCATCACGACGTCGCTGAGCACGAGATCGAAGCCACCGGGATTCGCGTCGATCAAGCGCAGCGCATCGTTTGCGCTGCGCGCCAGCACGGTTCGATAGCCGAGATCCTCGAGCAGCTGGGTCGAGAATTCGCCGATCTCCGGGTTGTCCTCGACGACCAGCACGTTCCAGCGCGCGACGACCATGTCCGGAGTGTGCTCGGTCCGCTCGCGCAGCTCCAACGGCTTGTGCGTGCGCGGCAGCAGCAGGGTCAGCGTCGTCCCCTTGCCGACCTCGCTCTCCGCCAACACCCGTCCGCCGGACTGGTGCACGAAGCCGTAGACCTGGGACAGGCCGAGACCCGTGCCGCGCCCGACTCCCTTGGTCGTGAAGAACGGCTCGAAGATGCGGTCGATCTGATCGGGCGCAATGCCGCATCCAGTGTCGCTGACGGCGATCGAGACGAATTGCGGCCGCCCGGGCTGGCCGTCCTGCGGCAGCAGCTGACCGCGAATGGTCAGGACGCCCCGGCCTTCCATCGCGTCCCGCGCATTGGCAACGAGATTGACGAGGGCCGTGTCGAACTGGTTGATGTCGACATCGACCGGAAGCGGCCGCGCTTGCAGGTCGAGCTCGATCGCGGCCGGCGCACCGAGCACGGTCTGCAGCATCTCTTCGATCTGCTCGATATGCCCCGCGGCATCGAAGACGCGGCGCTCCATCGGCGTCCGCCGCGCGAAGGCGAGCAACTGTCCGGTGAGCTTGGCGGCGCGATCCGCCGTGTCCGAGATCGCATCCACGTAGCGCCGCATGCGCTCCGGGGACAGCTGGCGCCGGCGCAACAGGTCGGCCGAGGACCGGATCACGGTCAGGAGATTGTTGAAGTCGTGCGCGACGCCGCCGGTGAGCTGGCCGATCGCCTCCATCTTCTGGGCCTGGCGGAACGCCTCCTCCGCCTTGCGCCGTTCGGTCAACTCGACCGCCTCGGGCACGATGGCGACCACCTGTCCGGTCTCGTCCCGCACCGGCCGCATCTGGAAGTCGAACCACCGTGAGCCGCCGACCGGCAGCTCGAGCTGCAACTCCTGGCGGGCCCCGTCGCCGCGAGCGACGGCGTCGACCAGGGATCTGATCAGCTCGGGCGTGCCGGGCGTCCCCGCAAACCACGGCGTCTCCCAGAATGGCAGCCCTGCGACCTCGTGCAGGGGCGCAGCGATCGCTTCGAGCGAGGTCGCATTGGCATCCAGAAGCGTCCCATCGGACGAGAGCAGAGCTTGGAACGTGTAGCTCGCCTCGAAGATCGTCCGCAACCGCGCCTCCTTGGCCTGCAGCTCCGCGGTACGCTCGGAGACCTGCGTCTCCAGGCGCTCGTTCAGCTCACGCAGCGTGGTCTCGGCCTCGTGCCGCACCCGCGACAGATCGATATTGGCACGCACCCGCGCCAGCAGCTCGCGCGCGCTGAACGGCTTGGTGAGATAGTCGCTCGCCCCGGCATCAAGCCCCTCGACCTTGGCCTCCTCGCCGGCGCGCGCCGACAGCATGACCACAGGAATGTCGCGAAGCTGCGCATCGCTACGCAGCGCTTTCAGCAGGCCGAAGCCGTCGAGCCCCGGCATCATGACGTCGGTCAGCACCAGATCGGGGCGGCGCCGTCGGACCGCCTCGAGGGCCGCCATGCCGTCGCTGACCGCCTCCACGTCATAATCCTCGCCGAGCAGACGGCGGACGTAGTCGCGCATGTCGGGATTGTCGTCAGCGAGCACCACGCGATCACGGGCCGATGCCGTCGCGGAGCGGACTCCGAGGTCGTCGGATGATGACGGGTGAGGAAGCTCGAACGGCACACCGCCGTTCAGCCACCCGAGCGCCTCCTCGATGTAGGCCTCGGCCCGCACGTTGGTAACGGTCAGGACATGGGAAGGTCCGATCTGGTCCGCTGGCAGATGCGCCGAGCCAAGCGGAATTCGCACGGTGAAGACCGAGCCGCGGCCGAGCGCGCTGTCTACAGCGATCTCCCCGCCGTGAAGCCTCACCAGTTCCTGAACGAGAGCGAGACCGATGCCGCTGCCCTCGAAGGATCGGCCGCGCGCGCCTTCGATGCGACGAAACCGTTCGAACAGGTGCGGCAGCTCACTGGGCGGGATGCCGGTGCCGGTGTCGCGAACCTTGAGCTCGGCATGATTGCGGTCGGTGGACAAGCCGATCGACACCGCGATTTCACCTTCGAAGGTGAACTTGAACGCGTTCGACACCAGATTGAGAACGATCTTCTCCCACATGTCGCGGTCGACATACACTGGCTCGGACAGGGGCGTGGGGGCGATGATGAGACGCAGGCCGGCAGGATCCGTCGCCGAACGGAAGTTGGACACGAGCTCGGCAGTGAAGACCGCAAGATCGATCGGCTCGAAGTGCGCGGTCATGCGGCCGGCCTCGATGCGCGAAAAGTCGAGCAGCGTGTTCACGAGCTTCAGCAGGCGAATGCCGTTGCGGTGGATCAGGCTGAGGACTGATCGCGCTTCGGAGGTGAGTTGGGCCTCGTCGCGGCCGAGCAGGTCTTCCAGCGGGCTCAACATCAGCGTCAGCGGCGTACGAAACTCGTGGCTGATGTTGGAAAAGAACGTCGTCTTGGCGCGGTCGATTTCGGCCAGCGCTTCCGCGCGGCGCCGCTCTGCCTGATAGGCCCCGCCATTGCTGACGGCCGCTGCAATCTGCCCCGCGACGAGGTTCAGGAAGCGGGCATAGCTCTCGTCGTAGAGGCGGAACGGATTGAGACCTGCGATGACGAAGCCGCCCCATCCGGCCTCCCCCGACGCGGGCAGCGGAAGCACAACGGCGTGCTGTGGCGGCTGACGCCATCCGCCGGTCGGAAAGCTGAGGCCGAACCGCCGCGGAAGATCGCGAACCAGCACCGCATCCTGCAGCCTCAGCGCTTCAGCCAGAGGCCACGTTCCTTCCGGCTGAATTCTCAGCCTCGGCTGAACGGCGGGATGATCGCGGTCGATGCCGGTCAAGGCCTCCAGCCGCGCCGCCTCGCCGTCCGGGTCGGTCATGTAGATCATCGCGAAAGGAAGGTCGCGCGACTCCCGCGCCAAGGCGTCCGCGCAGCTTGCGCAGGCCTGGTCGATGCTGCGGGCCCCGGCCCCGGCATTTGCGAGCTCGCGCAGCAGCGAGAGCTGGCGCTCGCTGATCACGCGCTGGGTGTCATCGGTGTTGGCGCAGAAGATTCCTCCGGGCGATCCATCGTCGTCCGGTATGGGACTGTAGGAGAACGTGTAGTAGGTCTCCTCGGGAAAGCCGTTGCGCTCCATGATCAGGAGCTGCGCCTCGACATAGGTGCCCTGGTCACCGCCGCCGGCCTTTGCCAGCAGCGGACCGATGTCCTCCCAGATCTCGTGCCAGACCGCGGACGTCGGGCGACCGAGAGCCCAGGGATGCTTACCGCCGATGATGGTCTTGTAAGCATCATTGTAGAGATAGATCAGCTCCCTTCCCCAACCGATCCAGATCGGCTGTTGGGATGTCAGCATGAGCCTGACGGCCGTCTTCAGGCTCTGCGGCCAATGCTCCGGCGTTCCGATCGAGGTGCTCTCCCAATCGAACCGCAACATCAGTCCGGCCAGCTCACTGCCTCCGGCGAAAAGCCTCTCGCGCTCGGCCATGCCGAGCTCCTGATCATGCCCTGTTTGCCGCTGGTCCGGCACGCGTCCCCCTTGGTCGAAATCCGACGTGATCTGGAACGCTGGTACTCCCCTCCGGTTCCGGAGCCGGGAACGAAAAGAGGGCGTGCGACTTCGAGAGACATACACCGCCGGGGGAGCGCTGCCATGGCCACGACCGTTGCATCCGAACCGAACAAACCGAAACGGTCGCCCTGGAGCGTATTCCGGGTGTTGGGTCCAGGTCTCGTGACCGGTGCCGCCGACGACGATCCGTCGGGAATAGCGACGTACTCCCAGGCCGGCGCGCAGTTCGGTTACGGGCTGTTGTGGACGGTCTTTCTGACCGCGCCTTTCATGATCGCGATCCAGCTGGTGAGCGCGCGCATCGGCCGTGTCACCGGCAAAGGGCTGGCGGCCAACATCACCGCGCTTGCGCCACGCGGGATCGTCTTCGGCCTCGTCGCCCTCCTGGTCGGCGCCAACACCTTCAACATCGCAGCCGACATCGCGGCGATGGCGGAGGCGCTGTCGCTGGTGATCGGCGGTCTCAACCATGAGCACGCGCTGATCTTCGCCGCCGGGTCAACGCTGCTCCAGGTATTCCTGCCCTATCGCCGCTACGCACCTTTCATCAAGGTGCTGACCCTCAGCCTGTTCGCCTACGTCGCGACCGCCTTGATGGTCGAAGTGCCC
This sequence comes from Bradyrhizobium sp. SZCCHNR2028, assembly GCF_032380995.1. Lineage (NCBI taxonomy): Bacteria > Pseudomonadati > Pseudomonadota > Alphaproteobacteria > Hyphomicrobiales > Nitrobacteraceae > Bradyrhizobium > Bradyrhizobium sp. SZCCHNR2028. Next base: position 20,603 of record NZ_JAUHJF010000014.1, on the reverse strand, counting down.
TGGAGCACGGCGCTGCTCGCTGCGGTATGGCCCAGCCCCTCGATGGAGGCCGACTATCTGCTGACGGTGGTGGCCGTCCTCGGCACCACCATCAGCCCTTACCTGTTCTTCTGGCAGGCCTCGCAGGAGGTCGAGGAGATGAACCAGGGCAAGGTCGACCGTCCCTTGCGCGAGCTGTCGAAGAAGGACCACCCCGACCTCCGACGGATCAGGATCGACACCACGATCGGCATGATCTTCTCGAACGCAATCGCGTTCTTCATCATCGTGACGACCGCCACGGTGCTGCACGCGCATGGCATCACCAGGATCGACTCGGCGACGCAGGCGGCCGAAGCCCTGCGCCCGCTCGCGGGCGACCTCACCTTCCTGTTGTTCGCGCTCGGCATCATCGGGACCGGCATGCTGGCGATCCCGGTGCTGGCGGGCTCGGCGGCATACGCCGTCGCCGAGACCTTCGGCTGGCACGCGACCCTGGAGGCCAAGCCGGACGAGGCGGTCGGCTTCTACAGCATCATTGCTGCCGCCACGATCATCGGCTTCGGGCTCGGCTTCACCGGCATCGACCCGATCCACATGCTGGTGTGGAGCGCCGTGCTCAACGGCATCGCCGCCGTGCCGATCATGGCGATGATGATGGTGATCGTGTCCAATGCCGGGCTGATGGGCCGCTTCCGCGGACGGTCCTGGCTGATCGCCCTGGGATGGATCGGGACAGGTATCATGGCCATCGCCGTGCTGGCCCTGCTGTGGTCATTCGTCACGGGCCGCGCCTAGCGACCATCGCGTTTCCCTCTGCGTCGGCTGCAACGCAGTTGCACAATGTCATTGGTGCAACGCGGGACGTAAACTGTGTTAACAGTCCGTTCCCGCCATCCCGCCGCGATTGATGCCGATCAACGCTGGGCGCGCTCCGGTATGGCGGTGCTCGAACAAAGGACCTCGGAGACTGCCTTGACCCAACCGCAACGCATGAGCGCACCGACGCTATCCCCCTATTCTCCGCGCGGACTCGCGCTGCTGCGCGATCCGCTGCTCAACAAGGGCACCGGCTTCACCGAGCAGGAGCGCGATGCGCTCGGCCTGCGCGGCTTCCTGCCCGCCGGCGTGATGCCGATGCAGGCCCAGGCCGAGCGGATCCTAGTCAATCTTCGCAGCCTGTCCAGCGACCTCGAGAAGTACGTGGCACTGAATGCACTGCACGACCGCAACGAAGCGCTGTTCTTCCGGGTGGTCTGCGACAACATCGACGAGATCCAGCCGCTGATCTACACGCCGACCGTCGGCCTCGCCTGCCAGAAATTCGGCCTGATCTTCCAGCGTCCGCGCGGCCTGTTCATCTCGGCCAATGACCGCGGCCGGATCGCGGAGATCCTCGCCAACTGGCCGTATCGCGCCAAGCTGATCGTCGTCACCGACGGTGAGCGCATTCTCGGGCTCGGCGATCTCGGCGCCAACGGCATGGGCATTCCGGTCGGCAAGCTGTCGCTGTACTCGGCGTGCGCCGGCATTCATCCGGAGGAGTGCCTGCCGGTCATGCTCGATGTCGGCACCAACAACGAAGAGCTTCTGGCCGACCCCTACTACATTGGGCTGCGCCAGAAGCGCCTTACGGGCGAAGCTTATGACACGTTCGTCGACGAGTTCATGAAGGCCGCGCGCGCCGCCTTCCCCGGCGTGCTGATCCAGTTCGAGGATTTCGCCAACCACGCCGCGTTCAAGCTGCTGCACAAATATCGCGACGACACCTGCGTCTTCAACGACGACATCCAGGGCACCGCAGCCGTGGCGCTCGCCGGCCTGTTCTCGGCGCAGCGTATCACTGGCGGCAAACTGCGCGACCAGACCGTGCTGTTCCTCGGCGCCGGCGAGGCGGCCACCGGCATCGCGGATCTCGTCGTCTCCGCCATGATGGCCGAGGGCCTGTCCGAAGCCGAGGCGCTGCGGCGCAACTGGCTGACGGACTCGCGCGGCCTCGTCATCAAGGGGCGAGAGAACTTGCACGGCCACAAGCTGCGCTATGCGCACGACCAGGCCCCGATCGCAGACTTCCTCACCGCGATCAGGACGCTCAAGCCGACGGCGATCATCGGCGTGGCAGCGGTCGGCGGCGCCTTCACGCCGGAAGTGCTGCAGGCCATGGCCGAGCTGAACGAGCGCCCCATCATCTTTGCGCTCTCAAATCCGACCTCGAAGGCGGAATGCTCGGCGGAGTCGGCCTATCGCTACACCCAGGGCCGCGCGCTGTTCGCCTGCGGCAGCCCCTACGATCCGGTCAAGCTCGACGGCAAGACCTTCGTGCCGCGCCAGGGCAACAACTCCTACATCTTCCCCGGTGTCGGCCTTGGCGTCATCGCCAGCGGCGCGCGGCTGGTGACGAACGAGATGTTCATGGCTGCCGCGCACACCCTGGCGAACTGCGTCACCGGCGCCGATCTCGAGCAGGGCAGCCTGTATCCGGCGCTGCCGCGCATCCGCGAGGTGTCTGCCCAGATCGGCGCCGCGGTGGCCGGCGTTGCCTATCAGAACGGGCTCGCCACGGGGCCGGCGCCGAACGATCTGCTCGGCTTCGTCGAGTCGAAGATGTACGACGCCCGCTACTGAGCTCGACGCCCTCGGATGCCTCGAGCTCACCAGCGGCGAGCGAGGAGGCATCCGCCTATTGGTCCGGCACGATCGCGTTCGTGGGCGTTGGCCGATCGGTAATCTGCTGGCCGAACAGGCTGGCGATCAGTTCGACTGCGACCCGCGCGGTCTTGCCGCGCTCGTCCAGGAACGGGTTGAGCTCGACGATATCGACCGAACGCACCAGCCCGGAATCGTGCAGCATCTCCATGATGAGATGAGCCTCGCGATAGGTCGCGCCGCCAGGTACGGTCGTGCCGACGCCGGGGGCCACCTCGGGATCGAGGAAGTCGACATCGAAGCTCACATGCAGGACGCCGTTCCGCGCACGAACCTTGTCGAGGATCCGGCGCGTCAGTACGCCGACGCCGAACTCGTCGATGGCGCGCATGTCGGCGATGCTGATACGACGGAGACGCAGCAGCTCCTTTTCCGCCCTGTCGATCGAGCGGATGCCGAACAGCTGCAACTGATCTGGAGTGATGGGCGTGCGCGCCTCGTCGCCGAGCAGGCCGTCGAGACCCGGCTCGCCACACAGGAACGCGGCGGACATGCCGTGCATGTTCGCTGTGATGGTGGTTTCGGGCGTGTTGTAGTCGGCATGTGCGTCGAGCCAGAGCACGAACAGCTCCCGCCCGATCTCGCGGCAATGGCGCGCGATCCCGTTCACCGACCCCATCGACAGCGAATGGTCGCCGCCGAGAAACATCGGGATGGCGCCGGTCTGCGCCAGCTCGTGACTGCGACGCGCCAGCACCCGCGACCAGCGCTGGATCTGGCGATAGTGCTTGGCCTTCACCGGCGGCTCGTCACCGGGCTCCGTCATGTCGGCGATGCCGACATCGCCGTAGTCGGTGACGTCGAGCCCGAGGCTTTCCAGCACAGTGATGAGACCTGCGGTGCGCAGCGCAGCAGGCCCCATCAGCGTGCCGCGGACCGACGCGCCGAGATCGATCGGAGCACCAAGGACGGCGATGCGATGTGGCGCCTTAAGGTCTGGAGAAGCCAAGACGGAATCCTTTCATCGACGGCCGGGCGCCCAGCGTAGCGCGATTTTGCACCGCGCGCTTCGCCGGCGATGCGTCTCGGTCCCAGGGAACCAATCGCATCAGCCGGCATTTCCCACGAGCGTTACATGCGCCCCTCGGCCGAATCGCGTCGGCACGAGGGTGCCAATCCGACGAGCCGCGGCAAGAAGGCAACGACAGTGAGCAGCGAAACGTTCGAAACACCTCCGCAGCCGGGCGTCGCCGAACGCGCGCTCGACACCGCGACGGACATGTCGCATGCACTCGGCGAAGTGGTGGGTACCCTGAGTGCGGCCGTGGACCGGCTGAGCGAAGCGGCAAGGGACGCGCGGCGGCCCGGGACCGCCCTGTCGACCATCAGCGCGATCACCCGCGAGGCGCCGCTCGCGAGCCTGTTCGTCGCCTTCCTGCTCGGGGTCACCGTCGCACGCCGGCGTTGAGGAACGGCGGTCAGAACAGCCGCGGCCCGCGCCGGTCGAGCTGCGATTCCCATGTCAGCAGCGTGGCCGCGATGGTCATGATCGCAATCCCGGCGACACTGATCAGCAGCTGCATCGCCAACCCGCTCGCCACGTCGGTCAGCACGACCTGGCCGAGGAAGGCCAGCAGCACACCCTGGCAATAGATCGGGAGCGAGTTCTCGCCGCACCTGATCATGGCCGTCATCAGCGGACGGATTGGCCCCTTCCAGTCCCGCGGAGCCAGCCGCGACACCACGAAGGCAAGCGCCAGGAAGTGCAACAACCGCACCGGCGCCAGGTGGCTCTTGTAGATCGGATAGATCAGGCCGCTGATGGCCGACGGGATCAGGTTCTCGAGACTCTTGAACTCCCAGCTGAGCGCCATCAACAGGCTGAACGCGAGATAGCCGATCGCCACGATCAACAGCGTTCGCGAGTCGAGGAGCGGACGCAGGCGTGTGGCGCCGGCACAGCCGTACCAGGCGCCGATCACGAACAGGAACTGCCAGGCGAACGGATTGAAATACAGCTCGCCGCTCGGCCACGCCGGCGCCTGCCAGCTGAACAGCTGAACCATCATGTAGAGCAGGAATGAAAGCACCAGCGTCAACGTCGCGCTGGTGATCATCAGCCACAGGATGACGGGAAAGCAGATGTGCAGGATTGCAAACGTCAGCAGGATGTCGGTGTTGACGGGCGCGAATTGCAGCAGCGCCACATGCACCAGCGTGGGCCCGGGCTCGCGAAAGAAGAAGCCGGTGTTGGTCTCGTCGACGAAGCGCGTGCCGCCGCCGATCACCCAGACCAGCGCCGCATAGGCGAGCAGCAGCACCAGGAACGCCGCATAGATCTCCCAGGCGCGCCGCAGCGCCCGCACCACCGTGGTCGCCCAGCCCTGCTTCGGCAGCGCTCCGCCATAGGCGAGCATGCAGGTGTAGCCGGAGACGAAGACGAACACCTCGGAGGTGTCGCTGAAGCCGTAGTTGCGCAGCGTCAGCCACGCCAGCGAATTGTCCGGAACATGATCGATGAAGATGAACCAGAGGGCGAGCCCCCGGAACGCGTCGACCCGGAGGTCACGAGCTCCGTTGCCGTTGCCGGCTGCCACGCTATCCGTCCTCGCCAGCTCTTGATCATCGGCAAACAAGATGGACCTCGTCTCGGGATGGCCGACCAACATCGACTCCGGCATGCATGTTGTGCCTTAATATCTCCTGCCGGTCATCGATCGGAACTCGAATCCGCCGCACGCGTCGTCCACCCTTCCGGCAGATTTCGAGGTTGGCCATTGAGCGCAGCCCCCCGTCTGCGTCTTCAGGCTGCCCCCGTCATTTCAGCCGATTGTGCACGGCCGATATCCGTACTCGAAAAGTGTGCACGGAAACCGGGTGCCCGTGGAACATTGTCGGCATGGTGGTGTTAAGCATCTCACCACCGTCGGACTGGCAATTGTTCCAGTCCCGTATTTGCCCGGATTGATTGTAGATTGCTTAGACGTTGACTTGCAGTGGAAATGTTGACAGGGGGGTTCCGTGATCCACCGAGGTGTCCAATATACGGTCGTGGCGACTGCTGAACCGGACATGTGGGAATGGCGGTACGAGTTCGGCGATCAGATCAAGACCGGACGCACCCAGACCAGACTCGCCGCGCTCGCGGCCCGGCGCGTGAAGTCGAAGATCGATGCGGCGCTCCGTGCGGCCCAAACGGGTTCCGTGTCCACGGTGAATGTCGCCGAACGGATCGAGATGGCGAAGGCCGCATCGCATGGCCTGACCTGACTTTCTCTCTCTCCGGCGGTCCGGCGCGCCGGACCGGTCATCGCCTGTTGAGACAGATCAAGGCATCGATGCCGGCATTTGTCATGTTCAGGCGATGGAAACTCTCATTTTTCGCTGCTCCCAGACGGGATCGAACGTTCAGATCGGCTTGGCCGCACCGGCTCTTGCCGACCAGTTCGATGCCTATGAGGCCGCCGCATGCCCAGCATGCGGCGGTACGCACCTCGTCAACAGGCTGAGCGGAAAGATGCTGAGCGACAGGGAGGGCTCGACATGTCCTACGTTGCGGAAGAGCTGACGATCACCGCCTCGACCGATGTGTCTCGCTCGGCCGATATGTCTTGGCTGCGCCGCGCCGGCGCGCTCCTGAAGGCAATCGTCAGCCGGATCGACCTGTCCCATTTTCCCAAATCATGCTGTAATTGACGTCGAGATTCATCGACGCGCCGCGCGTGCCTGCGAGGCGGAGCCGCCAAGATCGCTCCGCTCCAGGGGCGAAACATTCCTTCGTGAGCCACCCGCCGTCACTCCGGCGAGGTATGCCACCACTCAACAGACAATGATCAGGAGCTCCTTGATGCACGCCTCGGTGATGAGAGTTATGGCGATCGCGATCGCGGCTGCGGCGTCGACACCGGCATGGGCCGCCGATCCGGATCACGGCGGGGATCTGGCCCGTCGCTGGTGCGCCTCATGCCACCTCATCGAAGGGACGCAGAAGCAGGCCAGCGCGGACGTTCCCACGTTCGCTCAGATTGCTCAGAAAACGGATTTCACGCCAGAGAAGGTCGCGTTTTTCCTGCTCGACCCGCATCCGAAGATGCCAAGCTTTCCGCTCAACCGGCTGGAGGCGGCCGACATCGCCGCCTATATCGGCAGCCTGCGAAAATAGGGCTGGGCTCTTTCGCCCGTCTCGTCCGCCCGCGTCCATTCGGCGGCAGCGCTGCCGCCGAGTTCGTCCATGCAGACCGTCGCTCCTGCGACGGCGAGGCTCGCGCTTCAGCTCTTGGGTTCAGTAGCCTTGCTCGCGGCGGACATGATGCTCGACGTGATCGTCTTCATGTGCTCACCGGCGTTGGTGAACTGGCTGCGCAGGAACTCGGACTGGATCCGCATCGCCTCCTCGAGCTCGGTGGCGTGAACGAGCTTTCGAGCGTGTTCGAAAGCCGTCTTGATGTTCTGCTCGGTGAGAGTGAGCGCCTGCTTGGACATGTCGGCGGCAGGTCCGGGAACCGTGCCGATCGATTTTCCGGCTGCGTCGAAGAACATCTCGAACGCCTTTTCCGCCTGCGAGATGGTCTTTTCGGCCAGGTCCCGCAGTTCAGCGGGCACTTCCAGTTTGGTTTGGGTCATCGTTGCGTCCTCCACGACAGATCCAACTACCACATCCGACTCCCTGCGTCGCCGTACAAATAGATGCGGAAGAAAGCTGCCAGCGCCTGTCAGAGTGCGGCCATACGTTGGCGCGTAATCTGCAGCGCGTATTCGATCGAAGCGAGGTGACGATCATAGGTCCGCCGCGCGCGCTCGGTCCGTAACGAGGCCTGAGAGCTCTCGCGCATGCTGCAGGGCAAGATCGAGGAGGAGGACAGTTCTTCTCGCATCCTCCCTGACACCGAATGCACCGGCTCGCACGGTGTCCATGTGGCCGGCACCGGCCACCACAACCGCGGCCTTCTCTTCAGCCGTCGCAAAGGCGGCCTGAGGAGAGAGTGTCCTTGTGCGAAAGGGAACGATGTTGGTCATTGGCCTTTCCCGTCCGCAGAGGCGGACCTGCATCAAATTTTCAGCGTTATACACGTGGCCTTTTACGGAAGCCTTTGAGCGATCGCATAAGGCCTGGCCGCTCTGGCCTCAACGCGAACGGCGAGACTAACCCGAAAGCAAAGAAAAAGGCGTCGACTCCGGCGAATCTTGTCAGCCCCGGTTGCGGCAAGCGCCGCTCAGCCCGAGAAGCGGCGCCGATACTCCGATGGCGACACGCCGAGATGCCGCAGGAACGCCCGCCGCATGCGCTCGTCGTCGCCAAAGCCCGCCCGTTTGGCGACTTCGACCACGTTTTCGACCTGGCGGCTTTCGAGTAGGAGGCGCGCCGTCTCGACCCTGAGCGCCTCGACTCCCTGTGCCGGGGTCATCCCGGTGCGGCTGACATAGGTGCGGGCAAAGGTGCGCGGCGTCATGCCGGCTCTCGCGGCCAGCGCCTCGACGCGCAGGTCGCTCGCGATGTTCTCGATGATCCAGGCATGCAGCGCACTGAACCGACCCTCGACGTCGGACGCCTGCGCCGCCAGGACGGTCGAAAACTGACTCTGGCCGCCAGGACGCTTCAGGAAGACGACGAGCCGGCGCGCCACGTCGAGCGCGATCGTATGACCGAAATCCTCCTCGATCATCGCCAGCGCCAGATCGATGCCGGCGCTCACGCCTGCGGATGACCAGACCCGGCCGTCCTGCACGAAGATCGCGTCGGGCTCGACCTTCACGTTCGGAAAACTGTCCTGCAGGCGGGGGCAGTAGCGCCAATGCGTCGCGGCCCGCCTGCCCTCCAGCGCGCCGACCCAGGCCAGCGCAAAGGCGCCGAGGCAGACGGATGCGATCCGCCGGGCGCCCGGGAGCACCTCGCCGATCCACCGCATCACCGTCTCGTCCTGCCGCAGCTTCCAGATGCCCGGCCCCCCGGGGATCAACAGCGTGTCGACCTCCTCCGGCTTCACGGACGAGAGCGGCGCGGTGTCGATCATCAGGCCGACATCGGTCGGCACCAGTCCGCCCTCCTTGGACACGTAGCTGAGCGCATAGCCCGGCCCCGGCAGCTCGATCTCGCTGAGCTCGGCGAACACCTGCGCCGGGCCGGAAACGTCGAGCAGCGTCACTCCGGGAAAGGCAAAGATGGCGAGCCGCCTTTCGGCACCATCTCGACGCACCGCAGCACGCCGGGGAGAGTTGGCAGGATTCGAGGGCATATTGTCCTTTAAGCCATCGGAGGACCGCCTGTATAGCTCGACCTTGCAGTGCTGGAGCTCACGTGATGTCGCGCAACCTGGACGGCCGATACAAGACGATCGCCTCGCCATGGGACGACTACACCGTCTACAGCTTTTCCGACGCGTCGGAGATCGAGCTGCCTGATCGGCAGCCGATCATGGATGCGATGAATTCGATCATTGCCATTAACTGGAAAGCAATCGAACCCCATTGGACCGCGGCTTCATCGCCATTCAACAGCAAATACGGCCTTGTTCTAGTCTACGATCACATCGGACTGGTCGCGTTCTCGGTCTATCGCGTGATGACCATCGCGCAGCGGCTGGCCATCTATCGCAGTGGGACCGAAGTACTACCCGCACATCAGGGTCGTGGCCTGTATGGGTTCTTTACGTCGCAGATCCTCAAGCATCCTGGGTCGGCCACGCCCGGCGAAGAAATTCTTTACGGATGGCGTACGCGCAACCCGATCGTGTGGGCTGCCAACGCCAAGATCTGCGAGAGGGTCGCGCCGTCGCTGCTCGATGAGGCGCCGGATGCGGAGTTGCAGGCCGCCTGCGTCGAGATGTGCGCGACGATCTATCCGGGCAAGCCGCTCGAGGTGCCCCGCATGATCATGCGCGGCGCCTACGGACACATCCAGCACATCAGACAAGACTATCACGGCAGGGCCTCGCTGGTCGAGACCGCGATGTCGCGGATCATCCCGGATTCCGCCGACGCCCTGTTCTCCGTCGGCTATGCGAGGGTGTGATGGCGGCGCTCGGACAACAAGCGGTCGCGTCCTCTCCGGTCCGGTTCTTCGATCGCGCCTATGTTGCGTGGGGAACGGTCGCGTTTGCCTACGCCGTCGCCTTCCTGCAGCGGATGTCGCCGCAGACCGTGGGCCTCGACTTCATGCGCGACTTCGGCACCGACGCCTCCGGCGTCGCGATGCTCGCCTCCAGCTACTTCTGGGGCTACACCTTGATGCAGATCCCCGCGGGCGTTCTGGTCGACCGCTACGGTGTGAAGCGCGTCGTCCTGTGCAGCATGACGGCGTCGGTGCTCGGCAGCGCCGCCTTCGCGCTGTCGCCTACCCTGTTCGACGTCTTCGTCGCACGCGTGGTCGTGGCGTGCGGCGACGCGCTGGTGTTCACGGCGCTGCTGAAGCTCGTCGCGCAGAACTTTTCCGACCAGCGTTTTGGCCTGATGTCCGGCATCTCCCAGGTGTCGGGCTATGTCGGCGGCGTCCTCGCCACGACCCCGCTCGCCGCTGCGGTCAGCGGCTTCGGCTGGCGCGCCTGTTTTCTCTTCATCGCCTGCGTCGGCGTCGCGAACTTGGCCTGCGCGTCCGCGACCTTGAAATCCGCACCTGCGAACTACACCAGCCGGACGCTGAAGAGCGTCCTCGTCACAAGCTGGCATGCGCTCGGATCGGCCGCGACCTGGGGCTGCGCCATGAGCTTCGCTGCGCATTTCGCGGTCGTGACCACGCTCGCCGGGGTGTGGGGCATCCCGATGGTCGCGCATTATTTCGGCATCTCGCCGTCAGCGGCCGGCGGCCCTCTGCTCGCCTTCATGGTCGGCAACGCCATCGGATCGATCTTTCTCGGCCATGCCGCCGATCGGATGCAGTCGCTCAATGCAGCCCTGATTTCCATCACCCTGCTGCGCATGCTGCTCGTCGTGATGCTGTTGCCGGCACTGGCGCACAGCTTCGGCTTCTTCTATGTCGGCGCGGTGTTCGCCGTGCTCGGTCTGGTGGCCGGGGGCACCGTGCCGCTGATCCTGAAAAGCACGAAGCATCTCTACACGGCGGAGCGCATCGGCGTCGGCGCATCGATCAATACGACAGCCGCCGGCATTTTTGCCGGGCTGGCTCAGCCGGCGATCGCCTTTGCCATGGTGACTGCAAGCGGCCTCGACCCCGACATCGGATCAAGCCTGCGCAGTGCCGCCAGCGATTCCGGCTACGCAGCCCTGATCGAGATTCTTCTCCTGATGTCGCTTCCTGGACTCCTTGGGCCGCTGATGATGAGGCGCGAATTGATACTTCGTACTTAAGCATAAGAACAGAGAGGGTCAGTATGTCGCGTTTGTATTTGAGAAGGGACGAAGTCCGATCCGGCCATCAGGCCGGCACCTGGCAGAGCGTCCTGTTTTCGGAATTCGAGGCTCAGATGAGCAGCGAAGCAAGACCCTTTCCGTGCGTATTCGGCGTCGCGGGCTATCGTCACGATCAGCTTCGTTATCTGTTTCTCGACCCCATCGACATCGACGTGCTCGGCCAGCAGCTCGCCCTGTTCGTCTCGGAGAGCCGCTCGCACGGGCCCAACACCTCGCTGGTGCTGTTCACGCGCCCGCGCCCGGTCCAGACCATCGACTCCTACTACAAGAAATTCTGGCACATCCTCGATCAGTTGGCGCGCGTCGACAGCCAGCCGTGGCCCGCCGAAATTCCCGAGACCGTCGATCATCCGATGTGGGAGTTCTCGTTCGCCGGGGAGCCGATCTTCGTCGTCTGCAGCACGCCCGCACATGTGATGCGGCAAAGCCGCCGATCGAGCGCATTCATGCTGACCTTCCAGCCGCGCTGGGTGTTCGAACGGATGCTCGGCACGGACGAGGCGGCGGCCAAGGCCTTCGGCGAGGTGCGCAAACGGCTGGTCCCGTTCGACACGACGGCGCCTTCGCCCCAGCTCGGACGCTACGGCAATCCGGAGGGCCGGGAGTTCAAACAGTACTTCCTCTACGACGACAACCAGCCGCCGCCGGCCTGTCCCTTCCACAAGCTGGCGCAGACCAAGCCATCGTCCATTACAGACAAGGAGCAGGCTGCATGACCCAGATCATCGCTGGAACCAAGACCAGCTTCGCGATCGATCCCGACATCCTGGCGCTGTTGCCGACGCAGGGCTGCATCGAGCTGCAGCACGATGCAGCCGGCAAGGTTCACGCCTTCCATACCCACCCCGTCGACGAAATCCTCGTCGTGATCAAGGGACGGCTCACGTTTCGTTGGGAAGGCGGCGAGCGCATCTGTACCGCCGGCGACAAGATCCTGTTGCCGGCCGGGACGCTGCACGAATCGGAAGCGCTGGATGATGCAATCTACGCGATCGCCACGCGGCCACCCGCAACCATTGCATGCAATCGGGAGGGATGAGGTCAGGACAGAGGGCGGTCGGTCTCCGAAAGGGCGTCTGCGGTCAACCGCTCGACTATCTCGATCACCTCGATGCGCTGGCCCGGAGCCAGCTTCAGGAACGCCTTCAGCAGACGAAGGCTTTCCACGGCTTCGCTCGATGGGGCTCCGAGCTTCGTGTGCAGCTCCGCGATGAATGTTGAATTCTTCATCTCGCACCTTTGGCAGGAAACGGTAATGCCAGTCCTTAGCAAACGTGAAGGCCTTGCACGCAAGGTAGATACTGCAGCAATCGAGGCTGAAAGTCTCGGTCTGACGACTGCGACCCTGATCCTCAGGATGGCCCGCCTGGAAATCGACCGTGCGGAACCCGATGAGGTTGAAAGTATGCCAGGGAACAACTCTCGCAGCAAGCCGAACTGACCGGTGGGTTGATTTCGGCGTCACAATTTGGGTCTTCTGGCAGTTTCTGGCTGACGATACCAGTGGAAACGGTCGTTTACCGAACAATGCGCGGGGATTACGGCAGCGGTAAGCTTGTCCTCCACATTAGAGGTCTTCTATAGTTTGCTTTGGGGGAAGAATGGGTTGCGGATCCCGCTCGGGCTCCGTGCCCACTCCCGCCACACAGCGGCTGCAGGAAGACCATGCGCACTTATTATTTCGATATGAAGGATGGCATTCCGACCAGAGACCGGACCGGCCTGGAATTTGCGACGAGTGCGGGGGCGATCGAGCACAGCCGGGATTTGGCCCGGCGACTCCGGCACGACCCGCGCATCACCGACCGCAGGCTGTCCATCGTCGTCGTCGACGAATCTGGCGCGGAGGTTCACCGTGAGCCGGTTTATCCGGCTGCAGTGAAGGCCAGCCTGTCCTGATTTTTTCATAGGCGTGCCAGCAGAGACTGCGCGCCGACTACTTTTTCTACTTTTCGTAGAGGAAACGAAAAGCCGAACAACCCTTGAGTGTGTATGTTTGGCGCGCGATCAGGCCGCTTCGGCATCAAGAGCGCCCTGAGTGTCAGCCCCCCGCCGCTCCGCTCGACCGGCTCTCCCCTTCCCTCGGTCGCCAACGAACGCCACCGCTGCGTCACCGACGGCCTATTGCTGCTTCTCCCAGAACGAGAGCAGGCCCTGCGAGGCCGAGCCGCCGATCACGCAGGGGATGCCGACGGCGACCTGCCCCAGCGCCGCAGCCGAGACGCAGCCGAGCGCAAGGGCACCGACGCCGAGCTGTCCCCAGAAATCCATGTTGCGGCGGGCGTCAGAGCCCTTGGTCTTCAGCTCCTCGACCGCGGCGACGGCATCCTTGCGGACGGCGCCGAGCTGCACCGTATCGGCGGCCTCAACCACCTCCCTGAGCGGCTCCTTGACCGGTCTCGACTGCCGCGCCAGCTCCTCCCGGAGATAGTCGCGCAGGCTGGCATCGCGCACCGAGTAGCTGGCAAGCGTATAGCGCGCCATGCTACCGATGGTCAGCTTGTCGATCGTGTCGCGGCTCTTCGACCATGGCAGCATCTGCACGATGCGCTGGATCGGCACGCGCGAGCCGGTCGCGAAGTAATAACCCCAGAGGATGTCGAGCAGATCCTGGTGGGTCGCGTAGCTGAGCCGCGTGTCGAGCTTGCGTTCCTCCTTCTTGAACGGATTCTGCGTCAATGCGCCACGCAGCTTGTCCATCACGCCAGGCTTCGATTCCTCCAATGGGATGTCCATCAAGGTCGGCTGTGCGCCGCTGAGATAACCGTCGATCATCACGCGGCGGCCCGGCATCTTCGGCGCGACCTTGCGCATGAGATTGCGCCAGTCCGGCAGACCCGAATAGGCGATGGCCCGCACGACCACCCACTCCTCCTCGGGAGGCACGGGAAAGAAGCTGTTGACCAGTTGTTCCGCCTTGGCCGGATTGGAGCCGATCGCCCCCGCAATGAAGCCGAGATAGATGCCCGCGTTCTCCGGCTCCTTGAACGTCTGCGAGTGAAACAGCACCCGCACCGCCGCCGGCACATGGGCGTAGTCGGGTTTGGTGCGATAGTTGTAGATCCAATTCTGGACGACACCGAGCGACGCGCGTGGGTCGATCTCTGGGACGACCGCAGCAGCAAGGGCTGATTGAACGAAAGTGCAAGCGATGAGGGCCAAGGCGATCGCGCGCATGGTCTGCTCCCGACAAACGTTCGCCGCATCAGCATCTGCTGGCGCGTACGGATGAGGACGATGCTGCACGCCGTTTGAATCGACTCTGCGTCGATTCTGCGGCCGCGCTCGATTCCCTGCCGGTCGCCCTTCGCAGGCGTGATCGCAGGCCGCCAAGTCTCCACGGCTTCGACATGATTTGGCCGCCCACCGGCTCTTGCATCCCGGCATGACGAGCAGGCAGATGCGCGCATGTTGACCGCCCGAGACAGCCGTCACCGTGGAGACAGCAGATCGCGACATGTCGCATTGATCGTTGCGACGCTGTTGGTGGTGACGTCCGCGCCGCCGGCCGTGGCGGCCGAAGCCCTTGTAGTACAGGGCAATCGGCGCGTCGATGCCGACACCGTGCGATCCTATTTCCACACTGACGCCAACGGGCGCTACGACGCCGCCGCGCTCGACGCCGGCCTGAAGGCGCTGGTTGCGACCGGGCTGTTCGACGACGCGAAGATCAGCCGCGCCGACGGACGGACCGTGGTCCGTGTCTCGGAAGCAAAAGTGCTCGATCGCGTCGCCTTCGAAGGTAACAAGAAGGTGAAGGATGCGGAGCTCACGGGCGCGGTGCTATCAAAGCCGCGAGCCGGCCTGCAGCGCGCAACCGTCCAGGGCGACGTCGCCCGCATCATCCAGACGTACCATCGCGCTGGACGCGACGACATCCGCGTCGTCCCGGAGATCATCGATCGCGGCAACGACCGCGTCGATCTCGTCTTCACCATCACCGAAGGCAAGAAGACGCCGGTCAGGGCGATCAACTTCACAGGCAATCGCGCCTATGGCGCCCGACAATTGCACGCGGTGATCAAGACCTCGGCCACCAACGTGCTGAGCTTCGTGACTGGCGGCAACGTCTACGACGCAGATCGCGTCAACGAGGACCGCGAGCTGCTGCGACAATATTATCGTAACCACGGCTACGCCGATGCCGAGGTTTCCAATGTGAGCGTCGACTATGACGCGGCAAATAGCGGCTACAACCTCACCTTTGCGATCGAGGAAGGCGGACTCTATAAATTCGCCGCAGTCGACGTCTCCTGCAACGTGCAGGGGCTGGCCTGCGACCGCCTGCGCACATCCTTGCTGGTGCAGCAGGGCGACACGTTCGACCAGAGCAAGATCGACAAGATCTCCGAACTCCTGGCGGCTGAACTTGGCAAGCTCGGCTTTCCGTTTGCGCAGGTCGAGCCCAGGATCAATCGGCATGCGCCGGATCGGCTGGCCGACGTCAACTTCCAGATCGAGCAGGGACGACGCAGCTATGTCGAGCGCATCGAGATCCACGGCAACACGCGCACGCACGACGACGTGATCCGGCGCGAGTTCGACGTCAGCGAAGGCGATGCCTACAACAGGACGCTGATCGACCGCGCCGAACGTCGCCTGCGCAACCTCAACTACTTCAAGACCGTCAAGATCTCGACGCGGCCGGGCTCGGCCAGGGATCGCGTGGTGCTGGATGTCGAGGCAGTCGATCAGGCGACCGGCGACTTCAACGTCTCGGGCGGCTATTCGTCCACGGACGGATTGCTCGCCGAGGTGAAGATCGGTGACCGCAACGTGCTCGGCACCGGCAACACTGCGCAGGCCACCTTCACCTACGGCCAGTTCGCGCGCGGCGCCAGCCTGTCCTTCACCTCGCCCTACGCCCTCGGTCGAACGACACCTGGCATGGAGCTGTTCGCTCGACAGAGCATGGTCAGCACATTCCAATCGTTCGGCAGCAACACCTATGGCGGTGCCCTCACCCTGGGCATGCCGGTCAGCGAGCAGACTGCCATGCTGTGGCGCTATTCGCTCTACGACCAAAGGGTGGTGCTCGCGCCGGGGATCTCGCCGGCAGCGGTGTCCCTCCCGGTCCGCCAGGCGGTCGCAGCCGGACGGCAGACGGTGTCCTCGCTCGGCAATACCGTCACCTACAGCTCGCTCGACAACAACAAGGTGCCGACCAGCGGCATTCGTTCACAGTTGACGCAGGATCTCGCCGGCCTCGGCGGCGACGTTCGCTTTTTGCGGACCACGGGCGACGTCCGCTACTATCGGTCCATCAACAGCGACCTGACCGGCATGGTGCGCGCGCAAGGCGGCTATATCACCGGATGGGGCGGCCAGCAGGCGCCGCTGCTCAACAGCTTCTTCGGCGGTCCCACCATGGTGCGCGGCTTCGCGCCGGGCGGCTTTGGGCCGCGCGATCTGACGCCAGGATCGACGATGGACAATGTCGGCGGCAGCCTGTTTTGGGCGACCACGGCGGAGCTGCAGGGCAACATTCCTGGATTGCCGCAGGAATACGGCCTGCGTGCATCGGCCTTCGTCGACGCAGGAACCGTGTTCGGCTATCGCGGCCCGACCCAGAATGTCCAGGTGGCGAACAGGAACGTGCTGCGCTCCTCGGTCGGCGTCGGCATGACCTGGGCATCGCCATTCGGACCGCTCACGGTCGACTATGCGGTCCCGATCAGCAAGGCGGCGTACGACGTCGTGCAGCCACTCCGTTTCAGCGCCGGCGGCTTCTGAGCCGACACCGCAACATGGACGGAGCGCCGCGTCACGTCAGTACGGACTGTAGTAGTAACCGGGCGGGCCGTAATACGGGCGAACATAATATGGCCGCGGTGCGTAGTACACCCGCGGCGGCCCGTAATAGCCGGGTCCGGGATAATAGCCGGGCCCATAGTAATAGTAGTCGTCGTGCTGATGCGCGGCGATTGCGCCGATAGTACCGATCATTGCCCCCATGATGGCCAAGCCGGCGGCTGGATTGCCCCTGTAGACGCGGCGATAGCGCCGGCGAGCGCTGAGATCGGTCAAATCGCCGGCTGTCGCCGTCGCGACCGCCGACTTGTTGTTGGCCGGACCCGCCGCCCCCGCATGGGCTGGCGCCGGCGCGCTCGCCACCACGGCGATGGCCGCGACGGCCGCAATCGCGATTTTTCCACCGGCCGAAGGAGATCGATATTTCCCGCTGAACATGGCATCACCCTTCACTTCACTCGTTCCCAGATACAACATGTCCGGGCGTGCAGCTTGACCTGTGTCAACTCAGGACCAACCCGGCCATCCGGCGGCACGTACGCATCCCGCAATCGCGCTTAGACGCGACGTCACGCCCCCTGGTTCAACCCACCGCCGCATCGATTTCTGCGAACCGATGGCCGCCCGTCGGGAACCAATGGCTGCACACCGACGCCGTCCATCATGCCATCGGCAACAGGAGTCCTCATGCCTTCCAGACTGACACGCCCGATCTTCATCACCCTCGCCACACTGTCGCTCGCTGCCTCGATGGCGAAGGCCGGCGACAGCGCGACCTCGCTGTTCAAGGTGGTGACCGTCAAGGACGAGATCGTCATCGGTCTCAATAGCGACGAGTTGGCGACGATCGGCGGCAGCGATGCCAGCGCCGTTGCGCGCGCACTGGCGCAGAAAGGCGACCTCGCGGCCTGGCAGTACAACGTTCATCGCGGCGCGAACGGCGAGCTGCAGATGACGCCTTCGGCCAAGATCGGTTTGCTGTCGCATGCCTCGCTGCGCGTCGAGCCCTACAGCACCACTTATGTCGTGACGCCGCATCCCTGAGGGAAAACGATTGTCCGACCGGCGCTCGTACCCCGTCGACGACGGTACGAGCGCCGGTCGTGCCGGCCGTTAGCTCTCGCCCCGACGGCCCGATCGCACGGCCCCATCGCATTTCCTGGCGATCCTGTCGGTGGAAAACCCGTAGACCACGGCCAGCCGGTCCAGGCACTCCTTGAAGCGCCGGGCGAAATAATCATTCCAGCGCTGGCTGGCGAGCCCCCGCTTGTGTCCGACCTGCTCCATGGTCAGGCCGTGCACCAGCACGTCATGGGTGATCGCCCCCCCGTCGGCGCCGAGCTCGCGCTCGGCGCGGTTGAGCCGCAGCACCGCCTGCCTCTGGCCTTCGGTGACCGGCTCGCGCCCACGGGCGCCGTCGACGTGCTCGCGCGAGGGATCGATCGCCTGCGGGCCCCGCTCGGCCCGCTCCCAATCATTCTGGAACGCCCGTCCGGCCCGGTATTGGGCGTCATCCAGCTGTTTGTGCGCGTGCAGCCGGCCGAGCGGGTCGCTGCGGACCGATCGCAACGCGACGATCTTTTCGCCGGGCTCGAGCGCCAGCGGATCGTCGATCTCTACGGGAATCACGTCTGCATTTCGCGGCAGGTCGTGAGCTCTCCGGTCGTGGGTCTTGGACATGCGATGGGGCTTGCTGCGTCTGGGGCGCGCCATGTCTCGTCTCCGGAAAATAGATGGGGTCAGTTCGGGTCGGGTTTGCCGCGCTCTACGCGGCGGCGACCAGCCGCAGGATCAAAGGGCCGGCGGAGCGCACGGCGGTCTCCTCGGGCGGAAGCCGCGTGAGATGGTAATGCGGCGTGCAGTAGCAGGAGCCGGGCTGGCGCGGATGACCGCAGAAAGTGATGGGATCGTCGTCCCGGTCGCCTCCATAAGGGTAGCGGCAATCGTTGCGTTCGAGCTGGTCGAGGGACAGCAGGCGCGGGCTGAGGCCGACGCAGCGCAGCCTGACCGGCGCGGCAGGCTTCGGCGGGGACGGTATCGGCCACGCCGCCGCGTCCGGGCTTCGCCGCCGGGTTCGGGTCGCTGCGGACATCGGCCGGGGCTCGGATCGAGCGGCTTTCGGCCCGCCCGGCGCCACCAGCCCGATCCGCTTGCCGCGGCCAAGCGTCGCGTTCCGCGTATAGGCGGTTCCGAACTGCGCATTGAGGGCGCGCGCGATCTCGGCATAGGACCGCCCCTGGGCATGAAGCTCGCACAGCATTTTGGAATGTTGGTCTGGCCAATCGGTGGATTGCATTCTCGCTCTTCCTTCTGGGTCGGGGCCGCCGGACCCGCCGGCTCCACCCGACGGCCAAATCTTCCGATATTCCGAACAAAAAGTCAAGCTTGAGTTCTGATTATTCGAAACATATAATCCCTTCCGAGATTCGCAAAAGAGGTCAAAGCCATGTTGGACGTCGCCATGATCGAGCGTGCACTCGAGAAGCCAGGAAAGACGAAAGGAGGGTTGGCCCGCGCCATGGGCGTGCGGCCGGGGGCGGTCTCCGAGATCCTCGGCGGCCAGCGCCTGATCAAGGCGGCCGAGATTCCGCTCATTACGGAGTATCTCGAGCTCAATTCGGTCCCCGTCATGGGACGGGTCGGCGCCGGCTCGGTGATCGAGCCGGATTACGAGCAGGTGCCGGTCGAGGGCCTCGGCGAGGTCGCCCTGCCCTTCCCGATCTCCGAGGAGACCATCGCCTTCGAGGTCTCCGGTGATTCGATGCTGCCGAAATATGAGAATGGCGACGTGATCGTCGTCTACCGCGAGCAGCGCCACCCGCTGTCGAGCTTCTACGGCGAGGAGGCGGTGGTGCGCCTCAAGTCCGGCGAGCGCTACCTGAAGACGATCGAGCGCGGCAAATCGCCGTCCGTGGTCAATTTGAAGAGCTTCAACGCCAAGCCGATCGTCGGCGTCAAGCTGGATTGGATCGGCGAGATCTTCGTCACCCTGCCGCGCGGCCAGATCTCGCGGATCCGCGCCAAGGCGGCCGCCAAGTCGCGCGCCCGCGCGGCGAACAAGTAAGACTCGAGACCGGATGCGGGGGACGCCGAGGCGCTCCCCCTCCATCCCCCCTCCAGGCCCCCTCCAGGGAAGGGTGGGCACCGCGCCTGTTGCGCCGTCGTGATCAACAATTCTGAGCGACATATGGGGATGTGCGTCCATAGCCTCGCGGCGCCCCAGGCGTCCGAGTGATACAGTGGTCTCACCCTCTTCAAACGAGAGGGGGCAGGGAAGGCCGGACCTCGACTGAGGCCCGTGGCCCGCCTGCTCAAAAAATGCAGGCGGCAGGTACCACAGGTCCAGCCGGAACGATCCGGCCCTCCCTGCGCGATGGTTTTCACGGCTGCTTCGCGTTCTCCCCGGTGCGCCGGGCTTGTTGGTCACCGTCACCCACGCGGCGCTGTCAGCGCCGGCGCAGGCTTGATACCGGCATCGGAGTATCAGGACCACGCGACTTGACCGTACGAGCCGGTGTTGTTCGTCTGCGCGAATGACCACGCTGCAAACCGGCTCGCCCATCACTCCCCGCCTCCACGTGTCGTGACGACCGCGATACGCCCCTCTTCATGAGGCGGGATGCGCGTAGACAATCATGAATTCTGAAAAAGAGAAAGAAGAATTTTTCGGCCCGGCGGGCCGGACCGGGGCAATGCGTTGAAGCCTCGCCCAAAACAAGCGTTTCCGCACACGTCGTCTGCAGGCGATCGAAGGCCATGAACGGACCATCGTGCGGGCGCATCGACCCTGATTTGCCCGACGAGGCTGGGCAAGAACTCAGTGTTCACGGTAAGATTTGGGGGCATGACGAATCGGCCGTTCA
>NZ_JAUHJF010000013.1:0-199789 GCF_032380995.1 Bradyrhizobium sp. SZCCHNR2028 | reverse complement strand
TACCTGCCGCCTGCATTTTTTCAGCAGGCGGGCCATGGGTGAGGCCTTCACCCGGCATTCCCTGCGCCCTCTGCATTTTTGCAAGGGCCACGATGATCGCAGACCTCGGGCGTGAAGGGCCGCGAGACTGCAAAGCTATGTCCATCGCTGTTTGAACCGTGAAACCGCCTCACCCGCCGTCGTCGTCCCGGACAAGCCGTGACGCGCGCCAGCGCAGCATGGCGCCGATCCGGGACCCATACGCCGCGGCGGACGTGAGATGCGAAAAGCCAATGGCCGGCGTGCCTCAAACCGCTCCCTGGGGGTATGGGTCCCGGCTCAAGGGCCGGGACGACAGCGGAGTTTGTTGCGGCAGTCAAAACCATTTCCCGGCACATGCCATGAGACAATCGAACAACGGATTGAGACGGCCCGTCGGCAATGCACCTGATCGTGATGATCATGCCTTGGACAACCGCACCTCGACGATTGCAACTGCGCCGTTTGCTGTTATGGAAACGCGGCTTCAACGGGGGGTAAGATGATTTGGAAATTGCGTTTGGCTGGTCTTGCGCTGGCGACCGTCGTGATGGCGCAGCCCGCCTTGGCCGCCGATGATCCGACCGGCACCTGGCTGACCCAAGCGGGCGACGCCAGGATCAAGGTCGCCAAATGCGGCGCCAATCTTTGCGGCACCGTCGTGTGGCTGAAGGAGCCGATGGACACCGACACCGGCAAGCCGGCCGTCGACAACAAGAATCCGAATCGCTCGCTGGCCAACCGCCCGATCATCGGGCTGCAACTGTTCGAAGGCGTTCACCCGGAGGGGCCGAACAAATGGTCCGGCAAGATCTACAACGCCGATGACGGCCAGAGCTACACCAGCCACATCTCCGTTTCCGGCCCGGATACGCTGAAGGTGGAAGGCTGCGTCGGATCGCTTTGCGGCGGCGAGACCTGGACCCGTTCCCGCTGATCCGCGCTCAGGCGACCGCGGCTTTCAACGCGGTCGCAGCCGACGCGTAGCCGCCTCGTGCGCCGTCGATGAAGTGGACGTGATCGGGCCGGATCGCGGACGGCGTGAAGCAGGTCATCATCGCGGCATCCTGCCGATGCAGCCCGTAGCGGACGATGCCGCGCGAGGCCGCCGCGCCGAGCCGGCGCTCCAGCTCCTGCGCGAGCTCGTCGGTGCAGTCGAGGATCATGCGCAGCGCATCGTCATATTTGCGGAAGTCGGAATTCTCGACCACCTGCTGCTTGTAGAGATCCGGCACGAAGCCGCCGATGCTGATGTTGAACCGCATCACGGCATAGACGAACAGCGTACGTCCGAGCACGCGGGCCCAGCGCGAAAACAGCGGTCCGCGCGCGGCGCGGACCTCGTAGCCAAATCCCTGCGGCGGCCATCGCAACGCCGGCGCTCCGGCCGGCACCGGCCGCCCGGCATCGGGGCTGCGCTCGGTGAGCGTGATGATCTCCTCGATCACCTTGCGATAGGCCTGCGCATCCGCGCCCAGGGCCGGCAGCACCAGCACCGACAGAATAACCCCACGCGCCGCCGGAATCTCCTCGAAGCGGCACGAGAGTCCGGACAGATCGGGCTGCGCACCGGACGGCGCCGGCGGAATCGCGAACTCGCCCCGCTTCATCGCAGCCTCGGCCCAGCCCAATCCGCCGCCCGCGAACATCGCATAGGACAGATTGGCCGATGGACCGTAGCGCGCCACGCGGACGTCGAGCCCCTGCGCGCGGATGGCCGTCACGGGCACCAGCGCGACGCGCATCGCGAGAGCGAGATCCTCCCTGACCCAGGTCGCGGTGGCGGCAAGGGCTTCGCGCGCGGCCGCTTCGTCATCCGGGCTGACGGCGAAGCTGGCGCCATCGCCCCCGAACACGAACGGGAATTCGCGCCCCTCCAAGGCATTGGTGACCGCGGCGATGACCGCCGCCCCGGCCATGTTGACCGCCTTGTAGCGCTTGTCGGCGATCGCCTTGGTCGACTCGACGATGTCGGCCGTGCCGATCAGCCAATCATCCGGCACCGGCTGGTAGAGCTGCGGCTCCATCAGGCGCGCAAAGCCGCGAAACACCGGAATCGAGGCATAGTAGTCCGCAGCGCTGGTCTTCGACATCGAGAGGCATCCGTCCGGGGTGCGCGTCCAATGAGGAGCTACGTTCATTCCTGTCAAGCGGGTTCACGCAACGATATTCGGCAGCGGACGTGTCGCCAGACGGATTGCGCCGCGTTATCGTTCCATCGGCAATGACGTGCTAGCCTTTCGCCATCATGGCCGACACCTCACCCGTTCCACAACTCGCCGCCCGCGCGCTCCAGATCGCGGACCGCATCAATACCGCCGGCTTCGAAGGCCAGGTGCTGTCGGCGACGCCGCTTGCGGTCCGCATCGGCGAGACGGGAGTCGCCGTGGTCTTCCGCTATGGCGTCGTCGTCTTCATCGGCCTGTCGGTGGCCGAGGAGATCAACTTCCTCGACCGGCTGAGCGCGCGGCTGTTCGGCCCGATCGCGCCGCACGAGGAAGAGACGGCCAAGGTCCAGGTCGCGCGCGAATCCGACGAGCCGATCCCGGTCGGCGGCCCGGTCCTGGTCAAGGAATTGTCGCTGGAGCGACTGCTCATCGTCGCCGATGCGCTGGCGAAAAGCGTCGTGCTCGGCCGCAGCGAGCGCGAGATCGCCAACGTGTTCGACACCATCGAGCCGTTCGCGCGCGAGCTGGCGATGCTGGGGCGAACCTCGAAGAGCCGGGTGGCGATGCTCAAGCTGCTCGGCGAGGCGCTGCTGGTGCAGCACCGGGTCTCCGGCCGCGTGGCGGTCGGCGAGAAGCCGGACGTGTTGTGGGACCGGCCCGATCTGGAGCGGCTCTATGCGCGGCTCGAGGACGAGTATGAGCTGAAGGAACGGGAGGAAACCCTCAACCGCAAGCTCGCGGTGATCGCCGAGACGGCGACCACGCTCGCCGACATCATCGACACCAAGCGCTCGCTGCGGCTCGAGGTGATCGTCGTCATCCTGATCGCCAGCGAGATCGTGCTCGGCTTCTACGAGATCTTCGCCCGCGGCGGGCACTGACGATGGAGCTGCCGCACGCCGGGCGACCGAGGGCGTTGCATTCAGCGATGGTTCAGGCGCGACATGGAACTTTCGCATGGGCGCGATGAGCGATGCGGGGGATGTCGAACCATGACGTGGGTGGGGAGCTTGCGACGACCGCCGGCGGCCGGCAGCCACGAGGTGTGGCGAGCGCCCCGCCGCCGGTGCGGCGATGCTGGTCCACCAATGCCGTCACACCAGCGCTCTGACGTTCCAGGTCGCATGACGGACCCCGGCGAGCTTCGCCAGCTCGGACACGACGCGGTCGAGATCGACCGTATCGACCGCGAGCGGCACCAGCGTCGCGACGATCTCGACGATGTCCTCCGACCGATAGACGACCTCGGTCTCGCGCACCGGGTATTTGGCCGCCTCCAGCCGCTCGTCGAGCGCCTCGCGCAGCTCGGCGGCGCGCAGCCCGTCGGTGGTCAGGACGATCTCGTAGTGCGCCTCCGAGGTCTGCGCATTGAGCGGGATGCGATCGATCGCGTTGACCAGCGGCCGCAGCAGCGTGTTGCCGGCCAGCACGAACACGGTCAGCGCCACCGATTGCGCGATCAGGTCGGCGCCGGCGCAGGCGCCGACCGCGGCGGACGCCCACAGCGTCGCGGCGGTGTTGAGCCCGCGGACGTTCATACCCTCCTTCATGATCGTGCCGGCGCCGAGGAAGCCGATCCCCGACACCACATAGGCGATGATCCGCACCGCGCCGTCGGCGCCGGTGAGGCGGTTGCCGAGGTCGACGAAGGCGGCCGCGCCGACGGCCACCAGCACATTGGTGCGCAGCCCGGCGCTGCGCTGCCGGTATTGCCGCTCGGCGCCGATCAGCGTCCCCAGCACGAAAGCTGCGAACAGGCTGACGAGCGTATCGAGGAAATCATAGACCTGGAAGGTGTGGAGGAATCGCATGGGCTTGCCGACTGTCTGCGGTATTGTGCTCCGTGGCCCGCCTGGCGGCAGAGACACGCGTGGCATCCGGCGGCGGAACCGCCGCGAGAAGCCGCTTTCTTAGGACGTCCTTGATCGAAATCAAATCCCAGTCCCTCCCGCATATTTTAGGCTAATATGATCAACAGGCAGATGACGTCCGGCAAACACATGACGCCATTCTCCGACGTCCGCAGGGATCACAGCCCGGCCGTCCGGCTGGGGCATGATGCGGTGAGTGCGGTGAAGCTGTCCCAGGAGCTCACCGCCGAGATCGACGCCTGGGCGGAGGCCCACCAGATGACACGCTCCGACGCCATCGGCCAATTGCTCACGATCGGCCTGCATGCATCGCGGCCGGCAGCAACAGGGCAGCTCACGTCGCGGGATCCCCTCGCCATCGAGCAGAATGCGATCCGGCTGATCGATCGGATGCTCGACCCGAACCTGGCGGCCGACGAGCGCCAGCGGCGGATTCGCCGCCTGATCGAAGGTCCTGCGGAATTTGCCAACGAGCGGATCGACCTGCCGCGGCATCCGGGCTGACGCGAACGGCTCAGGCGGCCGAGCGCGCCACCACGGCCTCGTAGATGTCGTCCTCCTGCGCCGTGTGCATGCGCACCAGCGTCTCGATCGCCTCGATCACCCGTTGCGCATCGCGGATCAGATAGCGGTCCACATGCTCGGACGGCAGATCCTCGACCAGCCGGCCGAGCAGCCGCGCCAGATGCAGGATCTCGCGATGCGCCCGGCTCATCGCCGACAGGCCATGGCTCTCCTGCAGGAGCCGCGCGAGCTTCGGATAGACCGAGCCTTCGTCGTCGCGCTCATGCGCCACGACCTTGTCCTGCACCAGGCCGTTCGCCTCCATGATCAGCGCCACGGCGCTGTCGGGCGAGGCCTCGTCGAGCGCATCGACGATCGAGCGCAGGCGGTCGAGGCCGCGCAGCAACGCCTGGTGATCATGCCTGAGCCCGCGGCCGTCTTCGGCCGTGATCCGGCCGGCCTTGCTGCGGCCAGCCGGGAACAAAGCGCGGAGCGCGTTCAGGATGACGGCGACGTCGATGGCCTCCTGGGCCAGGGCGGCAGGCACCGGCTGCAGCAGGCCGAAGGCGGCGGCCCCCATCGCGACAAACGACAGGCCCATGCCGACGAAGATGCTCTCCAGGGCGATGCGCCGGGCGCGCTGCGCGATCACGATCGCCTCGCCCACCCGATCGAGCCGGTCGGCGAGAATGACCACGTCGGCGGCTTCCGACGAGGCGCTGGCGCCGCGGGCGCCGAGCGCGATGCCGACATCGGCGGAGGCCAGCGCAGGGGCATCGTTGATGCCGTCGCCGACCATGATCGTGGGATGCAGCCGCTGCTCGGTCTTGACCGCCTCCACCTTGTCGGAGGGGACACGGTCCGCCAGCACGGCGTCGAGGTCGAGCGCCGCGCCGATCGCCTGCGCGGCCGCGGCGCGGTCCCCGGTCACCATGACCATGCGCGCGATGCCGGCCTCGCGCAGCCAGCGGATCGCCCGCGGCGTATCCGCGCGCAGCTCGTCGGCCAGCAGCAGCGCCCCGATCGGGCGCCCCTCGACGGCAACGAAGACGATCAGGGCTGAACGCCATGACGCCCGGCGGATCGCGCGCGCCGCCCAAGCCGGCGGCGTGCGGCTGCCGAGCACGAGGTCGCGCGAGCCGGCCATCACAGGGCGGCCATCGATCAGCCCTTCGAGGCCCGAGCCCATGGTCTCCCTGACCTGTTCGGGCACCTTCAGCTTCAGCCCGCGGGCCTGGCCGGCCTGAACGATCGCGTGCGCCACCACGTGGTGCGAGGCCTGCTCGAGCGATGCGCAGAGCAGCAGTACCGCATCGGCGTCCTCGCCCGGTGCCGCGTCGACCGAGAGCAGCCGCGCGCCGCCGACGGTCAGCGTGCCCGTCTTGTCGAACAGCACGGTATGGGCACGCGCGAGCGCCTCCAGCTTGCCGCCGCCCTTGACCAGGATGCCGCTGCGCGCGGCCTGCGCGACCCCCGCGATGAAGGCCACGGGTGCGGCTAGGATCAACGGGCAGGGCGTCGCGGCGACCAGCACCGCGAGGCTCCGGATCAGATCGCCCGAGGCGAACCAGGCGGCCGCCGCAATGGCGAGGCTGACGGGCAGAAAGATCAGGGCATAGCGGTCGGCAAGCCGCACGAACGGCGCCTTCGCGGTCTGGGCCGTCGTCACCAGCTTGACGATGCCGGCATAGGTGCTTTCGCCCGCGGTGGCCGTGACCACCATTTCGAACGTGTCGCCGGCGTTCACCGATCCCGAAAGGATCGCCATCCCGCGCGTCTTCGACACCGGGATCGGCTCACCCGTGAGCGCCGACTCGTCGACGACGGCGATCGTCGCTTCGACCATGCCATCGACCGGGATGATTTCGCCGGCGCGGACCATCAGGCGATCACCGACCGCGACGCTGGCGATCGGAACGTTGTCGATGTCGTCGCCACGGCGGCGATGCGCCTCGCGCGGCGCGCGATCGACCAGCGCGCGCAGATCGTGCTCAGCGCGGGCGACGGCAATGTCTTCCAGCACGTTGCCGCCAGCATACATCAGCGCCACGACAGCGCCGGCCAGCGGCTCGCCGAGGATGATTGCCGCGCTCATCGACACCAGCGCAATCGCGTCGACGCCGATGCGGCCGGCCAGGAAATCGCGGACGATCGAGACGATCAGCCCGAGGATAACAGGAACGGTCGAGGCCGTGAACGCGATCCCGGCAAGATCGGGGCGACCGACCACATGCGCGAGCCCGCCCGCGGCGAGGCCCGCGATTGCGATTGCGACGAGGCTCCACCGCAGAATGCGCTCGAACATGGATACCGGTTCCGGATTGCGCCGGCACTATCGCTGCTGCCGCGCGTCGGACGCTTGAGCGAAATCAACGGCAAGAGCGACCGATCGCCGCAAATGGCCTCAGGCGGTATTGCCTGCGTCGACCGTCAGCACGGTGCCGGTGACATTGCGCCCGCCGTCGCCGAGCAGGAATTCAACCATCGCGGCCACGTCATCGGTTTCCGGCAGCCGCCGCAACGCGCTCCGGCCGGCGATGCGCCGCTGTTGCTCCTCGTCCATGCTCTGCGTCAGCTCGGTGGCGATGAAGCCCGGCGCGATCGCGTTCACGGTGATGCCGACCTTGCCGACCTCGCGCGCCAGCGAGCGCGTGAAGCCGTTGGCGGCCGCCTTGGTCGCGCCGTAGACGGACAGGCCGTTGTAGCCGGTAGAGGCGATGATCGAGGAGATGTTGATCACCCGCCCCTCGCCCGCGGCCATCATGTGGCGAACGACGTATTTCGTCAGGATCATCGGCGCCAGCACGTTGAGCCGCACCAGCGCCTCGATCTCCGAATTGTGCATGGTCGCGAGCAGCCCTTCAGTGCCGAGACCGGCATTGTTGACGAGACCATAGAGCGGACCGAACTCGTCGCGGACCGACTTCACGAAGGCCGGAAGGTCGTCAACGACGCTGAGGTCGCAGGCGCGGAAATGAATGCCGGCGCTGCTGGCGCTGAACTCGGCCATCGCGGCGCGCAGTTCGTCGCTCTCCCGGCGGGCCACCGCGATGACGTCATAGCCCGCTCCCGCGAGCCTGCGCGCGATGGCGAGCCCGATGCCACGGCTGCCGCCGGTGACGAGAACATTATGCATCGGCGCGCGCCAGCTTGCCGGCCGGTGTGACGTCGAGCGCTGGCACGACGCGGATCATCGCCGGCACCTTGTGAGCCGCGAGACGCGCGCGACACGCGGCGAGGATCTCATTGCGAACCGTCTTACTCCGCGCCGGATCGGCATCCGCCGTCAGCACGACCTCGGCGACGACGATGCCGCCGGTGATCGGGCTGCGTCGCGACTTGGCGCGCGACATCCGCACCTCGGGATGGCCATTGATCACGGCTTCGATCTCTTCGGGATGGACCTTGAGCCCGCCGACATTGATGATGCCGTTGCGGCGCCCGACGAAGTAGTAGCGATCGCCGCGCAGCTCGACCATGTCGCCGGTGTCGACATAGCCGTCCGTATCGGTCAGGGCAGCCGCAGCGCGTCCGACATAGGCGTGCGCCGCGCGCCTGGAGCGGATGCGCAGCGAGCCGTCGACGACCTTCATGTCGACGGCACCGCGGCCTTCGCCGAGCAGCGTCGCAGGAAAACCCTCCAGCCCATCATTGACCGCGAAGCCGACGCCGGCCTCCGTCGAGGCGTAGGCATGACCGATCGAAGCGTCGGGAAATGCCTGCTTCAATCCGTCGAGCACGGCCTGGTCGGCGATCTCGCCTGAGAGACGCACATAGCGCGGCGCAAAGCCGTCGACCGATCCGCTCATCAGCAGCTTGCGCCAATGCGACGGCGTTCCGGACATGTGAGTGACGCCGCGTGCGTTGAGACGCGCGATGTGGTCCGTGAGCCCCTCGCCCGGATCCGACAGCACCATCGAGCCGCCGCCGACGATGGCACGCAGGAAGATCTGCAGGCCGCCATAGCGGCGAATGTCGTAGAAGGTCGCCCACACCGGCATCGCTTCGCCAGGACCCGGACGGTCGCCGATGATCGCGCCGCACAGGCCCTCGAGCGTATGCCCGACAATCTTCGGCACGCCCGATGTGCCTGATGTCAGCATCAGCCATTCGGTGGCGCGCACCGTCTGCACCACCTCGACAGAAGGTTGCGGCAGGGCGACCTCGATCACGAGATCCACGCCGCAGGCGTCGAAACGCTGGACCTCATCGGTCACAATGACGTCGATGTCCGCATCGGCGATGATGCTGGCGAGATGCTCGCCCTTGAGATCCGGCGGACACAACAGCAGGCGCCGCGCGACGCCGTCGATCTCGATCAACGCGAGGCCGGCGAGCAACTGGCCGGAGGTCGCCAGCAGCACCGAACGTCCGTTGAGCTCTTTGGTGCGGCCGCCGAGGCAGCTTCCACGCGAGAGCTCGGCGAGCGATAGGACGTGACGCGGATCGGAGATCGTCCGCTCGGTCAGCGCGGTCCCGAGATGGTCGCGAAGAGCGAAGATCTCACGCGGGGACATTCTCATAGGCCCCGATGAAGTCGCCTATCGTGTTGGGGAACGTCACGTCCTCGGACAGTGTGAATGGATCGACGCCGAGATCGTCCTCGAGACGGGCGACCAGGATGGCAAAAGCGAGCGAGTCGAAGCCGGTCTCGTGCAACGTCAGCTCGTCGGTCAGCGGCGGCAGCTTGACCTTCTGCTCGTCCGCAATCTGCTTGATCGCTGCAATGATTCTTAACCGTACCGACATGGGCCAATCCGCTCACTGTTCAAACGATGAAACCGACCATAGGACGAGAAGGTGAAGGAAGCCGGACTTCCCAGCCATCTTTCGGGACCGTTGGTAAATACCCATCATGGCCTATGATTAAAATCATCTACAAACGAACCTCGCCGGCGAGGATCCGCGCATGGAGAGCCCGATCGAGCGGGCAATAGGCACCCGTCCCGGCGTCCCGCACGTAGAGCGGCTCGTGCACGATCGACGGATCGAAGCCGTCGCGCATCAGCTCCTGCTTCTTCTGCTTGAATGTTTCGGTCGACTGCAGCGACGACGTGATGCGGAGCGCCACCGGCCGCGCATAGGGCGGCAACCGGCAGGCAAGTTCTACGGAGAGGCGATCGAGATCGAAGCTCTCGCCGACGACGAGCGCCGCCATGCCGGCGCGTCCATCGCTGCCCGGCACGACGACCCCATAGGTCGATGCTTCCAACACGCCGGGACATTGCAGGATCGCCTCGTTCACCTCGCTGGTCGCAACGTTCTCGCCCTTCCAGCGGAAGGTGTCGCCGACGCGATCGACGAAATAGAAGAAGCCTTGGTCATCCTGGCGCATCAGGTCGCCGGTGCGGAACCAGGCATCGCCCTTGGCGAAGACGTCGCGCAGGATCTTCTTCTCCGTCTCGCCCGTGTCGGTATAGCCCTCGAAGCGGCCGCCTCCCTGGTCCGCCGTACCGATGCGGCCAATGGCCTCGCCGATCTCGCCGCGCGTGCAGACCAGGCACCGCCCGTCGGGTCCGCGCAAGGGTGCGCGCTGGTCAGCGTCCAGCTTGATGATTTCGGCGGGAAAGCGATGCGCGAGCAGCGACGGCACGCGCCCGATCGATCCCACCCTGCCCTCGACATTGTAGAGTGAGAAGTTGCCTTCGGTCGCGGCATAGAATTCCAGCACCTGGGGAATGACGAAGCGCGCCTGGAACGCCTCCCAGACGTCACCGCGCATTCCGTTGCCGCAGGCGAGCCGCAGCCGATGGGCGCTGTCGAAATCGGATGGCGCGGCGGCCAGCAGGTAGCGGCAGAGCTCGCCGATATATTGCACCAGCGTGCAATCGTGACGAACGATGTCGCGCCAAAAATTGCTCGCCGAGAATTTCTCGGCGAGCACCGCCGCACCGCCGGCGCGCAGCATGCTGCAGGGCGCGACGATGCCGCCGACGGAATGATAGACAGGCAGACAGTCATAAAGGCGATCGTCGGGACCTGCACCGGTGAGGCCGGCAAACCAGCCGCCCCAGTTCATGATGCGGCGATGGCTGATGCTGGCGGCCTTGGGCAGGCCCGTCGTGCCGGAGGTGTAGATCAGCAGCGCGCGGTCGTTGATCGTCACGGCGCGGCGCTCAGTTGCGTCGAGCGCGTGCGTATCCATCGCGGCGACCGCGACGTCGAGATCGCCGCCATCGGCAACCCAGACACGCGGCCCGCCCGCGATCACCGGCGCAACCTCCGTATAGGCTTCGTGGAAGTCCTTGGAGACGATCACATGGACTGGCCGAGCCACATTGATGCAATGCGCGAGCGACGGTCCGATGAGATTGGTGTTGATGAGCGCAACCACGCCGCCGACGCGGCTGACCCCAAGCCAGGCGGCCAGGTAGTCGGGCCGACTCGGCATCATCAAAGCGACCGTGTGGCCAGGCCCGATGCCGTTGGCCAGCGCCCAGCGGGCGTATCGGTTGATGCGCGCAGACAGGGCGGAATAGCTCAGCGTCTCGCGATCGGAGACCAGCGCCGGCCGTTCGGGCTGCTTCGCAGCCCAGTCGTCCACCACGTCGGCGAACAGCCGCGCCGGCTCTGCCTCGATGCGCGAGGTCAGCTCGATCGCCTTCAGCCAGATCTTTGCCGCCGACGGCCTTCGAGGGGACGTGCTGAGTTCCACAGATCGATCCGACTGCCCGGAGTTCATGAACGCCCTCACCCCAATTCGGCGTGCTTATAGGCCGGGTGGCCTGACCAGCCGTTAACCGGGAGGGTTAACCGGCCGAGAGTGCGTCGCTGTTGATGCGAATGCGATCCTTTACGAAGTTCTCGGAAATGCCGGTTAGCGTACCGCTCCCAGAACATGCCAACGCGAAGGCCGGCATGCCCAAGGACACGATGACACGACGCGCATTGCTGCGCTGCGCCGCCTGGAGCAGCGTTGCAGCCATGACTTCGACCACGGCGTTCGCCGGAGTTGATGCGCCCTATCCGGCTCAGCCTGTCACCTGGGTCATTCCGTTTGCTCCGGGTGGGGCCACCGGCCGGCTGTCGCTCTTGATCTGCGACCGGCTGACCCGCCGACTGGGCCAGCCCTTCGTGCTCGATCACCGGCCGGGTGCGGGCGGCGCGACCGCCACCAAGAACGTCGCGAGCGCTCCGCCGGACGGTTACACGATCCTTGCGACCTCGACCGCCAACGTCATCACGGCCTCGATCGACGGCTCGCCGAGCGCCGACGGAGGTCTCACGCCGGTCGCCGGCATGGCGCGCATGCCGCTGCTGCTGTTGGTCAGCCGGCAGCTGCCGGTCAAGACGCTGCCCGAATTCCTGGCCTATGCCAAGGCCAACCCGGGCACGCTCAGCGTCGGCTCCGCCGGCCCCGGCACCGTGCAACTGCTGTCGGCCGAGCTGTTCCGGACCCTCGGCGGCATCACCTGGTCCACCGTGCACTATCGTGGCTCGGGGCCGGCCTTGACCGACCTCGCCTCCGGCCACATCCACGCGATGTTCGACAACGCCGCTTCCGCCGTCGACCTGTTGCGCAGCGGCAAGGTCCGGGCGCTGGCGGTGTCGACCCGCGAGCGCGCCGCCGCCTTCCCCGATCTGCCGCCGGTCGCCGACGTGCTGCCGGCGTTCGAAACCTCCGGCTTCTATGGCGTCGCAGTACCGCACGGCACGCCGGAAGCCATCGTTGAGCTGCTCAACCGCGAGATCAACGCCGCGCTGGCCGATCCCGACATCAGCAGGCAGTTCGCGGAGGTCGGCGCCACGCCGCTCACCGGCGACGTCGGCGTCTATACCGCGACCTACCGCGCCGAGATCATGCACTGGCGCAAGCTGGTCCCACAGGTGAGCGCGAAGAACTGACCTCCGCGCCCGGCGACCCGCCTGCCTCAGGCCGCCGCGACGCCCTGCAGCACCAGCCGGTTGAGCCGGGCCGCGAACGCGGCCGGATCCTCCGGCAGTTCGCCGTCGAGAATCTGCGCCTGCTCGAGCAGCAGGAACGACAGGTCGTCGACCTTGGCCTTGTCGGCGGCGGCCTTCGCGACCGCGACGACCAGCGGATGGCGCAGATTGATCTCCAGAATCGGCTTGGTGCGGGCGCCGCGCGCCTGCTGCGACAGGATGCGCTCCAGCTCGCGATCGGGACCATGGCTGCCGGCGACCAGACACGAGGCACTGGTGGTAAGCCGGGTCGAGACCTTCACGTCGGTGACGTGGTCGCCGAGGCTTGCCTTGATCAGCGCGATCGTGTTGGCCTCGTCGGCGGCCGGCTGTGCCTCGTCCTCGGGCTTCGGCTCGGTCACCGGGATCGGATCGAAGTTGATGTCGCCCTGGCTCAGCGACTTCAGCGGCTTGCCGTCATATTCGAGCCTCGCCGAGGTCCAGAACGCATCGACCGGATCGGTGAGCAGCAGCACCTCGACGCCGCGCGCCTTGGCGGCCTCGAGCCGCGGATTGGACTTCAGCCGCTCGATGCTGTCACCGACCAGGAAATAGATCTCGGTCTGATTCTCCTTGAGCCCCTCGACATACTGCTTCAGCGAGCGCTTCTCGCCTGATGTCGTGGTGAAGCGCGCCAGGGCCAGCAGCTTGTCGCGGCGCTCGAAATCCTCGTACAGGCCTTCCTTGATGACGGCGCCGAACGAATCCCAGACCTTGTCGAAGTTCTCGGCGTCCTTGTCGGCGAGTTGCTCCAATTCGCTGATCACCCGCGTCGTCACCGCCTTGCGAATCTGGGCCAGCTGCGGATTGTTCTGCAGCATCTCGCGCGACAAATTGAGCGGCAGGTCCTCGCTGTCGATCACGCCGCGGATGAAGCGCAGATAGGCCGGCATCAGGTCGGCGTCGTCGGTGATGAAGACGCGGCGGACATAGAGCTTGACCTTGCCCTTGCGCGCCGGCTCGAACAGGTCGAACGGCTTGGTCGACGGCGCGAACAGCAGCACCGCATAGGAATAGCGGCCCTCGGCGCGGTAGTGCAGCGTCATTGCCGGCTCGTCGAACGCGTGCGCAATCGACTTGTAGGCCTTGCTGTAATCCTCGGACGTCAGCTCGGACTTCGAGCGCTGCCATAGGGCGCTGGCGGAGTTGATCTGGCGCGACTCGCCCTCCTCCGCCACCAGCATGATCGGGAACTGGATGTTGTCGGAATAGGCGGTGACGATGCGCTCGATCTCGAAAGCTTCGAGATATTTCTTGGCGTCGTCCTTCAGATGCAGCACGATCTCCGTGCCGCGCGCCACCCGCTTGGCGTCCTCCTCGGACGCGGGTGCGACCTCGAAGCCGGCGCCGCCGGAGGAGGTCCAGGTCCAGACGTCGTTCTCGCCGGCGCGCCGGCTGATGACGACGATGCGGTCGGCGACCATGAAGGCCGAGTAGAAGCCGACGCCGAACTGGCCGATCAGGCCGGTGCCGTCCTTGGCCTCGGCCAGCTTCTGCACGAACGCCTTGGTGCCGGAGCGGGCGATGGTGCCGAGATGGTCGATCAGTTCCTGGCGCTCCATGCCGATGCCGCTGTCGGCGATGGTCAGCGTATCCGCCGCCTTGTTCGGAATGATGCGGATCTGCGGCGGCTCGCCCTCGCCGATCAGGTCGGGCCTGGCGATCGCCTCGTAACGCAGCTTGTCACAGGCGTCGGAGGCGTTCGAAATCAGCTCGCGCAGGAAAATGTCGGTCTCGGAATAGACCGAATGCACCATCAGATGGAGCAGCTCGGAGACTTCGGCCTGGAAGGAATGGCTAACGGTCGCGGTGTCGGTCATCGTCGTGCGTTGGCCCATGCTATCAAGGGTGGAGAGAGACCGTCGATATAGCGCGGCGGCGGCACCGATCAAGCCTTCCGACCGGGGGGATCACCGGCCGATCGTTCGGCGGCCGCGAGCAGCTTGTCGATGACCGCGTCCAGGGTGGCGATCTCGGCGGCCGAAAGCACGCTCAGCAGATCGGCCTCGCGCGCCAGCGCATGGGGCACGATTCTGCGGTACAGCGCCCTGCCGGCGGCCGTCAGCGCTACGATCCGCTCCCGTCCATCCGCGGGATCGCGGCTGCGGCTGACGATGCCGCGTGCCTCCAGGCTCTGCATGGCGCGGCTGACGTTCATCTTGTCGAGCGTCGTCAGCCGGCCAATCTCCTTGGTCGGCAACCGCGGCTGCTCGCCGAGCGCCGCCAGGATCCGCCATTCCTGGCGCGACAGCGCGAACCGGTCGGCATAGACCTCCGCCACCGCCAGCGACACCTGCTCGGCGAGGCGGGCCAGCCGATAGGGAAAATAGCGCTGCAGCCGGAGCTCGCGCTCGGTGGTCCCCTCGCCGTCCCTCCGGTCCCGCATCTCGCTGGCCAGCTTCGTCATCGCGTCCTCTGCCCTCATCCGTTCCAGGCGCTCGCCCCTGGCGACCTCAATCCGATCCCAATCGGGTTGATCTGGATCAAAGCGACCAGATCGTATCATCCGTTACCATCTTGCCAACCACGAACATGGGAGGACAATCATGCAGATCGAGAAGATCCATCACGTCGCCTATCGCTGCGCCGACGCCAAGGCCACCGTCGACTTCTACAAGAAGGTCCTCAACATGGACCTGCTCGGCGCCATCGCCGAGGACAAGGTGCCCTCGACCAAGGCGCCAGATCCGTACATGCACATCTTCCTCGATGCCGGGAACGGCAACATCCTCGCCTTCTTCGAGCTGCCGAACTCGCCGCCGATGGGGCGCGATCCCAACACCCCGGAATGGACCCAGCACATCGCCTTCCAGGTCAAGGACATGGCGGAGCTCGAGGAAGCGAAGGCGCGCGCGGAGACCGCCGGCCTCGACGTCGTCGGGATCACTGACCACACCATCTTCAAGTCGATCTATTTCCATGATCCGAGCGGCCACCGGCTGGAGATCGCGGCCTGGACCGCGACGCCCGACCAGATCGCGCGGATGAAGTCGGTCGCCCACGCCATGGTGGACGAATGGGCGACCACCAAGAAGCCGCCGCGGCACACCGCCTGGATGCACGAGAAGGAATTCGCAGGCAGCGACTGAGCGATTGCTCGTCCCGACAGTCCCGACCGCAACGCGCCAGGCGAGGCAGCCATGAGCAACTATGTCTATCCGCGATTTCCCTATGTCTGCTCGGCGGAGCAGCGCAGCGGCGAGACCCGCCGCCATCCGATCGTCGTGATCGGCGCCGGGCCGATCGGCCTGACGGCGGCGCTCGATCTCGCCGCCCGCGGCCAGCCCGTCGTCGTGCTCGATGACAACGATACCGTCAGCATCGGCTCCCGCGCCGTGTGCTACGCTAAACGCCCGCTCGAGATCTGGGATCGGCTCGGTTGCGCCGCGCCGATGGTCGAGAAGGGCGTCAGTTGGAACATCGGCAAGGTTTTCTTCCGCGACCAGCTCTCTTATCAATTCGATTTGCTGCCCGAGCCCGACCATCGCTGGCCGGCAATGATCAACCTGCAACAATACTATCTCGAGGAGATTCTGGTCGATGCCTGCAACAGGACGCCGCTGATCGACCTGCGCTGGAAGCATCGGCTGGTCAGCCTGAAGCAGACCGACGACTGCGCTGATCTCGCGGTGGAGACGCCGGACGGCATCTTCACCATGGAGGCGCAATGGGTGATCGCCTGCGACGGCGCCAATTCCGATACGCGGCGCATGGTCGGCGCTGAGTTCAAGGGCCAGTTCTTCCAGGACCGCTTTTTGATCGCCGATGTCAGGATGAAGGCGGAGTATCCGACCGAGCGCTGGTTCTGGTTCGATCCGCCGTTCCATCCGGGGCAGTCGGTGCTGCTGCATCGCCAGTCCGACAACATCTGGCGCATCGACTTCCAGCTCGGCTGGGACGCCAATCCGGACGAAGAGAAAAAGCCCGAGCGCGTGATCCCACGCATCCGGGCGATGCTCGGCGAGACCACCGAATTCGAGCTGGAATGGGTGTCGATCTATCAGTTCGCCTGCCGCCGGATCGACAATTTCCGTCACGGCCGCGTCCTCTTCGCGGGCGATGCGGCGCACCAGGTGTCGCCGTTCGGCGCCCGCGGCGCCAACACCGGCGTGCAGGACATCGACAACCTCGCCTGGAAGCTGGCGCTGGTGCTGCGCGGCGAGGCGCCGGAGAGCCTGATCGACAGCTATCACGAGGAGCGCGCCTTTGCCGCCGACGACAATATCCTGAACTCGACACGGGCGACCGACTTCATCACGCCGAAGACGCAAGCCAGCCGCCTTTATCGCGACGCCGTGCTCGACCTCGCACAGAATCACAGCTTTGCGCGGCCGCTGGTCAACAGCGGCCGGCTGTCGACGCCGACGCCCTATGTCGCGTCGTTGCTGAACACGCCTGACGGCGGGAGCGTCCCCGGGACGATGACGCCTGGCACCAATGCCGCCGATGCGCCGGTGACGATCGCGGGACAGCCCGGCTGGTTGCTGAACTGCCTCGGCTCCGGCTTCACGGTGGTCACCTTCGACAACGCCGTCACGGCCGAGCAGCTCAGCATCGACGGCATCACGGCGCGGGTGATCGTCGTCGGCCGCGACATCGCTGATGCCAAGGGCCTGCTCGCGGCACGATACGGTGCCTCGCCCGGCACGACCTATCTGTTCCGTCCCGATCAATATGTCACCGCCCGCTGGCCGCAGTTTGACGAGAACGCGATCACGGACGCGGTCCGGCGCGCCTGCGGCAGGCGCGGCGCGGTCCAGCAGGAGCTTGCGGCATGAGCCTGACCCTCACCCCGAACATCAGCGATCCCGACGACTTCTATGCCGAGCTGATCGGCGGCCAGCGCGACCTCAGCGAGGACGAGGCGCTGCGCATGAACGCTAGGCTGGTGCTGCTGCTCGCCAACCATATCGGTGACCGCGCGATCCTGAGCGAGGCGATCCGGCTGGCAAGGTCGCCCGCCGGCTGATGCAGGCCGCAACACGTCACATCGGCAGCCGGCTTTGATCCGGATCAAAGCCGTTTCTCCGCATTCTGCGGCAGACAGAGAGAGCAGCCGGCGAGTCGTGCGCCGGCGCAGAGTCCGCTCGCTTGCGCTTGCGCACATTGCGGCTCCCGATCCGCTCCCGGTCGGTTTCATTGTGACAACATCATAATGTCACGCCACCTTCACTGAAGGCCTCTACGTCTTCGCCTCGTTCCACAACGGCACGGGGATTCGCATGTCGCGCTACTACAAGACGCTGCAGACGCAGCGCTTCGACGACTATCGCTACTATCATCAGAGCCGGATCAATCAGACGCTGCACCTGATCAGCGCCGTGATCTTCCTCGTGTGCTATGCGCTGCTGTTCAAGGATCCGGCGATGGCCGGCCTGGTCGGCTGGCTCGCGATGCTGACGCGGCAGACCGGGCACTTCTTCTTCGAACCGAACGGCTATGACCACGTCAACGGCGTCAGCAACGACTACAAGGAGGCGGTCAAGGTCGGCTACAATCAGACCCGCAAGATCGTGCTGCTGACGGTGTGGGGTCTGGTGCCGGTGGCGCTGTTCGCGTTTCCGACGCTGTTCGGCCTGTTCGCCGAGCCGGCCAGCCGGATGGACTTCGTCCGCCACGTCGGCCTGCTCTGGCTCGCGGTCGGCATCGGCGGCGGTCTGTTTCGCGTCATCCAGCTGTTTGCAATGCAGGATGTCTCGACGGGCCTGATCTGGGCCTTCAAGGTGTTGACCGACCCGTTCCACAACATCGCGCTGTATTGGAAGTCGCCGCTGGCGCTGCTGCGCGGCGAGCTCATCGATCCGACCATCAAGGACGCCTCGCATTGGGGCGCCGCCGAGGACGAGGCCGAAGAAGCTGCGCATCTCACCTGATCGCGAGTTCCCGCCGCCGGCCGGTCCTGCGGCGGGAGTTCTCGAACAGAGGGGCTGCAACAACATGGAACAACTCTCCTGCTACGCCGTTGCGGCCTCAGTGCTGGCGGCCTTCAGGAGCTCCCCATGTGTGACTACAGCCTCCATACTGTTGCTTCCCGCGATGCCAAAACTGCCGACGTGCTGGTCTCCTGTCGATTTCCCGGCACGGAGACCCGCGGCTTCTGCACCAAGGACGACCCGTTGACCGCCGTCTGCCTGCGGCCGGGCACGGAGCTCGCCTTCGAAGACGATGTCCGCATCAAGGGCTTCTTCTTCCGCCGCAAGGTCGGCGCCCATCTCGCCCGCTTCCGCCAGGTCGACACCAACAAGCCGACCGAACATCACGATGCGCTCGAATTCTCCAATGGCCGAATCGTCAAGGTCACCGACCTCGCCGCCGGCCAGCGCGCCCGCGTGCTGCAGATGCCGGCCGATCCGGCTGCCAGGCGCACGACCGTGCCGCTCACGATCGAGCTGCGGGCGACGCAGCTCTGAAGGCTTCGACATTGACTTCGACATGGACGATGTCGGCGCCGCGGCGCTGGCGTCGCCCATGGCCAATCGAAATGCTCGGCTCATCGAACGCGATGCGTTGCGGGAGTGAGGTCTTGCTGCGGATATCATCGACATGCGTCGTCGCGTTCCCGCGGCCCGTCGGACCCGAGTGATACGGCAGTCGTCCCTCTGAAAATGAGAGGGCGCGGGGAAGGCCGGGTGCTGACCGCGGCCCATGGCCCGCCTGCAACAAGAAAAGCAGGCGGCAGTTACCACAGGTCGGGCCTGACAACCGGCCTCCCCCGCGCGATCGGTTTTAACGGTGTCCTTCGTGCTCTCCCTGGGGATCGGCTTTCTTGCCCCCATCGCCCGCGCGTGCCGTCAAGCAACGCTTGCGGACTTGACCTCAGCGTCGAGAGGCCAGGACCACACGACTTCGCCGTCCGCGCCGGACTGCGCTCGTCTGGCACAGCCGTCACGTCCATCGCACCCCACCTCCACGTTCGTGACGACGCGTACGTCCCTCTGCACAAGGTGGGATGGGAGGAGATAAGCATTGTTTCGGAAAAATAGCAAGAGAAATTTCGTGAAATCCGCAAGCGCCCCCTCGAGCAGGGGTGGGTGCGCTCCCCTCCCCCTTGCGGAGAGGGGAGAGGAGCGCACGGCGGGGCCGGCGCAGTAGGCGGAGGCTCGGGAAGCGCAGTCCGACGAATGCCTGGTTCAATCCGGCAGGTTCGTGAACCGCGGCCGCCAGACGCCGAGGATGACGTTACGGTGGCAACTCCCAGCATGACCCGGATCGCGCCCTACCCGGTGCCGAAGTTGGGCTGCAGCCTCGCCGGATCGAGCTGGCCGGCGACGGCGCGCGCGGCCTCGCCGGCCGCTTCCTGCATCGGCCCCTGCACGGCGGCAAAGCCCCATTTGAAGACGAGGATGCCGGAGGCCAGCTTGGTCAGCGCCCAGCCGGCGCTCTCCGGCCTCAGGACGGTGAGGCCGTCCGCGGAGCAGGCTCAGGCTTCTGCACCGCCGTGGTGCCGGTGCCGCCCTGTCCGACGCGGAACAGTTGGATGTAGCTGCCGAGATAGAGCGGCGTGAGGCCGGCGACCGGCTGCTCAGGGAGCGGCGGGTCGAGCAGCAGAACGGCATCGAAGTGCGACCGCCAGCCGGCCAGATAGCGCGCGAGCGGCAGCACATCGGCGGACGGCGTGTCCGGCTGCAGCCAGCGCCACGCGGCGGGCTCGGCCAGCGGCTGCGCAAGGCGAGCGAAGGAGGGACGGACTGCCACGGGCTGCTGGCTCGGATGGGCGAACATCAGCGGCCAGAACGCCCGTCGCTCGATCACGAGCAGCGCCGCCATATGGGAATCGACATAGCGGAATCCGGGCAGGATCCGCTCGCGCCGGCTGGAGACGGGCTGCTCATGGCCATGCGCGGCGATGACGCGCGCGCCGGGCTGCACATGCGCGATCGCCGCGCGCAGTTCGGCGAGGTCGACCCTGTGATCGATCCATGCCGATGCGATGTCCGCGGTCCGAATCAGCGTCAGGCCCGCGAGGACGATGCCGACGAGCGCCGCCTTCCTGCCGGACACGACCGGCTGCAGGCCGGCGAACAGCAGCAGGCCGCACATCGCGGCAAAGCGCATATCGATGAACGTTCCGCCCAGCGCGCTCCATGGCGCCGCGACGAAGGCGACGAACAGCGCCGCCAGCGCCAGCGGAATGCCCGGCGCGACGACGATCTGGCGCCGGACGAGGATCAACACCGACAGCACCGCGACGGTCGTGATGACCGTCAGCTCGGCGCTGGTGGTCAGGAACGGCGTCATGATGCGCCACAGCTTCGGCGGTCCGATCCAGGCGCCGAGTTGCAGCCCGCCCTCACCCAGCGGACAGAGCCCGTAGAGCAGCACGGCCGGGCTGAGCGTGATGCCGAGCGCGCAGGCGACGACCACCAGCTCCCGTGCAAGGCCGGGCGACCGGCGCAGCCGCCACAGCCGATCGGCCTCTCCAGCGCCGATCAGGACCGCGAAGAACAGCAGGCCGAAGATGTGGCAGAGGAAGGCGGCCGCCGCGGCGATGGCTCCCCACGCGATCGCGGGCAGCCAGCCGCGACGGCGCAGCGCCACCCAGCCGGCGGCGCCGCCGAGCGCGAGACCAA
The DNA here is from genome assembly GCF_032380995.1 of Bradyrhizobium sp. SZCCHNR2028. NCBI lineage: Bacteria > Pseudomonadati > Pseudomonadota > Alphaproteobacteria > Hyphomicrobiales > Nitrobacteraceae > Bradyrhizobium > Bradyrhizobium sp. SZCCHNR2028. Next base: position 178,735 of record NZ_JAUHJF010000013.1, on the reverse strand, counting down.
GCGAGAGCTGGAAATTCATGAAGCCGAGCAGGAAGACGCCGTCATAGGCGATGATGCCGGCCGCCAGCGGCCACAACGACAAGCGGCCGAACACCGCGCGGTGATAGGCGATCACGCCAAAGAGCGGCGCGAACAGGCTGAGCGCGAGCAGGATGCGGCCGCCGACATGAACGTCGGTGAAGCGCAGCAGCGCCACGCCGATCACATCCATGCCGAGATTGGGCAGGACGCGCCAGTTCGGCGCGTACATCTGCGACAGCACGGGATCGTCGGGATGCGCCAGCACGAACAGGCGCGCGAGGTGGTTCGGATAGTCGAGCACCGGCGGCACATCGACCAGCAGGAACGGCAGCGCGAGCACGATGGCGAGCACGAGCGCCAGCACGGCCCAGAGCCGCTGCATGTGGCTGGCGGTGGACGCGAACGCCGGATCGTGCAGGCCCGGGAGAGTATCTGAATGCAGGATGAGGCCGGCCGGCGCGATGGCGCCGGTCACCGACGAGCACGATTGCGAACGCATTGAGGTACCCCACTCCGCCCGGGATACTTCGATACCATCCGACCAAAGACTGCAAGACGCTCAAATACAACCTTATGGTTGTGCCTAATGCCCCGTTACTTTACGGGGGTTCGTGGAACCAGCGGCTCAGGCGATCGCCTGGAGATAACGCCGCACCGAGCGATCGAACGCCGCCTTTGCATCGTCGCCGATGTTCTTCTGCCACCACGCGCCGTAGATGCGGTCGAAGGCGAGCGGCGCGACCGCATCGGCGATGCGGCGCACGGCGGCGGCGCCGAGCGGGATGTAGTTCGGATAGGAGTACATGAAGCTGACGTGGCGGCGATCCATCGCCACCATCGCGATGTCACCGGTCAACAGCGCGCCCTTGCCACCGGCACCTTTGCGCCAATGCAGGATGGTGGCGCCGGCGAAATGCCCGCCGGTCCGCAGCAGCACGACGTCATCCGAGATGGCGAGGCGATCGCCCGTCCATGGCACGATGGCCGGATGCGGCCGGGTGACGAAGGCGCGGTCGTCGCCATGGAGATAGACCGGCGCGTTGCCGAATGCCTCGCTCCAATCGGCGACCGCGCCATAGTAGTGCGGATGCGACACCGCGATGGCCTTCAGGCCGCCCAATGAGCGGACGCGGGCAATGGCTGCGTCTGTCGCCAAGGGAATGCAGTCCCACATCACGCAGCCGTCCGGCTCGGGAACAAGCAGCGCGCGCTGGCCGATCGCAAAGCTGGGATCCAAAGCGAGGCCGGTCAGGCCGTCATCCTCGCGCCAGATGACCTGATGCCGGCCAGCGAGGTCGTCGCGGCTGAGGAAGCTCTGTCCCTTCCAGTTCACATATTGCCGCTCGTCCTCGCAGACGACGCAATGGCCGGGCGGCGCCTTCGTATCGGGAAACTGCGCGCCGCATTGAAAGCAGGTCCAGAGAGGCATGGATCACCGGTCGTCGAGATGGGATTGCGGAGGATAGCACGCGGACCATCCCGGAACACCGTCGCGCGCGGCTTCGTGATTGCCTAGTGTCGCCGGACGCCGACAGGAGTTCTCGACATGCCGACCACGCTGCGCCGCGCTCACGTTCACCGCCTGCCGATGCGCAGCCCCGACGATGTCGGCGCGCTCGAGGCCAGGATCGCGCAAGGCGCCATCGATCCCGCCGGCATCGTCGCCATTCTCGGCAAGACCGAGGGCAATGGCTGCGTCAACGATTTCACCCGCACCTTCGCCGTGCGCTCGCTGGAGGCGCTGCTCGGCCGATATCTCGCGGCCGACGCCGTGCGGCAGATCGCGATGGTGATGTCCGGCGGCACCGAGGGCGCGCTGTCGCCGCACATGATCGTGTTCGAGGCACGCGACGGCGGCGACGCCGTGGCGCCGCGCGCTTTCCCGGCATCGCTGGCGCTCGGGCGCGCGCGCACGGCGGCGCTGGCGGGCGAGCATCTCGGCCGCATGCCGCAGGTCGAGCTCGTGGCGGCCGGCGTGCGCGCGGCGATGGCTGACGCCGGCATCAGCGATCCCGCCGACGTCCATTACGTGCAGGTGAAATGCCCGCTGCTGACGATGGAGCGGATCGAGGCGGTGGAGGCGCGGGGAGAGCGCACCGCCGTGCGCGATACGCTGAAGTCGATGGGCTTTTCCCGCGGCGCCTCGGCGCTCGGTGTCGCCGTCGCGCTCGGCGAGGTCGCCGCTGCCGATCTCTCCGATGCGACGATCTGCACGGATGTCTCGCGCTACAGCGAGCGCGCGGCGACATCGGGCGGCGTCGAGCTGCTCGACCACGAGATCATGGTCGCCGGCATGTCGGCCAAGTGGAGCGGGCCGCTGGCGATCGATCATGCGGTCATGGGCGATGCCATCGACATCGAGCCGGCGCGGCAGGCGCTCGCCCGACTCGGCCTGAACGTGCCGGGCCAGGTGCCGGCCGCCGATCGCAGCCGCATCGCCGCGGTGCTCGCCAAGGCGGAGGCGGCGCAGAGCGGCCGGCTGCGCGGCCAGCGGCATACCATGCTCGACGACAGCGACGTCTCTTCGACCCGCCACGCCCGCGCCTTCGTCGGCGGCGCGCTGGCCGGGCTGTTCGGCTTCACCGACCTGTTCGTCTCGGGCGGCGCCGAGCATCAGGGCCCCGACGGCGGCGGGCCGGTCGCGATCATCGCCGAGCGCCGCTGATCTCACGGTCGAAATCCCGGGCCACGCGTTCTACCTGATCACCACGGCGAAGTTCTGAGCCGCATACGCGTCCCGATCGGGAAACAGATTCGCCAGATTCCCGCCGCATCTCGCGACGCGGCGGGGAGCAGCTCGAACCGAAGATCGACCGAAGTGATCGTCAAGCGCACGATTCACCTCGCGAGACGACGTGAAAGACCACCAACTCTCCCATCAGCAATTGAATGATGGAGATCAGCTCAACCCAGGAGGTTTCAACTGTTGCCGTGAGGCGACATTTTGCGAACAAGTCTCATTTTCAGAAATGGATGGAAACTTTTCGTATTCCGGCCACCAGCGGAACCAGCTTTGGACCGCTTTCCCTCGCTTCTTGACTTGCATTCGCAACAGGCCCGCGCCCGTTGCGGGCGTTCAAACGAACCCAAGTCAAAGTTTTGCGTAACGAATGGGGTGGTCGAGTATGGGTAAGGCAATCTTTCCAAGGAGCTTGCGAGGGGCAAGCGGGCACGAGTGGGATCCATCTCCCGAGATTTCCGGTGTGAAAGTCTCGGCGGTCGCGAGCCTGATCGCGGTTGCCTCGTTCTCCAGTGCCGAAGCCCAGCAGGCGCCGCTGCCGTCCGTCAACGTCGAAGCCCCGGTGGCGCGCCCCAAGCCGGCCGCCTCGCGCCCGACCGCGGACCAGGTCCGCGCGCGCGACGCAATGCGCCGCGCCGCCCGCCAGCAACAGCAGCAGCAGGCCGCGGCGCCGAAGAGCAATCTGCCGCCCGACCGCAACCCCTATTCCAGCCCCGCTTCCGACTACAAGGGCGAGCGGCTGCAGGCCTCCGGCAAGTTTCCGGAGAAGCTGCTCAACACGCCAAAGACCGTCACCGTCCTGAGCAAGGAGATCCTGGCGGACAAGAACTCCACCAGCCTCAAATCCGCCGTGCTCTCCACCGCCGGCGTGACGCTCGGCACCGGCGAAGGCGGCAACGCGTTCGGCGACCGCTTCTTCATCCGCGGCTTCGACGCCCGCAACGACGTCTTCATCGACGGCGTGCGTGACGCCGGCGTCTCCGTGCGCGAAAATTTCTTCACCGAGCAGGTCGAGATCCTGCGCGGCCCGGCGTCGTCGTTCGCCGGCCGCGGCACCACCGGCGGCGCGATCAACATCGTGACCAAGCAGGCCACGACCGAGAACAGCTTCTACAACATGGACACCACGCTCGGCACCGACAGGACCAAGCGCGTGGTGATCGACGTCAACCAGAAGATCACGCCGACCTTCGCTGCCCGCGTCGGCGGCCTGTTCCAGGATGCCGGCGTTGCCGGCCGCGACTACGTCACCGACAACCGCAACGGCGGCTTCATCGCCACCAAGTGGACGCCGCTCGACACCGTCACCCTGTCCGCCAACTACATCCACAACGAGGTGACCGGCCGTCCGGACTTCGGCGTGCCGTATTATCGGCCGAGCACGCTCACCGCCGGCGCGCCGTTCCCCGAGGTCGGCTCGCCGCGCAACGCCTGGTACGGCTTCGTCAACCGCGACTTCTCGCGTGTCGGACAGGACATCGGCTCGTTCAATGCCGAGGTGAAGGTCACGCCCGACCTGACGATCTCCGACAAGGTCCGGGTGTCGCGCTCGACCTTGAACTACATCGGCACGCTGCCGGAAGGCCCGACCAACATCAATCCGCCGTCCGGCGCGCTCATCAGGGCGAATCCGCAAAGCCGCTTCCAGCAGACGGACGTGCTCGCCAACCAGCTCGAGGCGACCTACAAGTTCAACACCGGCAACTTCAGGCACACCGTGCTCGCCGGCCTCGAGGTCTCGCAGGAAAAGGCGCGCATCAACAGCTACACCGGCCTGACCTCCGAGCAGCAGGGCCTGGCGTTCGCGGGCAGCGGTTCGCTCTCGGGCGTGAGCGTGTTCAACCCGCAATTCACGAACCTGCCGTTCGGCATTCCGTCGCTGGGGCAATTCCCGACCAACGTGAAGATCGACTCGGCGAGCGTCTACGCTCTCGACAGCGTCAACTACCGCGATCTCGTCATCCTCAACGGCGGCGTGCGCTACGACAAATACGACGTCCGGGTCGACGGCTTCGGCACCGTCAACGGCGTCGCCAACACGCCGGGCTCGACGGCGGCCTCCAGCGGCATGCCGAACTTCAACGTCGGCATGACATTGAAGCCGGTGCCCTACGCCAGCTTCTATGCGGCCTACGCCACGTCATCGAATCCGGTCGGCGCCGAGTTCGACGGTCTCAGCCCGCAATATGGCGGCCTCTCCGCGGTCACCAATGGCGGCGCAAACCAGATCTTCGGGCCCGAGAAGAACACCTCGATCGAGATCGGCACCAAATGGGAGCTGCTCGACGGTCGCCTGCTGGTCACGGGAGCGCTGTTCCAGACCGAGAAGGAGAACGCCCGCGAGTCGCGCAACATCACCAGCGCCGCGCAGGCCACCGCGGACTGCCCGTATCCGGCAGGCACCATCGGCTCCGTGCCGTGTCTCTCGGCCGGTGCCGCCTACCGCATCCGCGGCATCGACCTGCAGGCGGGCGGCAAGCTGACCGACAAATGGAGCATCTTCGGCGGCATCGTGCTGATGCAGTCGGAGGTGACGAAGTCGAACATCCCGCCGGCGAACACCGCGCTGTTCACCAGCAATGTCGGCCTGCAGCTCGCCAACACCGCGCACCAGTCGTTCAGCCTGCTGACGAAGTACCAGATCAACGACACCTGGGAGATCGGCGGCCAGGCCGTGTACCGCTCGAAGATCTTCGGCGGCACTTGGCTGGCGGCGAACCAGGGCACGGAGTTGCCGAGCTACTGGCGTTTCGATGCGTTCGCGGAAGCCAAGCTCGACAAGAACTGGACGGCGAAGGTGTTTGTTGCCAACATCTTCGACAAGCTCTACTACGACGCTCTCTATCAGAGCGCCACGCCGTTCGTGCTCGTCGGTCCGGGACGAAGCGCATCGATCGTCCTGTCCGGACGATTCTGATCGCAGACCACCCAGCCGGGGGCACACATCAAGTGATGAGTTCATGCTGATCTGTGTCCCCGGAATTCTGAGCAAAGACGATGTGGCGGAGTTTCGCCGCATCATGGACTCCAGCGACTGGGAGGACGGCCGCTCGACGGCCGGCGCCCAGTCCGCCATGGTCAAGCGCAACGAGCAGCTGCCGCCCGACAGCGAGGTGGCGCGCAAGCTCGGCCACCGCATCATTTCGGCGATGACCGCCAATCCGCGCTTTCTCGCCGCCGCCATCCCGCAGCAGATCTTCCCGCCGCTGTTCAACCGCTACAGCGCGGAGTCGGGTCATCATTTCGGCATCCACGTCGACAACGCCGTGCGCGGCGACAAGCTCACGGGCCTGCGCATCCGCACCGACCTCTCGGTCACGCTGTTTCTCTCCGAGCCGGAGGATTACGACGGCGGCGAGCTGGTGATCGAGGATCTCTACGGCTCGCACGAGGTGAAGCTGCCGGCCGGCGACCTCGTGCTGTATCCCTCCTCGAGCCTGCACATGGTCACCCCGGTGACGCGCGGCGTCCGCGTCGCCTCGTTCTTCTGGCTGCAGAGCATGATCCGCGATCCCCTCGCGCGCAGCATGATCTTCGATCTCGATACGACGATCCAGGGATTGTCGCAGCGGATGGGGCGCGACGATCCGGAAATGGTGCGGCTGACCGGCCTCTATCACAACCTGATCCGCTACTGGGCCGAGAACTAGAGGTTCTCCTTCGGTCGCAACGATCTGGTTGAGTTCGATCGTTTACGAGCCGGGTTGCACGCGACGCAGCCCGGCTCATTCGTTTTGGTGATGACCCCATCGTTCAGGCGCTTTCCCCAGCGCTCGCGATAGACCGCCATCCGAGCTCACATGCGGTCGGCTGGTCCGTTTCTCGGAGCTGTCGATCCATGTCTTTGACCGCTGGCGGATCGTCGTTGGCGAGCTCTGCGATTTTCCGTGGCGGTGAGCGCGTGCGCTTCGCGAACCTCAGCCCCCATGGCGACCGCGATGGCCGTTGATCACGATGTGATCAGGGGCGTGCGGCGCGTGCTTCTTGAACGACGCCGATCTCATCGGCATTCTGATTCGGACATCGACGCCCTCAAGCTCCTTTCGGACGGCATCCCGTCCCGAAAGCCGCGCGGCATGCCCTCGTACCAACCGAACAGGATTATCACGGCGGTGCCGACTAATTAGAATCGATGGAAGACCGAACGGAGGCAATTGCGTGACGCGCGGCCGCATCGGCGGCGTCATGCACGGCTAGCTCCGTCTCGCATCAGGACTTTCAGGGAGTTAGGACGTCATGTGCGGCATCGATGGCCGATGAACAGGCCGCACGATTCGATTTTTCATTTGGCATCGCACTCACCGGAGTGACTGCCGACCTTGATGTTCCCGCTTTGAGTCAACGCGCCGTCTCAAAACAGCCGGGTTACGACTAGAAACATTACAGAGAAGATAACTACCAAGGGGTATGCAGCAACATGTTCAGGATCGTTCTTCATATAGGAGCGGTGATCGCAGCCGTTTCGGCCGGCGCCATGGCGCATGCCGAGCAGCCGGCCACATCGCCGAGACCTGGCCAGGCTGCAACCGCCCCACAGACCACAGCACCAAATCCGGCGAATGCGACCGGAGCGAAATCCGTTCAGCCTCCGGCGACAGCGGCCGCCACGCAGGCGCCTGCCGTTGCGCCCGTCAACGCCGCCGCGGCCAGTGGGCCGGCTCCCGTTGCGCACGCAGCTCAGAGCGCGGCGCCGAAGCCAGTGACCATCGGACAGGCGCAGACGGCCCCCGCTGTTGCCCAGCCCGCGCCGCAGACGGCCGCGCCTGCTCCCACGGTAGCGGCTCCGGCCACCGGCGGCGCCGCCACGACGGCCGCACCGGCACCGGCTGTCACCACGCCGCAGGCCGCCGCAACGAGCCAGGCGCCGGCAGCCGCAACGAACGACGCCCAGCCGTCGACCGCTGCCGAAACCGTTACTGACGCGTCGGTGGGCGACAAGGCGAAGGATCAGGCAGAGAAGCCGACGCAAGGCGGTGCGCAGGCGGCATCACACGTGCCGCACGATCTGTCGCCATGGTCGATGTTCCTGGCCGCCGACATTCTCGTGAAGTCGGTGATGATGGGGCTGGCGCTCGCCTCGCTTGCGACCTGGACCGTCTTCATCGCCAAGACCATCGAGTTCTCCATCCTGCGCCGGAAGCTGAGCAGCGCGCTGCGCAAGGTCGACGACGTACGCTGGCTGTCGGAAGCCAAGCTCGCGCTGGGATCACGCCAGAACGTGCTGACAGCACTGATCGATGCCGCCATGCACGAGATCAGGATGTCGTCCGAACTGCCGTCTCACGGCGTCAACGAGCGCGCGGCGTCGAGTTTCTCCGAGATCGTGCGTGCCGAAGGCCGGCGTTGCCGGACCGGCATGGGCCTGCTCGCCACGATCGGCTCGATCTCGCCCTTCGTCGGCCTGTTCGGCACGGTCTGGGGCATCATGAACAGCTTCATCGGCATCTCGAAGTCGCAGACCACGAACCTCGCGGTGGTCGCGCCCGGCATCGCCGAGGCGCTGCTCGCGACCGCCATCGGCCTCGTCGCCGCGATCCCGGCCGTGATCATCTATAATCACTTCACGCGGGTGACAAAGGGCTACATGGAGCTCGTCAACCGGTCCTCCGGCGCCACCGCCCGCATGCTGTCGCGCGATCTCGACCGCGGCCAGAGCCACCACAGCCATCACGGCGAGCGCTTCGAGCCGATCCACGTCCACTCCGCGCCTCCGATGGCGCTCGCAGCGGAGTAGGTCATGGCCGTTTCTCTGTCTGAAGGTGATGGTGACGACGATCTCGGCGAGACCAGCGACATCAACGTCACCCCGTTCATCGACGTGATCCTGGTGCTGCTGATCATCTTCATGGTCGCGGCACCGCTCTCCACGGTCGACGTGCCGGTCGATCTTCCAACCTCGACCGCCACGCCGCAGAAGAAGCCGGACAAGCCGATCTATGTCAGCATCAAGCCGGATCTGACGCTGTTCGTCGGCGAGGAGCAGGTGAAGCGCGCGAGCCTGGTCAGCACGCTCGAGCACATTCCCGAGGCCGCCAAGGACAAGTTCATCTTCCTGCGCGCCGACCGGGGCGTGGCCTATGGCGAGCTGATGGACGTGATGGAGCTGCTGCGGACCGGCGGCTATCCGAAGATCAAGCTCGTGACTGTCGAAGGCGTCTCACAGGCCGCCACCCAGGCTGCACATTGAAACCAGTGAAACGACGGAAACGAAGAATGGTCGAACACAAGTATCAAGGAGCGTCGCGCCGCTTGTGGATCTCAGCCGCGATTGGCGCCGTGATGTTGCACGGTGGCGGCGCCGCACTCGCGGTCGTCCATCTCAGCGGCAATGATGCGGAAGGTGGCCTCGGCGCCGCCGGCGCCGAGTTCGCGCTCGAGATGGCCTCGCCCCAGGTCGAGGACAACGATCTTCCGCCGGGTCCCGACAGCGACGCGGCCGAAGCTGCGCCGGAGCAGATGCAGCAGACCGCCGAAGTCCAGGAGTCCGACGCCGTCAAGGACAAGCCGACCGAGACCGAGGAAGAGGCCGATCGGGTCGTCACGCAGAACGACCCCAAGAAGCCGGAGAAGGAGGAACAGCAGCAGGCGACCCAGCAGGCCGAGGCGTCGGTCGCGTCTGCCGCGCAGGAAGAATCGGCCCGCAAGGCGCTGGACGAGGCCGCGCCGCCGGCGGAGACGGCCAAGGCCCCCAATCCGGGAATGGGCAAGGACAAGCAGAAGCTGACCAACGATTGGGGTCGCAAGATCAGCGCCTATTTCGAGCTGCACAAGCGCTATCCGGAAGGCAAGAAGCACAATGGCACGGTCAAGGTCGCGCTGGTGCTGAGCCGGGCCGGCAAGGTGATGTCTGCGTCCGTCATGCAGTCGTGCGGCGACTCGATGTTCGACGATGCCGCGCTTGCGATGATCCGTCGCTCCGACCCGGTGCCCGCGCCGCCGTCCGGACTGACGGACGATCAGTTCAGCTTCAGCCTCGACGTGAACTTCAACCAGAAGAAGTAGTCGTGGCCGAACTGACACGCAGATCCGGAGTTGGCAGCGCTCACCTCGTGGGCGCTGCATTTCGTTTTGGAGACTGGAGCCAGCCACTCCCGCCGCGCGTCCACCCGTCGCTGGGTGGCTATACTACATGGCGAAGCCGGCGCGAAACTCCAGCTTCCAGGCTTGCGGCCCTGCCCCGGAATGACTGTGGCCGCGTCACGACAGCAGGCGTGATCTCCAGGCACGCGCTCAGAAGACCGCAGATGCGGCGCGCGGGCGCCTGCCGGGCAGCCGATCAGTACTGTACCCGCGCGCCGACCTGCACCACGGTCGCCGACAGATTGTTTTCGCGGAAGTTGGAGCGCGTCTCCTCGCGCCGGACGCTGGCCCTGAGCTGCAGCAGGCGTGAGAACTTGTAGAGCATGCCGAGCTCGACCAGGTAGCGGTCGTCGACCCGCGTCGTGCCCGTGAAGGCGTCCTGACCAAAGCCGGCGAGGAAGGTGCCGATCAGCCACGGCTCGAACTGGTGCTCGACGCCGACCGTGACGTCGCGCTTGAGCACGCCGGAGATTCCGGGCTCGGTGATCTCCACGACCTGCGACTTGGCGCCGAACATCACCGCCGTCTCCTTGGCATACTGCCAGGTCAGGTTGGCGTCGGCGATGAAGCCGTTGACCGGTTTCAACATCGGATCCTGATAGCGGCGCGTGAGATAACCCACCGCAACGTCGCCGGTCAGCTTGTCGGCATAGTTGAAGGTCACGCCCGCCTCGACCGCGGTGCCGGTGGAGTCGCGGCGGAAGCCCTCGGCATCGACCGCGATGTCGTGAACGCGGCGGTCGACGGCGACGTCGACGAAGGGCCGGATCTCCGGGGTCAGGTTGTAGGTCACGCGGCTCTGCGAGCCGTATTGGACGAAGTTGCGATCGGCGTTGCTGACGATCTGGCCGTCCATCAGCGGCGCGTTCTGGAACGCGACACGGTCGATGGCGGCCTTGGTCGAGATTTCGACCTCCTCGAACCGCTTGGTGACGCCGGCCGAGCCGCCGACGGTGGAGGCCAGCGGAATCTTGGCGAACCGGCCGGCGAAGCGCGGCGTGCCGGGATCATCGGCATCGACGGCAACGTGCCCCTCGCCGTTGAGCGCAAACGTATCGGTGATGTCGTAGCGTCCATTCACCTTGGCGTCGACGGTAGGCCTGCTGAGCTGCCGGAGCTTCGCATAGTCGATGTAGCCGACGCGCACATCGGCGTTGAGCAGATGCCGCTCGAACTGAGAGCGCACGAGCAGGACCGGCGCAACGCTGACGAACGCCGAGCCCTTGCCTTGTGGTACACGGCCGGGATTGCTGTCGAAGCCTGACGACATTTCGAACGCAGGCTTCAGGATGAAGTTTCCCACCGTGATGCCCTTGGGCTCATAGGGGTCCTCCTCCATCATCGGCGGCTGCGCCGGCGGCTCCTGCGGCTTCTGCCCCTTGTTCACCGGCGGCAGCCGCATCTTCGGCTTATCGGCCAGAACGGGCGGAATCGGCTGCGCATCCTGTCGCGGAATCGGCGGCAGGTTGCGCGGCAGCACGCCACGGGTGGCCGGCGGCGGACTGACGGCGAAGGCCAGCGCATCCAGACAGCGATTGGGGACGTTCGTCGTCGACAGCCGGCCGGGCGTCGACAAGCAGCCGCCAACCAGGAGGCCGGCGGACGGAGCACCGAAAAAGCCGTTTCGAACCGGAGCCAGACGCGGCGCCGGTTCGCGGCGCGCGGCCTGAGGGAGCGCGCCCGCGCCGGCATCGATCGGAGACCGGGGCCGCGGCGGTGCAGCCCCATCCACCTGCGTTGCCGCCTTGGGCTCCGGCTCGACGCCGCCAGGCGAAACGATCACCTGCGGAATGACCAGCGGTCCATTGCCATTCGCGGGCCGCGCCGGCTGGCGGCGGCGGTTCGGCACGACCACCACCGGCCCACCCTCGGCGGCCCCGGGATCTGCATAGGCTCTGACCTGGCTCCCCGGAACGACGGTCTGACCGTAGGACGGCGCGGCTCCAAACAGCGTCACGAGCAGCACGGTGATCGCAACCGACTCCTCCTGGCACCATGAGACGTCGCGACCGATGCCACGTCTGGAAGCGACCGTCTCTCGTGCTGCCCGTTCCAAAAAGCCTCGTCTCCGTCGAGTTCGGCAACCTGCGAAGCGCGGCCCCCCCCCCGCGGCGTGACACGTTCCGGCATCACGGCGCCGCGGGGGCCGAAGGCCGGATCACTCGATGATCAGCGTGCCCTTGTTGCCCTGATGGAAGTCGTCGAAGAATTCGTAGCGTCCCGGCTTCTGCGCCTTGACCTTCACGACGCCTTCCATGTTCGGCTTGATCACCGTCTCGAACTCCAGGGGCTCGCTCTCGAACTCGACCGGCGCGCCATCCAGATTCTTGACCTTGAACACGATCGGCGTGTCGGCCGGCGCCTTCATCTCCGTCGGCTGAAACTTGTTGTCCTTGACCGATATCTCGATCGTGGTCTCCGCCGCGCCCGCCGGAAGCGCGAGCGCCGCGATCAACAGCGCGGCGGCTCCTGCTGCCTGTACCTTCCCAAAGAGATTCATGGTGTATGTCCCTGTCCCGAATTCACCCAAATGTGCCGGACGGCTTCCAGACGCTCGCCTGTTTCGACGAGTCTCCGACACTTCATAGAACGACTATAAAGTCCCGAATGCGGCAATTTGCCGTGTCCAAATTTGACAACATCGTTGTGTGCGACAAAGCGCGCGACTTTATTAGTTGCGTAGCGTCGCGGCGCCGCGCAGATGCATCGGCTTGAGCATCGCCGACGCGCGGCACCGAATGACAGCGACGAAAATCAGCGGTTTCTGCGGTCGAGAGCAGCATGATCGCCTTGGTTCGCATCGCGGCTGTGCTGATATGAGACACGACAGGTCATGCAGCGTGGTCGCACACCCCGCGAACCACACGAGACTCACGATCGACCGCGCGCGCTGCGCGCAGCACATGCATGATCCTCATGCGCCGGCTCGTCGAGGCGACTGCGAGCGAGATACACGCATAGGAACGCGCTCGCGCTGGTCCCGCGCGGCATGGGCCGAAATGTGCGTGCGCGTCCATCCAGCTCGAGCCGTGCGCGGACAAGCCTTGCGCGCACCAGAAATGAAATCAGACGCGAGCCCGCCCGCCCATATCGGCGGCGAGCGCACACGACCGATGCCCGCCGCCTCACCTGCCGACCCCCAGCCGCTTGTCGTGAATGCTGAGGGACCGCGGCATGCGTGCGGGCTTCGCGGCGCCAAGCGTCGGATTCACGCGCAGGGGCGGCAGATCGGGCACGACGGATACGTGCTCCTCGTTCGCCATCGGCTCGGGCTCCGGGTTCTGCCGTGCGACGCTGCGCGCCGCCGCCGCACGCACGATTCCGGGCACGCGCTTGCGTCCCGTGACCATCGCGCGCATCAGGTTCTCCCGCTGCAGCACGCTCATCCACACCGTGCCGAGCACATGCACGGCGATCAGGGCGATGATGGCATTGGACGACAGCGCATGCGCCTGTTCGATCCAGCCGACGCCGAAGAACCGGACCGAGACCTGCATGACGCCGCTGATGGTCGAGACGATCAGAAGCGCGAGCATCACGACCAGCATCGCGGCGCCTGCCGGGTTCAGCCCGAGATAGCGTCCCGTCTCTCCGCGCAGCATGCCCACGATGTATTGAGGCGCCGCCCGCAGCTTGAGGCTGATCCGCGCGAACAGCGAATGGCGGCTGCCGATCAATCCCCAGATCAGCCTGAAGGCGAGCAGACCGATGACGGCGTAGCCCGCCAGCCGATGCAGGCGGTCGAACGTGTTGGGCGTGACGCAGGCGACGAGCACGAAGGCCGCGAGCGACCAGTGCCAGACGCGCAGCGGAAAATCCCAGACCGCCACGGTCCCCGAACTTGAGTTCGCCGGCGTCTCGGAGGAGACGCTCCGCTGCGCCCGGCCTGCGTCACGCATGACCATCAGATCACTTCGCCTTCGTATGCTTCAGTGCGAGGTCCTCGGGGCTGTAGAACAGCTCATAGAGCTTGCCGCCCTTGACGCCGTAGACCTCGTAGCAGGTGCCCTCGATCTTGGTCTGGCGGACCTCGTAGCCGGCAGCCTTCGCCTTCGCTTCGGCCTCGGCCGTCGTCTTCCACGACGCCTTGTCGAGCTTGGTGCAATCCTTGTAGCCGTCGGCGAGCGCAGCGGAGCCCGACGCAAGACCCGCCGCCAATGCCACAACCATTATCTTGATGACCTTCATTATCAAATCCCTCCTCGAAGACTGCGCCATCGGCGCCAACAGCGCTCGATGCGCGGGCTACAAAGGGGAGGGAGATTTCAACGAAACTTGGACATCGCATTCCGCGGCGGACGGCCTCGAACACGCATGCGCGGCTCGAAACAATCCGCATCCGGCCGCAATGTCGCTGAGATGCGAACTCATATACGTTCCAGTCAGGATCGAACCGTGTCGGCAGGCTGCTGATCTTTTTCCGGAATCGGCAACGTGCGTAGTTCCCCGTACGTTGCAACTGATATTGATTCGCAAGGATGTAGCAGCACTGGCGCGAGGCGCACGCGCCTTCCTCGCGCATAAGGCGTCACTGGCGATGCGTGCGGGACCACACTCCTGCCCGATTGCGGCTGTGACCAGGGTGAGGCGAGAAAGGAACAGACAGCTACACGGCTGCGACCTTAAGCCTCAGAAAAAAATATTCTGAGCGCTGCGATCGTTCACTCGACCGGAGCGATATCGGTACCGGACGATGACAATGCGGCTGTGCGCACGCATCTACCAACCGTCAAGCGCACATGCGTGCGAACAGCGGTATACCGAAGAAGCGATCCTGATCTCAGGCGCGGGCGATGCCCTTGCCGACACGGACCACCGGCCAGGATGGCGGATCGCTGCAGGGAAACGACTTGTCGGATGCCTCGGCAACGACGTCCCAGCTCGCGTCGGGATCTGCCATGGAATCGCGCCCGGACGAGCGGCCACGGCCGGGTGAGCTGCCCTTGCTCTCGCCGCCGCTGCGGACCGCGACGTCGGCACGCCTCGCGAGCCTTGGCGCGAATTTCGACATGCTTCATTCCATCGCTGCGGCAGGCAGGATGATGATGGATCGCCCTTGCCGCTATGGAGCGACAAGCGCCGCCCTCGGCGATGGTTCCACAAGGAGCGACCGAGCTTGCGTCCCACGGTCGCGCGTAAGCCGACGCACATCAACGCGCTCGGCCACCGGGAATGGAGAGATCGTCACTTCGTCCCGGAGAAGACGCGGCTGATGAAGTCGGAGCTCTCGGGCGACTTCGTCGTCTCCGGCGGCGGCTCGGGCTGGGCCGGCGGCTCGGCTGGTACGGATCGGATCTGCGGTCTATTTCGGGCGCTGGCGCTGCGCGTCGCACGCGCCTCCTGCTCGCCTCCGTTCGGCTTGCTCACCGTGATCATGATCTTCTCGGAGATCACCGGCGGATCGAAGTTGAGATGCCTGGTGTCGCCCAGCACGAGCTGCAGCGTGTGCTTGCCGGGCGACAATTCGATCCGCGCCTCCGTCTCCCCCGCTGCGTAATGAACGTGTTTCTTGTCACGCGGAATCTCCTCGCCGGCCTGCATCGTCTCGTCGACGTCGACCAGAAGATGATGATGGCCACTGCCGGCGAAATCGTCACCCGCATGGGTAACGCCCATGTTGCGAAGTCCGAAGCGAGCGATGACTGGCCCGGTCACCGTCTCCCCGTCCGCAGGGGAGATGAAATAGACGCGGGCATCCTTCGCAGCCTTCGTTCCCTTGGCCGGCGCCAATGACGGCGCGAGCACGAGCGATGCGGTCAGGATGAGGCAGAGTCGCGCAGACCTCGGCAGCATGCAAATCCCCTATGGTGAGAGCGCGACGCGGAAACCCAGGGTCGGATGCCGGATGCGGCCGTCATAGCGGTCGCGGCTGCCGGCCCGCGCATCGGCGGCGCCGTTCTTCCACGATCCCGAGCGGATGACGCGGGCATAGCTGCTCTCCTCGAGCCAGGCCGATCCGTCCGCCGGCGCGCCCTTGTAGTTCTTGTGCCAATTGTCGGCGACCCACTGGCCGACGCCGCCGCCCATGTCGAACAGGCCGTAAGGATTGGCCTGGACGCTGCCGATTTTCGGCGGCTGATCCGTCTCGGCCTCGCCGGCGCCGTTGCACCCCCTGCAACTGGCCATGCCCGGGCGCATGCGATCGCCCCACCAATAGCGGGTGCGCTGGCCGCCGCGCGCGGCGTATTCCCACTCGGCCTCGGTCGGCAGCCGGAACGACTTGCCGGTCGCCTTCGACAGCCAGCCGAGATAGGCCTGGGTGTCGTCGTAGCTCAGGTTGGTGACCGGACGATCATCCGCACCGGTCGCGATGTCGGCGCAGCTTGCCGCCGCGACACACTGCCTCCACTCGCCGATCGTGACGGGATACTTGCCGAGCGAGAACGGCCGCACGCTGACCTGATGCGCCGGCTGCTCGGACTCGTCGTCGCCACCCATCGCAAAACTGCCGCCGGCGATCGCGACCAGCTCAGGCACGCGCAACTTCGACTCGGCTTCCGGCGCGGGCCGCGAGATGGCTGCGGTGTCGGATGATCGCGCCAGCGTCGCCTCGAGGGGCGGAGCCGCCTGGCGCGGCGCGATGAAGGCGCTGGACGGCGATCGCGAGGCGTCCTGGGGCGCGCTGGCGGCTTCCAACAGGATCCGGCGCGGCGAAGGCAGCGGCGCGGCAGACTGCGCCTCCCGCTGCGAGCTCGACGATCCGGCCGACCCAGGCGGCGCCTGAATCAGCAGCCCGATCTCGCGTAGCGGCAGCAGCACGCCGCCGAGGAAGACGATGCCGAGGACCACGACGCCGAGCGCTCCACGGATCAGCTTCTTGCGAGCTCCTGCAGCCGGTGCGAACAGGGCCTTCAGCCGGCCGCCCTCACCCGTCTCCTCCTGATCATCGTCGCCGCCGTCGTCCCATCTGTCCGGAAGGGACGCCGCCGGCGCGAGCGACGGGCGCGGACGCACCGGAGAGATAGCTGCAGGTTCTCGTCGAGCCGCACTCTCCGGCTCTGCGATCTCCCATTCGGCGTCGAGCGACTGCTCGAGCGCGCCGCACATCATCAGCAGCAGCCCGCCTTCGCTCTTGCCGGTCCAGCGCTCCTGCACCTCGGGACACTCGACCTGATCCTCGACGCGCAGGAAGCTCGGCGGACGCATCGGGCTGAGCGAGACCTGCACCGTACGGCCGCAGCGCCGGCAGGCCACCGCGCGGGAATCCTCCGGCAGCGCATCCTCGGCAAGCTTGGGAGCCCGCAGCCATTGCAACGCTGAACTCTCGCTCATGCTGTCCTCGCTCGTGATGCCCGCCAACCCCGTCACTGACCCCAGCTGGCGAACACGTCCTTGAACACGCGGTCGCCGTCGGATCCCTTCTCGATCGACAGCAGCGCCCGGTTGCCGCCCTCGTAGACGATCGGAATGTCGAACCACTGCTTGCCCTTGAGAAGCATCAAATTGCGCTTGGTATCGACCTCGTTGGCAGACAGCGCGACCATGAAGTATTTCGGTGTCACCCTGGCGGTCTGGATCACCAGCGCCGTCCCGCGCTCGGCCTCCTCGCCCTTCAGGCCGATGCCCCTCAGGCTGTTGAGGCCGCTCACCGACTGATCCGGCCAGTCGAACTTGAGCTCCATGACGTGGCTCGCCGGCATCTCCATGTCGGCGTTCCGCCGCAGCGAGATCGTGGCCTTGGTGCCGTTCTCGATCTCGATCTCACCCTTGATCGCCGGCGCCGCATCGAGTCGCGGCCCCTTGCTCTGCTCGATCGACCAGGTGACCTTGCCCGGATAACGCTTGCCCTTCGGATCCTGCGGATCCTCATGATAGAGGAACGCCTGCGCCGGTATGCTAACCGGCACGCTCATGCCGACCGTGGCATGCTCCTCGGCCGCGGCGACAACCACCGGCTTGGCCTCCGGCGTGATCCGCTCTGCATTGACCTTATGGGCGCCCGGTTCGCTCGGCAGAGCCGACGCTGCCGTGGCACCGCTCAGGGACAGCTGGACCCATTCCGACGCGCGCTCCCAGGACACCGCCGCACCGACGACTGCAAGCAGTCCGGCCGCGGCAAATGCCATCACCCGCCGGCTCGGCCGACGGCGGCGTGGTGCCGCGGCGTTCTCCGTCGACTTGAACGCCATCTCGACGAGGGAGGGATGAATCTTGATCTCTGTCGCCGGCGCTGCAGAAGTCGCAGCAGAGGCTGGAGCCGCAGCAGCGGCGGCGGGCTCAGTGGTGGCAGAAGCCGCTGCCGCAGCGGGTATCGCAACGACGCCAGGCTTCACGGGCTCTGCCGGCGCGGCGCTCGTGGACTCCGCCTCGATCTCCGCCGTGACCACCTTCTTTTCGGCAGGGCGCTGCGGCACCGCAAACCGATCGGCGACAATGACCGGCGCTTCAGTGACGGCGGCCGCGCGCGGTTGGGTCTGCTCGGCCGTGGCCGGCTGCGCGACGGCCGGAAGCTCGGGCGGAGCCGGAGTCACAACCGGCGTCACCATGTCCGCGGCCGGCTCGCGCGGCGGACGCCGGCGCAGAACGCGAACCTCCGGCGAGGGCTTGGGCGCAGCCGCGCGGCTCTCGGCCCGCTGCGGTATCGCGGGCGCGCTGGGCTTGGCCGCGGCAGCCGTGACGATGTCCGTCCCCGAGCGGCGGGCCATCGACAGATATTTCGCGACGGTGGCGATCTCCTCTTCGAGCGAGTGCGTCGTGATGACCTGCCGTGGCTGCGGCCGCTGCTTCGGCGCCGGCGCGCGGGCCGGCCGCGGCAGCTCGGCGGCCGGTGCATCGGCCGGCCTGGACGTATCAGCGGGCAGCAGCGGAGCTGGGACCGAGGCTGCCCCGACGCCGGCAGGGCGCGCACGCAGCTCGATCCTGCGATCGGGAAAGAGGATCTCGGCGAGATCGCGCAGCGAGGCACCCGGCATCAGCAGCCGCCGCAGCGCCGGCGGAACGCGGCGCTGCGTGTTCGTCTCGGTGCGTTTGACAACAGTATCGTTGCGGCCGGCTTCGACCACGGCCCCGTCGTCGTGAAGCTCGTCGCTGATCAGAACCTTGCGGGCCCGCAGCATCGCCGTCAGTTCGCGCAGATCGGAGCGGGAGGCGTGGTCGATGACCAGAAGATCGAAGGTGCCGATCCGGGCCGGCAGCAACTCGGCGACACGCCAGGCCGGCATCACGTGACAGGGAATCTCCTCGAGCCAGCCGTCCAGAGACCTGCGCGCGGCAAACCGAAGTCGGCGCGCGGTCGGGCCGGAGCAGGCCGACGCCATCTTCTGCATCGAGTCCCTGAACCGCTTCACCGCTTGCCTGACGGCGCCGCCCGCATTCTGCGCGATGCCCAGCGACATGCGGGCGCCGATCACCGCTTCGAACAGGGCCAGCGACCGCGTCTCCAGCCGCGCGCGCTGAGCCGCGAGGTCATGCAGCAGCTGCCGCTCCTCCGCACTTTCGATCCGCATCAGCACGGCCCAATTCCAGGCCGCCACCCATTCCGCGAGCGTCGCCGCATCCTTCGCCTCGCCCGCGGCCGGCGCGGACCGCAGCCGCTGCGCCAGACTCGGCGCGCCCGCTGCAGTCGCCATCCGGCAGGCGGTCCTGACGAGTTCGTAGTCCGCGCTGGCCTCGCGGATCTTCTCCATGGTCGCGAGAATGCCTGTCCACCGCGTCTCGAGCTCCTCGGGCTCCGTCTCGGCGTCACCGACCCGCGACAGCACGTCATCCTGAACGGAGACGGCAAGCTCTCCCGCCCGGGCGAACAATTCGCCCAGCCGCGCAAGCTCGACCAGCGGTCCCGATACGCGCGTCATGACGGTCCGGATCGCCGCGCCGAACGCGGCCAGCCGCTGCGCATCCGCCAGCATCGCCCTGACCTCGCCGTCCGGCATCGACAGCTTGCAGCAGGCATCGGCCACGTTGCGGACGGCGAGCGCGGCCGTCACGATGGCGGCCTCGACGCTCTTGACGATGTGCTCGAGGTCATCGAACGTCCGCGCCGATTCCAATTGAAGCGCGGGTGCATCGATCTGCGCCGCGATCGACGTCCAGCGCGCGCGCAACGCATGCAGGTCGTGGCGCCACAGCAGGAAGCGCCCGACATATTGCCAGTCCGCCGGCTTCGACGGCGCGGCACCGTCCACCGTGATCGCTTCGACGGCGGCCTTCAGCGCGCGGCGCGAGGGCGAGAAGCGCGCGAACGGCTTCTCGCCGGCCGCAAGCCGCTCGACCACTCGGATCGCGTCCTTCCTGGTGAACGCCTCGACCGGCGCCTGCACCTGGCGCCTTGCGAATTCGGCGCTCCGCGACAGTTGGAACGAGGCATCACGCGCCCAACCCACGACCTTGTCGAGACCTGCGGGAGCGTCAGCCTTTGCGGCACCGAGCGGCGACAGCCGCGCGAGCCAGGTCTCCTCGGCGATGGCGCGATGGCCGGCTACCAGCGCATCGAGGTCGGCCGCCAGGCGGGTGGTTGCGTCAAGCCCGAAGGTCGCGATGGCGTCGAGCGCGAGATCCTCGTCGCGGCCTGCGTCCGACGTCAGCCCTGCCTGGTGCTGCAGCTCCGCGTGCAGACGCAGGATCGCGGCGGTATCGGGAAGCGCCGCGAGCTCCGGCAACTCGTCATCGATATGCTTGAGATCAGTGGCAAGCCGCAGCCGCGCTTCGCGCGCCTTGTCGACCGCCGTGACGAGCGGGTCCGTAGCCGCGAGCAGGCGCTTCGGCCGGTCGGTGAACCAGGCATGAATGGCCTGCTCGCCGATCAGCGCATCGAACAGATCGAACGGCAGCTCCGGCAAGCCGCCGCCGAGCCGCAGATTGCGCCCGACGATCTCGGCGATCTCGTCGTCCAGCGATGCGATCTGCGTGCGCTTCGAGATGATGTCGCGCTCGAGCCGGCCGATCTGACCGACATGGTCGCGCAGATTGGTCGCGTCCAGGATCGATTGCAGCCGGCCGGCCAGGGCTTCGGCCTTCCTGAGCACGTCCTTGTCGGAGCCCGTCGAGCTGACGGTCAGCTCGCGAATGGCCGGCGGCAGCTTCTGATGCAGCAGGGAAAGTGCAGCCTCGTCCCTGGACACGACGAGGACGCGCGAGCCGAGCGCGAGGTGATGGCAGACGACGTTGGCGAGCGCCGTGATCCGATCGTCCCGTGCGACGGACTGGACCATCAGGCCATCCGACCGGGACAGCTCGCGCACGATTTCGACATCCTCCACGACCGCCGGCAACGGGAAGAACAGATCTCCCTGCTCGATGGCGGCAGGCTTGGGCGCAGGCGCAAGGTCGATCGGGCCACCGACGACACTGGACAGATGCCGGCGCAAATTGGCGTGCCCTCGTCCATCCGGCTGCGACAGCAGCGCGCTCACGGCTTCCGACAGACAGCACTCGCTTTGCGGCGCATGCACGATCGCGTTCTTGAGGCAGTCGATGTCGCGCAGGGCGAGGCTCTCCGGCCGACGCCGCGCGGAGATGGCCCAGCGTCCCGACGTGAGCGTGGCCTCCGCGGCCTCCATCGCCGGCGCGCCGTCCGAAGGCACAGGATTGCGCGACGGCTTGTGACCGGATTGCACGCCTGCGGCGCTCAGGATCTGATCGAGGCCGATCGGCGTGAATGGCGACAGCTCTGCGCGCTGCTCCAGCACCTCGACCAGGCGGTCCGACCTGTCGCGCACGGCAAGCGCCGCGTCCGGTGCCACGGCATCGAGCGCCCTCAAATTGACGGTTGCGCCGACGAAGCGCGGCCGGACCCTGACCTCGGCATCCGGACGCGCGATGATCTCGATCTCGACCGCGCGCTCGAACAGCGGCAACTCGAATTCGCGCCCGCCCTGCCGCCACGATGACAGCGCGATGCCCCACAGGACCTCCATCGCCTGATCGGCGCGGATCGCGGCGGCCATGTCGCGCAGCTGCTGGTGGATCGCCATGGTACGGCGGCGCATGCGCTCGGTGTCGGCCCAGACGGTCCATGGCCCGCTGATATAGCGCTCGATCCGCTGCACGAGGTCAGGGCGCTGCTCCAGGCGCAGCCGTCCAGTCCAGGCGCCCAGCGCCGGGGCCGGCGAAAAATCCTCGGGCCGTGCGTGGCGGGCAAAGGTGAGGCGGTTCTTCTCGATCTCGTCGACCGTGACCAGGATGCTCTCGTGCTGCGATGGACGACGGTCGGGGTCGGACGACGGCTCGACCCAGGTTTTGAGATCGTCGTCGATGGCGGGCGACTCCGTCGCGGCGAGCGCCTCGACGGCGAGCCACACCGGGCCGTCGACATCGAAGGTATTGAGCACCACGCCCGGCAAACCCGCCAGCTCCTCCTGGTCGAGCGTGAAGCCGTGATCGTCGGCGAATGGATGATCCGGCTGCCGCTCCGCCGGGGAGCCCTCGGCACGAATGATCTCGGTCAGACTGCCGAGCACGTCCTGCAACGGCTCGACGGCCGATCCCGTGCCGAGCGCTTCGCTCGTCGAGAACGCCCAGGCGTCGGTCGGCGACTGCGGCTCCAGGGCCGCGGCGCCGATAGCACCAAGCAGCCGCATGCCGTGATCGGCTGCACTGTTCTGCGCCTTGCGATCGCCCGCGCCGGCCTCGTTGGGCCGCACATTCACCAGCTGGCTCATCGCGCAGATCCTTCTCTGAAGTCGGCCGCGACGTCGGCACGAGCGCGGCGAGAGGCTGACCGACAAGGATGGCCCTGCGCGTGATCACGGTGCGCCGGGCGATCGGAGAGTGGGTTCAGAGTGGACAAGCTTGCCTCGCTGCAACGTCGACGGAACTCCCGACTCGTTGCGGAGGCGTATGGCGAAGTGAGGTCACATCAATGACCCGACAGGTAGATGAATGTGACGATTCTCGCTCCCGTAGGAGAATCGGGAAAAAATCCCGGGTCATTCGATGAGGAAAATCGTGCGTAAGAAGTTTGTTGGTCTTGGCTTTTCGTGTAGCGCGGCGCGTGTGGCCGGCAACAAGCTTGGGTTGCGGACGAATACGCTGGAATGTGTCTAAGAATACTTCTAACGCTCAAGAAGAAATATCGGGACGCATGCCGAACGCCCGATCTCCCCGCCGCAGCGCGGCTACAGTCCAGGTTCGGCCACTTACCTGCCGCGCATGCGGCTCGCTTGCGAGACAGGCGCCACAAGCATCGGTGCCGGCGTGCATTGCACTGCGTCGCTCCCTCCGCAGGTACCGTGATCGCATCGACGGAAGCGGCGCGGACAGGACGCGCGCGATGGCCCGACGAAGTCCGGGGATGTCGCCGGGTCCTATGCGGCGGCTCCCGGCCGGCGCTGCTTGAAACACCCTCGAAGCTGAAGTAGCTGTTGTCGCAATGACATCGACGTCGTCCAGACGTTTCCCCGATCGATGGGCCGGGACTGCATGGTGAGGCAACGGACGAGAGCTGCGGCCGCATGCGGTGCCATGCTGTTCACGCTGGTTTCCCTGTCGTCGAGCGCGCAGGCGCAATCTGGCGGCGCAGCAGGCCGGGAGCCGGCAACGGTCAAGCTTTCCGCAACGCAGCAGAAGCAGATCGGACTCCAGACCGCCGTCCTGGCGGCGGAATCCCATCCCGAGCAGTTTCGCGCCTACGGCACGGTGCTGGACGTCGCCAGGCTGACCGACCTGACCAACAACTACGCCAATGCCCAGGCGCAGCTGCAGACGGCGCAAGCGAAACTCGACGTCGCGAGGCTCGCATTCGAGCGCGCCCGCGACCTCGTGCAGTCGGCGGCGATGCCGCGGAAGGACGCCGAAGCGGCGGAGGGCACGTTCCGGACTGATCAAGCCTCCCTGGCCGCGGCGGAATCCCAAGTGAAAACCTTGACGGCGACGGCGCGGCAGGAGTGGGGCGCCGTCATCGGAAAGGGCATCATCGAGCGTTCGCCGCAGGTCGTGCAACTGATCGAACGCGAGCAGCTGCTGGTGCAGGTCACGCTGCCGCCCGGCGTGACCTTGGCCGGGCCGCCGCGCGGCGCGCTGGCGCAGGCGCCCACCCGCAGCGCCAACATCGATCTGCGCTATTTGTCGGCTGCGCCGCGAACGGATCCGCGCATCCAGGGCGTGAGCTATTACTTCGTCGCCGCCGGCGACAGCGGGCTGCTGCCGGGGATGAACACCACCGCCTACGTGCCCTCGGGCAAGTCGTTCGACGGCGTCTTCGTCGAGGACACGGCGATCGTGCAATGGCAGGGCCGCTCGTGGGTTTATCTGCGCGCCGGTCCCGAGCTCTTCAAGCGCCATCCGATCCGCACCGACCAGCCGGTGTCCGACGACGACTATGTCGTGCAGGACATTCCGTCGGGCTCCGAGATCGTCCTGCGCGGCGCGCAGGTGCTGTTGTCGGAGGAGGCCAAGAGCGAGCTTCGCGGCGGCGGCGATGATGATTGACGGCGTTCGCGGCGCCGCAGCCGGTCCCCAGGCGGCGCTGATCTCGTTTGCCATCCGCTTCCGCGGCATCGTGCTGGCGCTGGCCTGCACTGTTCTGGCGTATGGCATCTTCTCGCTGGGCGGCGCGAATTATGCGGTCTTTCCCGAATTCGCGCCGCCGCAGGTCTCGATCCAGACTGAGGCCCCCGGGCTCAGTCCGGAACAGGTCGAGGTGCTGGTCACGCAGCCGATCGAAACCGCGATCAACGGTCTCGCGGGCGTCGAGAGCATGAGGTCGTCGTCGATCCAGGGCCTGTCGGTCATCTCGGTCATTTTCCAGCCCGGCACCGAGGTGTTCCGGGCGCGGCAACTGGTGACCGAGCGGCTCGCGGTCGTTGCCGGCAGCCTGCCACAGGGCGTGCGGGCGCCATCGATGACGCCGCTGGTGCCGGCGGCCGGCACCGTGCTGGCGATCGGGCTGACCTCCGAGCAGCGCTCGCTGATGGATCTGCGCACGATCGCCGATTGGACCGTGAGCCGGCGGCTGCTGGCCGTCGCGGGCGTGGCGCAGGTCACGACCTATGGCCGGGACATCCGGTCGCTGCAGGTGCAGGTGCGGTCCGACGACCTTGTCCGCTTCGGCGTCGGCATGAACGACGTCGTCGCCGCCGCGCGCAAGGCTACCGGCGTGCGCGGTGCCGGCTTCGTCGACACCGCCAATCAACGGGTCATCCTGCAGACACAGGGCCAGTCGCTCACACCCGAGCAGCTGGCCCGGACGGTCCTGCTGCACCAGGGCGGCGCCAGCGTGGTGCTCGGCGACGTCGCGACGGTCGTGAACGCGCCGGAGCCGCCGATCGGGGGCGCGCTGATCAACGGCCAGCCCGGCATCATGATGATGATCAGCCAGCAGTTCGGCGCCAACACCCGCAACGTCGCGGCGCGCGTCGAGGCCGCGCTGCGGGAGCTGCGCCCGGCGCTCGACAGCGAGAAGGTCAGGCTGCACGCCGATCTGTTTCGTCCGGCGACCTTCATCGACGCAGCGACGCAGAACGTGCTGTACGCGCTGCTGATCGGCGGCGCCCTGGTCATCATCGTGCTGTTGCTGTTCCTCTATGACTGGCGCACCTCCGTCATCAGTTGCACCGCGATCCCGCTGTCGCTGTTATCGGCCGTGCTGGCGCTGCAGTGGATGGGACAGAGCCTGGACACGATGACCCTCGGCGGCCTCGCCATCGCGATCGGCGAGGTCGTCGATGATGCCGTGATCGGCGTCGAGAACGTGGTCCGCCGGCTGCGCGAGAACCGCGGCCTGCCGTCGCCGCGCAGCGAAGCCCACGTGGTCTACGATGCCATGCTCGAGGTACGCAGCGCGGTCGCCTATGCGACTTTCGCCGTGCTCCTGGTGTTCGTGCCGATCCTTGCGCTGCCGGGCCTCGCCGGCCGGCTGTTCGGGCCGCTCGGCATCGCCTACATCCTCGCCGTGGTGGCCTCGCTGATCGTCGCGCTGACGGTCACACCGGCGCTATCGATGCTGCTGCTGGCCGGCCGGAAGCCGCGCGAGGAACGCGAGCCGCCACTGGTGCGCTGGTCGCGCGGCTCCTACGAGACGCTGTTGCGGCAGCTCGGCCGCTTTCCCAAATCGGTCATGGCGACGGCCGTGCTGGTGACCGCCGCCGGCGCAAGCCTGGTGCCGTTCTTCGGCGGCACCTTCCTGCCCGACCTGAAGGAAGGCCACCTGATCCTCCACGTCTCGACGCTGCCAGGCACCTCACTCGACGAATCGCTGCGGCTGGGCACGCTGATCGCCGAGGCCCTGCAGGGCGTGCCGGAGGTCCGCAGCGTGGCGCAGCATGCCGGCCGCGCCGAAGCCGGCGTCGATACCGCGGGCACGCATTCGAGCGAGATCGAGGTCGACCTGAAGCCGGGCCTGTCCGGCGAACAGCAGGAGCTGGCGCAACAGCGCATCCGCGCCGCGCTCGCCAACTTCGCCGGTATCAACCTGTCGATCAAGACCTACCTGACCGAGCGCATCGAGGAGACCCTGTCCGGCTTCAACGCCGCCGTGGTCATCAACGTGTTCGGCCCCGATCTCGACGATCTCGAGCGTGCGGCGCGCGACATCGCGCGCGAGCTCGGCGAGGTCTGGGGCGCGATCGACATCCAGCAGCAGTCGCCGCCAGGCATGCCGCAGGTCAACGTGACCCTGCGCCCGACCGACCTGCAATCCTGGGGCCTGGATGCGGTGGAGGTGCTGGAATTGATCCGCACCGCCTATCAGGGCGACGTCGTCGGACAGGCCTATGAAGGCAACGTGGTCTTCAACGTCATCGTCAAGCTCGACCCCGATGCGAGCGCCCGCCCGACCGAGATCGGCAGCATGCCGATCCGCACGCCGAGCGGCGCTTACATTCTCCTGAAGCAGGTCGCGGACATCTACGGCACCGCGGGGCGCTACGTCGTGCTTCATCGCAATGGGCAGCGCGTTCAGACCGTGACCGCCAATGTCGCCGAGCGCGATCTCGAATCCTTCGTGGCCGCGGCCAAACGGAAGATCGCCAAGGAGGTCAAACTGCCGCCGGGCGCGCATGTCGAGTTCACCGGCGCGGCCGAGGCGCAGGCCAAGTCGCGGCGCGACCTGCTGGTGAATTCGCTGCTGGCGGCGATCGGCATCGTGCTGCTGCTGTCCTTCGTCACCGGGCACTGGCGCAACCTGGTGCTGGTGCTGATCAACCTGCCGTTCGCCTTCGTCGGCGGCGTCATCGCCGTCGCATTGACCGGCGGCGTGCTGTCGCTGGGCTCGATGGTCGGCTTCGTGACGCTGTTCGGGATTGCGCTGCGCAACTCGATCCTGATGATCTCGCATTACGAGCATCTGGTCGTCGTCGAAGGCCGCGCCTGGAATCTGGAGACCGCGATCACTGGGGCCGCCGACCGCCTGGTGCCGATCCTGATGACCTCGCTGGTGACCGGCCTCGGCCTGCTGCCGCTCGCGCTCGGCGCCGGCGAGCCGGGCCGCGAGATCGAGGGACCGATGGCCGTGGTCATCCTCGGCGGACTCCTGACCTCGATGGCGCTCAACCTGCTGGTGCTGCCGACGCTGGCGCTGCGCTTCGGCCGGTTTGCGCGCGGCGTGCACGCCCGCGGAGATGTCGCGGCGAGCTGATCTTGGGCGTTAGACGTCCGCGACGTTCGCCGCACGTGGCTGCTCGACGCTTCACCGTGCGGGCCGGATCAAGGAGATTAACTTCCGACCCGTGTTGACGAGCTTGTCCACTGGCTGACTGCAGATCTTAGCGACCGAGTTACGTGCGTCCGCATTCAGCCCATTACGGACGTGGAGGGCTGCTGGTATTCACGATCGAACCGGGCTGGATCACTCTGTCCGGGTTACCTCCGGTCGCGACCGTCAGCGCGGACATCGAAGGTCGGCAGCCATGGGCCAGAAGCTGACATCCGGGTTGCAATCCCGTTCTGGGTCGCAATACCTTCTGTTATCGGTTAGGCGGCTAGGGTGCGGGCCGGCAATAGCTAGGCAAGGGAATTCCGTGGGTACGTTCTATACAGACGAACAAATCCTCGAAGCTATCACGGCCTTAGAGAGTTACTCTCCCGGTGTCTGGGAGATAATGAAGAAAATGGCCGCAATCGCGGAGCCTGACCTCGAAATTTACGAGAAAGAGCAAACGGCCATCGTACGTGCCCTTACCGTTGTCTTGCCCAAAATGCCATTTGTTGGTCAAGCCGAGAAGCCGCACGAAGCCGAGAACCTTTTACTCATAGACGTGCGCAAGGCCATTCGGGAGGCAGTCGACACCAACAAGGTTGCTCCATAAATCACAAGCGTCCGGCGTCCGCTTCGGGTCAAAGACTGAAATTCTCATGCCGAGTAGATCTCTTCTGCACAACCTCGAATAACCGACGTGGCAAAGCCCTGACGGCCTTTCTCTGCCGGGCCATGGGCTGTCCTCCGAAATGGGGTGGCGCTATGGCCGGTGTACCCCAGATAACAGGCGACTTGCCGCAGCGCCGTAAGTCGGCAGCCATGGGCCAGTGGCGGACCATTGCTCAAGGATCGTAAGATCGCCCACCGGCTCGGACACAATGCTTTTCTAACGAGATGCCAGGACCCGAGGGGACACGGAGAGGACTGGAAAGCGCGGCAGGAATTTCGATCTCGCAACGGTCCGCCCCGTTGCGATAAACAAGTACTCCCCGCGAAATACGCAAAGTAATGTTCCAGCCGGACGACGACGCGTCTGACCATCGATCCAGAGCCGCAATGCTGTCAGGCATCGCAATCCCCTGCAGCGCCTTTATCTCCTCAACAAGCCTAGCGGCTTGCCACGTCGTACGCCGGATCGAACCTGCAAAAATTCCGAAAAGGAAGTCGCTTGTATTAGGCATTGTTAGATTGTGGATCACCTGTTGAAGCTGGATTGTGCGGTTTCGGACCCTACGACGAACGTTCGGAGGCCACGGCGAAAAAAGCAGATGGCCTGGAAGCTCGTAGCGCATGTTACCGGAGTGTGTGCGCCGCCAAGGCGATGGGCAATCCTGCCCGGCGTCAGACGATCGAACGAATAGCACTCCCTTCGTTTTGCGGATGATGGGCCAGAAATTTTTCGCAGACGACCGACGAATTGCATCGTGCAACTGGGCTATCGCAAGAGTAACTGGCGCAGCCTGAGCCAACGCCTCGATGGCAGAAACCATAAGATGACCGTTCTGGAGAGCGTACTCCTCGGCCAGCCGGCGGTTCAAGCTGCGGAGATGCTGTCGATACGTCCACATCTGCGCATCATATGGTTCCTCCGTCTGATGAGACATAGATCACCCAACTGCTAAGTCACGCTTTCCGCCTACCTTCTGTGCTGCCAACCAGTATTGTCATTTTGTTAAAAAGAGCTAGACGGCCGGAGGCCGCAGGACCTTGTCGGCAGGTCCGCTTTGGGTCACTTGCTGCCGTCCCGAACGAGCTAGCGTCACGGCCGGTGTACCTCGGATAGTTGCCGACTTGATGCAGCGCCGCAAGTCGGCAGCCTCCGGGGCTATTCAGGGTACGGTCCGGCGGCCCTGTCACGTCCGCAATTCGCCCTTCTCGGACCTTCCGGACGCCGCCAAAGACGTCGGCCTGCTGGGCTTGAGCGGATATGCTTCTCGAGACTCGTGCGGGCCCGGAGCCAGGCGCGCACGACCGACAAGTCAACCTCTGATGCGATGCGCCCAAAATCTGATTTTGCTCACCGCCTCAAGCACATCACCCTTGTCCAGTCCTCCCCACGGAAAATATTCTACTTTCGTTTTTCAGAAAAACATGATTGACTATGCGCATCCCGTCCCGCCATGAGGGGCGCTTCGCGATCGTCACGAGACGTGGGTGCGGGATGCGGTGGGTGCATTGGATCGCAGCGCGAGCAATCGTGCGGACGAACGAGCCCGATGCGCCGGCGAAATCGTAGGGTCCTGGCCTCCCGGTGCTGAGGCCAAGCGGACGGGGATGATGATCCGTCCGTGACGGGGGCAAGACAGCCGGTCCCCGGGGAGAGGACGTATAAGCCGCCCAACCATCGCGCGGGGAATGCCGGGATGTCTCGGCTGAACCTGTGGTACCTGCCGCCTGCATTTTTTTCGCAGGCGGGCCATGGGGGCGGCCAGCTCCCGGCATTCCCTGCGCCCTCTTCGTCGATGAGGGCGAAACGACCCGCACAACTCGGACGCACGGAGCGCCGCGAGGCCGAGTGATTGCGTTCTCAGAAACACCCCGCCGCAGATGTCGGCGCCCCCAGCGTCGAGGCGGCGCAGAGACGATGGACGTCCCGCATGACAGCGCGCACAGACGCCAGGACTGTCGACCACTGGCCCGATGGATTTCGGCGCCGAACTGCCTCAGGCGTTCAGCCGGTCGATGTGCACCTTGCCGGCCTTCATCACCAGCGGAATGTGATCGCCCTGGCCGAGCAGACACGAGACGTCGCGCAGCGGATTGCCCGCGACCACGAGCAGGTCGGCGAAGGCGCCGGGCACGATCCGGCCGAGCTTGCCTTCCATGCCGAGCACCTCGGCGCCGATCACGGTCGCGCTGGCAATGACCTCGCGGGGCCCGAGGATCTCGGCGCGGATCCGGAATTCATCGCTCTGCAGGCGCTGGGACGGCCCCAGGAGATCGCTGCCGAAGCCCATCTTGACGCCGGCGTCGCGGTAGATGCCGAGCGAGCGCAGACCGGCATCGCGGACATCGGCGATCTTGGCGACGCTCTCCGGCGGCAAGCCATACTGCG
This sequence comes from Bradyrhizobium sp. SZCCHNR2028, assembly GCF_032380995.1. Taxonomy (NCBI): domain Bacteria; kingdom Pseudomonadati; phylum Pseudomonadota; class Alphaproteobacteria; order Hyphomicrobiales; family Nitrobacteraceae; genus Bradyrhizobium; species Bradyrhizobium sp. SZCCHNR2028. Next base: position 148,267 of record NZ_JAUHJF010000013.1, on the reverse strand, counting down.
CGCCTTCGTTGGCGAGCGCCTCATAGGTGACGAGCGTCGGGATGACATAGACGCCCTTCTCGGCCATCAGGCGCGCGGTCGGAAGGTCGACCAGATTGCCATGCTCGATGGTGCGCACGCCGCAATGGACGGCGCGGGCGATGGCTTCCGCCGTGTAGGCATGCGCAAGGACGTAGGTCTGCCGCGCGCGGGCCTCGGCGACGATGGCGCGGATCTCGTCCTCCGAGTAGCCGAACGCACCGACAGGATCGGTCGGCGACGCCACGCCGCCGGACGCCATGATCTTGATCTGGTCGGCGCCCATCTGCAGTTCCTCGCGCACCGCCTTGCGCACCGCATCGACGCCATCGGCCACCCGGGCCAACGCACCGACGCGCACGCAGCAGGGACAGGGCGCGTTGTCGGACAGGAAATCCGTGCGCGCCCGCATGTCGCCATGGCCGCCGGTCTGGCTGAGCGCCCGGCCGGAGACGAACAGCCGCGGGCCTTCGGTGAGGCCGGTGTCGACCGCCTGCTTCAACGGATAGCCCGCGCCGCCGGCATCACGCACCGTGGTAAAACCCCGCCGCAGCATGCCCTTCAGCAGCAGCGCCGAGCGCAGGGTGACCAGCACGTTCGGCATCTGCACTTGCTGGGCGAGATTGAGCTCGACCGCGATCGCATGGACGTGCAGGTCGATCAGCCCCGGCATCAGCGTCTTGCCTTGGAGATCGATGGTCTGGTCGACGCTGGTCTGCAGCGGCTTGTCAGACACCTCCTTGATCAGATGGTCCTCGACCAGCACGTGATGGCCTTCGCGCAGCTCCGGCTGCAGCGGGTCGAGCAGAGCGGCATTCTTGAACAGGATGGTCGACATCGGATGTCCTCGATCGGAGCGAAGCGTGCGTCAGCGGGCGGAGCGGGCCGACGATGACGGTGTTCTCCCCTATCCTGTCCTGCGGCCTCGAGCCAGCTCGGGACGGAATACCTGTCTTCTCAGCCGATCGACATCAGGCTGGCATTGCCGCCGGCGGCCGCGGTGTTGGTGGAGAGACTGACCTCGGTGACCAGCCGGTCGAGATCGTAGCAGCCGTCGCTGGCGCGCGGCGTGACGAGCGGGACGATCGGTCCGGGGCGCGTGGCGAGGTCGCGGCCGAGCGCGATCAATTCATCCGCCTCGCCGTCGGAAAGCACGGCCTGCAGATCGCGGAGAGCCCGCCAGCTGTCGACGATCCGCAGGCGGCCGCGCAGCCGGCTGGTGAGCGGTCCCAACACGGCACAAGCAGGGCTGGCGCGTTCGACGAACGCGTCGTTTCCGGTCATCAGAATGACGCCGATCTGGACCAGCAACGCCTGCTCGCTTCTCGCCAGTGCAGCGACGACGCCGCGCGCGGTGATGCGATAGATGTTCTGTTCGCCGACGGGTCCTGGCAACTCGATCTCGAGGCCGGCCAGCACCTGGGGCCCATGCGCCTCGCACGCCAGCGCCGCCTCGGCATGTCCGCTGGCGCGCAACCCGTCGAGGTAAGAGCGCAAGACCGCGTCAGACTGCGACGCCATGAGCCGCTGGCGCGGCGGCATCGCGAACAGCCGGCGCAGATACAGCGGACCGCCGGCCTTCGGCCCGGTCCCCGACAGGCCGGAGCCGCCGAATGGCTGCACGCCGACCACCGCGCCGATGACGTTGCGGTTGACGTAGATGTTGCCCGCCGCGCTGCGGCCCGACGCCCGCGCAATTGTCTCCGTGATCCGCGAGTGGATGCCGAAGGTCAGGCCATAGCCGGTGAGATTGATCGCGTCGATGAGGTCAGCGAGCTGCTCGCGACGGTAGCGCAGCACGTGGAGGACGGGGCCGAACACCTCGCGCTCGACATCGAAGATGTTGGCGATCTCGATGATGGTCGGCGCAACGAAGGTCCCGTGCGCCGCCTGCGGCGGCAGCGGCAGCTCGTCCACCGCATGACCGCGGGCGCGCATCGACGCGACGTGAGCGGAAATGGTGTCGCGTGCCTCGTCGGAAATCACCGGCCCGACGTCGACGGACAGCAGGCTCGGATCGCCGAGCTCGAGCTCGGCCATGGCGCCACGCAGCATCGACAGGATGCGGTCGGCGACGTCGTCCTGCAGGCACAGGATGCGCAGCGCCGAACAGCGCTGGCCAGCGGAGTCGAAGGCGGAAGCGATGACATCGCCGACAACCTGCTCTGCGAGCGCCGAGGAATCCACGATCAGCGCGTTTTGGCCGCCGGTCTCGGCGATCAGCGGCACGGGCTGTCCATGGACGGTGAGGCGCTCGGCAAGCTGTTTCTGGATCAGCCGCGCGACGTCGGTCGATCCCGTGAACATCACGCCCTGCACGCTGTGATCGCCGACCAGCGCGGCGCCGACGCGGCCGTCGCCCGGCAGCAATTGCAGGACATCCGCCGGCACGCCCGCCTCATGGATGATGCGCACCGCCTGGGCGGCGATCAGCGGCGTCTCCTCGGCAGGTTTCGCCAGCACCGGATTGCCGGCCGCGAGTGCGGCTGCGACCTGGCCGGTGAAGATCGCGAGCGGAAAATTCCACGGGCTGATGCAGACCACGGGGCCGAGCGGCCTGGGAATGTCGCCGTCGGGCAGCGCTTCGATCTCGCTTGCATAATAGCGCAGGAAATCGACGGCTTCGCGCACCTCGCCGACGGCGTTCGCAAAGGTCTTGCCGGCCTCGCGGACGATCAAGCCGATGAGGACGAGACGACGCGCCTCCATCGCCTCGGCCGCGGCACGCAGGCATGCGGCGCGCGCGCGCGGGCTGGTCGCGGCCCAGGCCGGCGCGGCCTTCGCCGCACGCGACAGCGCCGCCTCGATCTCGGCAGGCGCGGCATCCCTGACCGCGCCGACGACGTCACGGCGATCGGCGGGATTGCGAATGCGGCGCGCGCCTTCGCTGGTGGTCGCTCCGGGCGCCGCAGCCGTCCAATCGAGGCTCGCGCTCGTGACCAGGCCTTCGCCGAGACGCGCCAGCGCGCGCTGATCGGAGAGATCGAAGCCGGCCGAGTTCACGCGGCCCGGGCCGAACAGGTCGGGCGGACGCCTGATCTTGTCGTGGGCTGCGCCCGGACGTTCCGAATTGCGAACGACAGCGACCGGATCTGCGATCAGATCGTCGACGGAGACGGCGGGATCGGCGATGCGGTTGACGAAGGAGGTGTTGGCGCCGTTCTCCAGCAGCCGGCGCACCAGATAGGCCAGCAGCGTCTCATGCGAGCCGACCGGGGCGTAGATGCGGCACGGGCGGCCGAGCCGTGCCGGCCCGACGACCTCCTCATAGAGCGGCTCGCCCATGCCGTGCAGGCACTGGAATTCGTACTGGCCGCGCTCGTAGGTGGGGCCGGCCATCTCGACGATCGATGCCAGGGTTCGCGCATTATGCGTCGCGAACTGTGGGAACACGGCGTCCGGCGCGCGCAACAGCTTGCGGGCGCAGGCGAGGTACGACACGTCGGTATGGCTCTTGCGGGTGAAGACCGGGAAGTCCTCCAGGCCATCGACCTGGGCGCGCTTGATCTCGCTGTCCCAATAGGCGCCCTTGACGAGGCGCACCATCAGCCGGCGCTGCGAGCGCCGCGCGAGGTCGATGAGCCAATCGACGACGAAGGCGCAGCGCTTCTGATAGGCCTGGATGACGAAGCCGATGCCGTTCCAACCGGCGAGGTCCGGATCGCGGCAGAACGCCTCGAGCAGATCGAGCGACAAATCGAGACGGTCAGCTTCCTCGGCGTCGATGTTGAGGCCGATGTCGTAGCGCCGCGCGAGCAGCACCAGCTGCTTCAGCCGCGGCAGCAGCTCGCCCATGACGCGGTCGCGCTTGATGCTGACATAGCGCGGATGCAGCGCCGAGAGCTTGATCGAGATGCCCGGCCCTTCGTAGATGCCGGCACCGGCCGAGTGCCGCCCGATCGCATGGATCGCCGTCTCGTAGGCCGCGAAGTAACGCGCGGCGTCGTCCGCCGTCGTCGCCGCCTCCCCGAGCATGTCATAGGAGTAGCGGAAGCCCTGCGCTTCCCACGGCCGGCCGTTGGACAGCGCCTCGTCGATGGTCTGCCCCGCGACGAACTGTTCGCCCAACAGGCGCATGGCGAGCGTCACGGCCTTGCGGATGATCGGCTCGCCGCCGCGGGCGATGAGCCGCGTCAGCGCCGAGGCCAGGCTGTCCTCGCTGGCAGCGGCCGTCAGCGTGCCGGTGACGATGAGGCCCCAGGTCGCGGCGTTCACCAGCAGCGACGGGCTGTGCCCGATATGGGCGCGCCAGTCGCCGGTCGCGATCTTGTCGCGGATCAACGCATCGCGCGTCGCGGTGTCCGGAATCCGCAGCAGCGCCTCGGCCAGGCACATCAGCGCCACGCCCTCCTGGCTCGACAGCGAATATTCGTGGATCAGTGCCTCGACGCCGCCGGATTGCGCCTTGCCGCGCAGACGCAGCACGAGATCCCGCGCCAGACCGGCAGCCCGCGCCGACGCTGCCTCCGGCAGCGCGGCGAGATCGAGCAGCGGGGCGATGCATTCCGGCTCGGCGCGGCGATACGCCGAGGTGATCGCAGCGCGCAGCCCGCTCTGGCGCTGGACCTGGGCATCGAACGCGGCGAACGGTCGGGGCGACGATTGCGACAAGACCCGTCTCCTCTGAAGCGATCCTCGTCACTCACCGCGCATGCACGGGACCTGAGAGCAAGGGGCGAGCGACGGATAGCGCTACCGCCCGATCAACTGATCGGCATAGTAGCCGATGGTCTTGCGGTAGATCACCGCCCTGTTCCACTCGCGCATCGCCTCGAAATTCGCCGAGCCCTCGTCATAGGGCGCGCCCATCTTGAAGCCGTTGCTGTGCAGCAGGTTGGCGGTCGAGGCCAGCACGTCGGCGGTGGAGTGGCGCAGATCGACGCGGCCGTCGCCATCGAAATCGACGCCGTATTTGATGTAGGACGACGGCAGGAACTGGGTCTGCCCGATCTCGCCGGCGAACGCGCCGACGAGGTCGCGCAGAGTGAGATCGCCGCGCTGGACGATCTTCAGCGCCGCCAGCAACTCGCCCTGGAACAATTCGGTGCGGCGGCAGTCATGCGCCAAGGTCGCGAGCGTGCGGATCACCGGCAGCTTGCCCATGTCACCCTTGCCGAAATCAGTCTCCAGCCCCCAGATCGCGACCAGGATCTGGCGCGGCACGCCATATTGCTGCTCGATGCGCGACAGCAGCGCCGCGTGCCGTTGCAGCATGGCGCGGCCCCCATTGATGCGGCCCGCGCCGACGCGGGTCGAGACGTACTGCTCGAAGCTCTTGTTGAAGGTGTAGCGCTGGCGGCGGTCGAAGGCGAGCACGGCCGGATCGAGCGTCACGCCCGACAGCGCCTGGCTGATCGTGCCGCCCGAGACGCCGGCGCTCTGCGCCTCCGCCGAGACGCCCGCGATGAAGGTATTGAAGTCGCCGCCGCAGCGCGCCGCCTGCGCGGTGCTTGCCGCTGAGAGGGCCGAGAACGAGGCCGCGAGCAGCACGGCAAGACGACGCAAGAGCATGCGGGATCCTTCGTCAGTTCAGAGCTTCGTGATTCCAAGTGCAGCGCGATCATGGCACGGGCGAAATGCTCGCGTCAAAACTGCGGCGGCGTGCCGCAAAGCGCCGATCACGGAGCCGGTGCGCTCCCTCTCCCGCCTGCGGGGGAGGGTTGGGGTGGGGCAGCCGCAACGGCGGTGCACGCGGAGGGAAATCCCCCACCCGCATTGCATCTTCCGATGCGATGCGACCTCCCCGCAAGCGGGGAGGTGTACACTGCGCACGCGGCAAGATGCATGATCACCCCCTGCCTGCAGCTTCCATCACCCCCGCTTGATCCTCGTCAACACCGCGCCATCATGACTCCCTAGGCTCCACGGCCGAAATGGAGACGACGCCATGATCGGGATTACGCTATCTGCCGACCAGATCCGCTCGGCGCCACCGGAGGTGCGGCGCTGGATCGAGCATCAGGTGCTGTCGGGCCTCGGGCTCGGCCCGGAGGCGCCGCCGACGCCTGCCCTCCCCGCCCAGAGCACGCATCTCGTCGCCTGCAGCGTCGAGGATGCGGCGAAGGTCCTGGCGCAGATCCAGAGCGCGCTGCCGGCGGTGAACGTGTTCTTCGAGTTCGGCCGGCCGGGCATTGCGATGGGCCAGCCGCCGATCATGATGTTCCGCCTGATCGACATCCTGCATCACACGCGGCTGCAGAACATCGGCCAGGTGATGGCGTCGCTGGAGATGATCAACAAGGCGCTGATCGAGGTGAGGCACGATCCCTCGGTGCGCTTCTGCGGCTTCGACAATGAGGGCCACTGCCTGATCGCGCCGGAGACGCAACGTGCCATCGCCAGCGTCTGGCAGAGCGTGATCGCCAGGCAGCATGGCGTGGCGGAGGGCGAGGCGGCGTGAGGGCTGCGGTGGGCCGAGGCTACGCGACAGAGACGGCCGTCGATTTGAGTCTGTGGTGTTGAGCATGGCGCCTTGTTCCGTCATTCCGGGGCGCTCTCTCCGCAGCAAATCAGCAAAGCTGATTTGCTGCGGAGAGAGCGAACCCGGAATCCGGAGCTGAGGAACGCATCTGCATACCAAGCTCGAGATTCCGGGTTCGCTCGCTGGCGCGAGCGTCCCGGATTGACGGCATGAGGTGAGATCACGGCTCGTATCCCGACGAGGTCAGCCTGCCTGTCCCGAAACGACGCGCCCTCGCCGCGACACAGCCATGTCCGCCCCAGGCGGCTCGGGCCTTGAGCCTGCCGCCGTCGATGCTACGATATCATTGTCGTTCACGATCCCATCGGGAGATCGCCGATGCAGCACAATCAACGCCAGCGCCGATTGCTCCAGATCCCTCTGTTCCGCCTGCTCGCGATCAACCTCGCGCTCGGCCTCGGCATGGCCGTGGTGCTGGTCGGCGGATTGCTGCTGCTCGATCCCTGGGGCCTGCGTCACCTGATCTTCGCCGACCACTCGCCCGGCGTCGCCATCGGCCTCTTGCTCGGCTCGTTCTTCGTCACCTTCGGCTCGACCGCGATGGGCACCGCCATCATGGCGCTCGGCCGCAGTGATGATGAGGACGGTCCGAGCGGCGGCACCCGGGTGCATGCCCAGGTCAAGGTGCGGCGGCGTTAGAGTCGAACTGTTGCTGCACAGACGGTGCGCTCCCTCGCCCCGCTTGCGGGGAGAGGTGAAAAGCTGAGCTCGGCGCGAGATCCTCTCAATCGTCGCCTCACCAATGCCCCCTGCGCTTGTTCCAGGCGAACAGCACATCGGCAAACCGGTCATAGCCGAAGCGCGTCAGCGGGCGCACCAGGCGGTTGCCGAACAACGTCGCCAGCCAGCCCTCGCCCGGCGTCAGCGCCCACAGCAAGAGCGCCACGTCGGCGCCGGTGATCAGCTGCCCCTCCTCGTCGGTGGCGTGCAGGCGGCGGCGGACGTCGTCGACGTCGACACCGAACTCAGCCAGCGCCTGCGGCTCCTCGTTGATGTCCTTGAACGCGACCCGCCCCGACTTCACCAGCGCCAGGAGCTTGTTGCGCTGCCAGTCGATGCCGGCGTCGCAGACCGGGCAGCGCGTGTTGTACCAGATGGTGAGTTGGGGCATCGACATGGGCTGCATTCGCGGCGGGGTGAGACGTCCACGATGAACGCACTTTCATCCGGCAAAATCGAGGAGTTTCGGGATCCCGCCGGCCGGTCCGTGATCGCTCTGGCTGCCCCGCCGATTCCGCGAAAACCATATGACAAAAAAGTCAAATTCGGGCAGCGGATAAGCATTTTCTGGCATTGACCGGACCGGCCCCGCCGCCGTAAAGCGCCATCCATGGCGAAAAAACCCGGCTCCAATCCCAAAGGCGAATTCGCCTTCTTCAACGTGACCTACGAGGACGGCTCGCAGCGCTCCAACCGCCGCGTCCCGGCCGAGCTGCTCGGCGGCCTCGACGGCGACGAGCCCGCCCGCGGCTTCATCATGGAGCAGGACCGCGACATCGCCGAAAAATCCGGCCGCCCGCCGCTTCAGATCAAGTCGCTGGAGCGCGTCGGGGCGAAGAAGAAGTAGATCAGCCGCGCCGCCGTAGGGTGGGCAAAGCGCGCAGCGCGTGCCCACCATCAGGTGCCTGCCGCGACACTCGGTGGGCACGGCGCGCCACATCGTCCCCAGCCTAACCACCGTGCCAGCGCCTTTGCCCACCCTACGGCAGTGCGCTATGCCGCTTGCTTCTGGCGCTCCCGCAACAGAGCGCTGTCGCCAGCGTCCATCTCCCTCGGCCGGTTGATCAGACTGACCAGCGTGTAGCTGATGATCAGCAGCAGAAACCACGAGCCGAGCTTGGCCGGCGACACCATGGTCCAGCCATGCGCCTGCTGCGGATAGAGCCAGACCCGCGTGAAGGTGCCGACGTTCTCCGATAGCCAGATGAACAGCGACACCAGGAAAAGCCCGAGCAGCAGCGGCATCGCGCGGTGCACGCGCCAGACCTTGAAGTGAACCGTCGCCGGCGCAAACAGCAGCGCCGCCCAGCCGAACAGCACCAGCCGCAGATCGAGCCCGTAATGGTCGGTGAAGAAGTTGAGGTAGACCGCCGCGCTCAAGCCGATCAGCCAACGCCGTGACGGATGGCCGGTGAAGCGGAAGTCGAACAGGCGCCAGACGCGGCAGAGATAGCTGCCGATGCAGGCATACATGAAGCCGGAGAACAGCGGCACACCGCCGAGCCGGATCAGGCTCGGCTCGGGATAGATCCAGGAGCCGGTCGCGGTCTTGAACAGCTCCATCACTGTCCCGACGAGGTGATAGATCAGGATGATCTTCGCCTCCTCCCAGGTCTCGAGCCTTGTGGCGAGCAGCGCGGCCTGAACACCGAGCATGCAGAGAAAGAGGAAATCATAGCGCGCGAGCGGCGCGGTCGCCGGATAGAACTGCCACGTCAACAGCATCAGCGCCACCGCGATGCCGCCAAACAAGCAGGCCCAGCCCTGCTTCACGCCGAAGCGGAGGAATTCGTAGAGGAAGGTGGTCGAGGGCGTTTCAGCTGCGCGCGCGGCGAGACGTGCTTCAGCGGCGATGAAGGGACGCAGCGGCACCCAGATGGCGGCGGCGCTGGCGCGCGCTGCGGCCGATGAAAACTCGTCGTCATGCATGGGAATCGGCTTCCGGTGAGACGCCAATTCCTAGCAGTCGATCGCCCAACGCCGTGTGCGCAAAGTTCGGCCAATTGCGGCAAGGATCCGGACATTTGCGGACAACACGTCGTGTCGGCCCAACCGTGACACCTCGACGCCGCCCTTCGTCATTGCGAGCGAAGCGAAGCAATCCAGAGTCGTGCGCGCAGCCCTGGATTGCTTCGCTTCGCTCGCAATGACCGACAACTAAAGTATGCAACACGAACTACGCGGGCACCGCGTCCAGCGACAATTGGATGCGCATGCTCACTCCCCTTGAGACTGCAAAAAGAGCATCGGCTCTTCGTAGCCGCCCTCTACACTCTCGTCGCCGCGGAAGCGGCTGAATTCGAGATGGCCATCTTCGAACACATCGATCTCGAGCCGCTCGCCTACCAACGTCACCGACAGGCGGATCGTATCGGGGCGCGTTCGTTCAATGAAGAAGTGAAGGCCGAGTTTGTCGAGCAGGCGCATGGTCGCGAACAGAGTCGAGGACATCGGAAGCTCTTCTTTCGTGCGCTGGAACCATGAGCAGAACAAACAAAAAGACGGGCCTTTCGGCCCGCCGTTGATGTCTCTATGGATTGCCGGGTCAAGCCCGGCAATGACGACAAAGATCGAACGTCAATTAGTTATCCAAGAAGCTCCGCAGCTTCCTTGACCGGCTCGGATGCTTCAGCTTCCGCAGCGCCTTGGCCTCGATCTGACGGATACGTTCGCGCGTCACCGAGAACTGCTGGCCGACTTCTTCCAGCGTGTGGTCGGTGTTCATGCCGATGCCGAAGCGCATGCGAAGGACGCGTTCCTCGCGCGGGGTGAGCGAGGCCAGCACGCGGGTGGTGGTTTCGCGCAAGTTCGACTGGATCGCGGCGTCGATCGGCAGGATCGCGTTCTTGTCCTCGATGAAGTCGCCGAGATGAGAGTCCTCCTCGTCACCCACGGGGGTTTCGAGCGAGAGCGGCTCCTTGGCGATCTTCAGGACCTTGCGCACCTTCTCGAGCGGCATGCCGAGCTTCTCGGCGAGTTCCTCCGGGGTCGGCTCGCGGCCGATCTCGTTCAGCATCTGGCGCGAGGTGCGGACGATCTTGTTGATCGTTTCGATCATGTGCACGGGGATGCGGATGGTGCGGGCCTGATCGGCGATCGAGCGGGTGATCGCCTGCCGGATCCACCAGGTGGCGTAGGTCGAGAACTTGTAGCCGCGGCGGTACTCGAACTTGTCGACCGCCTTCATCAGGCCGATGTTGCCTTCCTGGATCAGGTCAAGGAACTGCAGGCCGCGGTTGGTGTACTTCTTGGCGATCGAGATCACCAGACGGAGGTTGGCTTCCACCATCTCCTTCTTGGCCTGACGGGCCTCGCGCTCGCCCTTCTGCACCGAGTGCACGATCTTGCGGAACTCGCCGATCTCGAGACCGGTGAGCGCAGCCATGGCCTGCACCTCCTGGCGCAGGTCCTTGATGCGGTCCTTCTCGTAGTGGACGAAGTTCTTCCAGCCCTTGGCGGAGAGCTTGGAGACGCGGTTGAGCCAGCGCGGATCGAGCTCCGAGCCCTGGTAGTTGCGCAGAAAGTCCTCGCGCGCCACGCCGTGGGAGTCGGCCAGGCGCATCAGCCGGCTCTCGAACGAGACTAGCTTCTTGTTGATGTCGTAGAGCTGCTCGACCAGCGAGTCGATGCGGGCCTGGTTGAGGCGCAGCGACTTCACCTCGACGATGATCTCGTCCTTGAGCTTCTTGTACTTGCGCTCCTGCGACGGCGACAGCGACTCGCTCTGCAGCTGGTTGGCGATGTCCTGCTCCTGCAAGCGGCGCAGCTTCTTGTACTCGGACGCGATCTTGTCGAAGGTCTCGACGACCTTCGGCTTCAGCTCGGCCTCGATGGCGGCGAGCGACATCTGGTTCTCGAATTCGTCGTCGTCCATGTCGGCTTCGGCCGCCGCCTCGCCGGGGTCCTTCTCCTCGGCGGGCGCGCCGTTCGGCGCGGCACGGAACGGGGTCGGCTGCTGCGGGGCGGCCGGCGGCGCCACCGCGGCCTGGACGTCGCCGCCCTCGGCCGGAGCGCCCTCGCCATTCACGGGCGCGGCGATCTGCGGATTCATGCCGCCCTTGGCCTCAGGGCCGGCATAGGTGGCTTCGAGATCGATGATGTCGCGAAGGAAGATCTTGCCTTCGTTGAGCTCGTCGCGCCAGATGATGATGGCCTGGAACGTCAGCGGGCTTTCGCAGAGGCCCGCGATCATCGCCTCGCGGCCGGCCTCGATGCGCTTGGCGATGGCGATTTCGCCCTCGCGCGACAGGAGCTCGACGGTGCCCATCTCGCGCAGATACATGCGCACGGGATCGTCGGTGCGCTCGCCGGGCTCCGACTTCTTGACCTCGGTGACGGCCTTCTGGGTGATCTCGACGAGCTCGTTGTCGGTCTCGTCCTCGCCGTCGTCCTTCTCGTCGGAGTCGTCGGCCTCCTCGGCCTCGGTCACGTTGATGCCCATGTCGGAGAGCATCGACATGATGTCTTCGATCTGTTCCGGCGAGGTGGTGTCGGAAGGCAGGACCTCGTTGAGCTGATCAAAGGTCACGAAGCCGCGCTTCTTGGCCTGCTTGATCATCTTCTTGACGGCGGCGTCCGACAGGTCGAGCAACGGCGAAGGCGCATCGGCGGCGTCCTTCTCGGGAGCGTCGGCCGCCTTGTCGTCCTTTTCCTTGTCCTTCACCTGCAGCGTCTTTGCCTTCGTGGCCATTCATTGCTCCCGAAACGCGCCCGCTCCGCCCATGGCATCTTCGCCCTTGGCATCGCGGCGCCCGCCTGCTCTACTCAAACTGTTCTCGACGCGGAAAGGGCGGCGCACTTTTAACGTCGCCACCCCCTGAAGTCTGTCGCTGGTGTCGTCCCGTTTTCGGACCGGCGCGCGTTTCTTGCAAAAGCGATACCGGTTTTGCAATCGAATCCGGCACCCGACATGCAAGCGCGGTGTCCGACAGCGAAACCAACCCATCTGCTGCAGAAAATGCCCCGGACCTCTTAAACTTCGATTAACCCTGTTTTTGCAGCCAAACCATGGATTTGGCGAGTCTTTTCGCGCGGACCGGACCCCGCGCGGGCGGACCGGGCCGAAATGTGCTCAACTGGCGACTGGGCGCCGGGCGTCCAGTCTACACGTTGCGGTTGGTACGTCCGGACAGTTCCCCGAAGCCTTCGATCAGCGCTTCGGTGCCGTCCATCTCGGCCATCCTGGCCTTCACGTCCCTCAACCAGCCCATGTTCGGCTCGCTCGGCTCCTCGCCCAGCGCCAGCTCGGCATCCTTCAATTCCCTAAGTAAGGAGTGCCATTGCCGATGCAAGGCAACGAGCTGATGCCAGGTCGCAAGAACGTCATCGCGCGCCGCCCCCGACTTGGTCGCCCACACCGCCGCGGTCGTGATCGCCCGCTCAACCCGTTGAAGAAGCTCAGAAAAGCCAGACTTCTCCAGATCGGCCCGCATCTTCTCGGCCTGCTCGTCCGGGTCCGGCGAATGGTGGTGGTCGTGGGCGAAGGCGGCGATGACGGCAGCGCGGAGCTTGTGCGCCTCGGGATGGGCCAGCTCCAGCGCGGCGACCTCCTCCAGGTGATCGTGCAGGAGCCAAGGGTGGTTGATCAGGCACTGCAGGATCAGGGCCTCCCGGCGCGAGATCGCCGAGCGCTGGCCGCGCATGATCGGGCTCATGGCGAGCTGCGGGCTGGCCGCCTGGTAGGGGCCGCGGGCCATCGCCGGGCCTGTGGATGGCGGTCCGCCGCGGCGGCCGCCCCCTGTGGATAACCGCCCCGATTGTCCGGAACCGGGACTGCGGGGGCTAAACCGCCGTCCTGATTCGGCACCGTAGCCGCGGCCAAAGCCCCGGCCGCCGTCTGGGGCGAACGCCCGGTACAGCCGATCGCTGAGGTCCTGCTTGTAGTAGCGCCGTACCACCTCGTCGGCGATGCCGCCGGTGAGCTGGCCGATCCGCGCCTCCAGCGCGGCGCGGCGCTCCGGCGTGTTGAAGCTGCCGCCCTCGACCTCGCGCGACCAGATCACCTCGGCCAGCGGCTTTGCGACTTTGAGCACCTCCTCGACCGCGCCGCGGCCGCCGGAGCGGACGAGGTCGTCGGGATCCTGTCCTTCCGGCAGCAGCGCGAAGCGGAGACTCTTGCCGGGCTTGAGATGCGGCAAAGCAAGGTCCGCGGCACGATAGGCCGCCTTCTGGCCGGCGCGGTCGCCGTCGAAGCACAGGATCGGCTCGTCGACCATCTTCCAGATCAGCGAAAGCTGGCTCTCGGTCAGCGCGGTGCCGAGCGGCGCCACGGCGCCGGCGAAACCGGCCGCCACCAGCGCGATGACGTCGACATAGCCCTCGACCACGATCATCGGCGCGCCATTATGCGCGGCCTGGCGGGCGCTCGGCAGGTTGTAGAGGTTGTCGCCCTTGTGGAAGAGCGGCGTCTCCGGCGAGTTGAGATATTTCGCCGGCACGTCCTTCTGCAGCGCGCGGCCGCCGAAGGCGATGACGCGTCCGCGGAGGTCGGTGATCGGGAACATCACGCGGTCGCGGAAGCGGTCGTAGGGCACCGGAATGTCGTCGCCACCGACCAGCAATCCCGCCTCGACCATGTCGGCCGCCGGCACGCCCTGGGCGCCGAGATATTCCTTCAAGCCGAACCGATCCGGCGGCGCGTAGCCAAGCCGGAATTGGAGCTGCGTCTGCGGCAGGATCGCGCGATCGGCAAGATAGCCGCGGGCGCGCGCGCCATGACGGGACGCCAGCGTGTCAGAAAAGAACTTCGTCGCCAGCTCCATCACGTCATACAGCGTCTTGCGCTGGCGCTCCTGGCGCGCCGCGTCGGGCGTCACCGCCGGCAGCGCCAAGCCGGCGACCCCCGCCAGCCGCTCGACGGCTTCGGGGAAGCTGCAGCCCTCGGTCTCCATCACGAAGTCGAAGATGTTGCCGTGCTTGCCGGACGAGAAGTCGTGATAAAAACCCTTCTGGTCGTTGACGTAGAAGGACGGCGTCTTCTCCTGCTGGAACGGCGACAGGCCCTTCCACTCGCGCCCTGCCTTCTTGAGCTTGACGCGCTTGCCGACGACGTCCGAGACCGGAAGCCGGGCGCGCAGCTCATCGAGAAATTCCGGCGTGAAGCGGGCCATGAGCGGGGCGGAGGTCCTGTGGTGAAGGCCTAGGCATATAGGCACCCGCGTACGAAATGTGAACTTCCTCCGGCTTGTCCGGGCTATTCACAGGCCGGATCGATCCTCCGGTCATTCCGGGGCGCCCGCAGGGCGAGCCCGGAATGACCGCGTGGAGAGACCGGGTCACGGCGCCAGGAAGCGCCCCGAGACGATGCGGCCGGCTTCGTCCACCGCCCAGTTGTAGACATAGGTCCAGGCTTGGCTGACGCTGCCGTCGGCCAGCGTCACGGCGAGGCACCGGCGCAGATATTCGGTCGGCGCGGCGAAGCCTTCGCCGCAGGCCTCGTACATGTCGAACTCGCGCAGCATCGGCTCGGGCTGGCGCAGCCGGAACAGCTCGCCATGGACGAGATCGGCCGCGTCATCGGACAGCACCAGGCCGGGATAATGCTGGATGCGGTAGAGCCGGGCGCGGCAGCTGGCCTCGGCGACGAAATCGGCATTGGCTGACAGCAGCCGCGCCATCGGATGGTCGAAGCCGCGCATCAGGGTGCCGTAGACGAAGAGAAGATCAGTCATGGCCCGTCTATAGCGGCGATCGCCGGTGATGCGAAGCGCCCGGCCGCGCCCTGCTCCGCTCAGGCAGCCATGATCTCGTCGCTGACGACGTGAAATTTGGTCAGGGTCATCAGGCCAAACGAGGTCGACAGCGCGACGTCGGCGGCGTCCCGTCCGGTCGCCATCAGGATGCGACCAATGCGCGGGACGTTGTGGCGGGCATCGAACGTGTACCACCGGCCCGAGAGATAGACCTCGAACCAGCCCGAGAAATCCATCGGGACCGGGTCCGGCGGCACGCCGATGTCGCCGAGATAGCCGGTGCAATAGCGCGCCGGAATGCCCATGCAGCGGCAGAAGGTCAGCGCGAGGTGGGCGAAGTCGCGGCAGACGCCGGCGCGCTGCTGATAGACGTCGTGCGCCGACTTCATGGCGTGGGCGTGCTCATAGCCGAAGGTGACGTGGCTGTGCACGAAGTCGCAGATCGCCTGCACGCGCGCCCATCCCGCCGGCGCACGGCCGAACAACGACCACGCGACCTCGGCCAGCTTGTCGGTCTCGCAATAGCGGCTCGGCATCAGATACAGCAGAAGCTCATCGGGCAATTGTTCGATCGGCAGTTGCTGGGCGCCGGGATCGATGGCGTCCGGCCGCCCACTGTCGCGGACGATGGCGCTGCCATGGAAGGTGACCCCGCCGGCCGGCGCCACCAGGCGTCCACAGAGATTGCCGAAGCTGTCGTTGTAGAACTTGATCGGCACCTTCGGCTCTGTCGTGATCGTCTCGGTGCCGACGATGTCCGGAAAGCGCGACGGATGGATCGACAGCATGATCACCATCGGCGTCGCCGCCGGGGCCGCATAGGCGATCTCGAATCCAACCTTGATCAGCATGAAGCCTCCCTGCCTCGTTCGGGCGGCACGATGCGCCAGCCTCATCCAGCCCGGACCGTAGGCCGATTGCGAACTTCTGTCTTGTGAATGATCGCCAGAATCAGCATCGTTTGGGCGACCATCATGATGTCCGCCGGCCAAATCCTCATCTGTCTGCCCAATCCGAGATCGGTCTGCCGCTTCATGAAGCAACGAGAGGCAGCATGACCGTGTCCGGCACGAGCAACACTCATCTACTCCTTCAGCCAGACGAAGTTCCGCCTGTGCTCGAGCGCAACGCCGGTGGCGCGTCGGCCTTGTTCTTCACGTGCGATCACTACGGCCGCCTGCTGCCGCGCGCACTCGGCGATCTCGGCCTGCCCGAAAGCGAGCTCGAGCGGCACATCGCCTGGGACATCGGCATTGCCGAGGTCGCGGAGCAAGTATCGCGGGCACTCGATGCGCATCTGGTGGCGCAGCGCTATTCGCGTCTGGTGATCGACTGCAACAGGTCACCGAAGGCGCCGAACTCGATTCCGATGATCAGCGAGCGCACCACGATCCCCGGCAATGAGGGCCTGACGCATGAGGACGCCGACCTGCGGCGGCGCGTCATCTTCGATCCCTATCACGACCGGATCACTGACGTGCTCGATGCGCGCAAGGCCGCCGGCCGGCCGACCATCCTCGTCTCGCTGCACAGCTTCACGCCAGTCTATGCCGGCATCGCGCGGCCCTGGCACATCGGCACGCTGTACCAGCACGACCGCGTGCTGCCGCCGCTGCTGTTGAAGGCGCTGCGGGCCGAGCCCGATCTCGTGGTGGGCGACAACCAGCCCTATGCGGTCGGCGACGGCACCGACTACACCATCCCCGTGCATGGCGAGGCGCGCGGGCTGATCAATTCCGGCATCGAGATTCGTCAGAACGAAATCGCCGAGCCCGAGGGCCAGCAGCGCTGGGCCGAGCGGCTGATCCGCATTCTCGGCGAGATAGAGGTCGAGCTGCGCAGCAAGGGTCTCGCGTAGCTCGCTACTCCGTGATGTCAGAGGCGTCGTGATGCGCGAGCAGGCCGGCAAGCCGCCACAGCGCTGTCCGCAGATCGTCATGGCTCGGCAGGCCGAGCGCGAGCCGCACCGCGTTCGGTGAATGGCCGTGTGCCACCGCAAACGCGCTCGCAGGCGTGATCGCGATGCCGGCGCGCGCGGCCACGGCGGTCAAGGCTTCGGCGCGCCAGCCCTCCGGCAGATGTAGCCAGACATGGTAGGAGCGCGGATCAGCCTCGATGTGATGACCGGCGAGGCACTCGGCGACGATCGCCTGCCGCACCAGCGCATCGGCACGCTTGCGCCTGGTGATCTCGGCCGCCGTGCCGTCGGCGAGCAGCCCCATGCCGGCGGCCAGCGCCAGCGACGTCACCGACCACGCCCCGGTGCGCACCGTGGCGGCGAATTTCTCGCGCATGGTCGAGGGGACGTACAGGAAGCCGACGGCGATGCCCGGCGCCAGCCGCTTGGCAAGGCTGTCGACCACGACGACGCGCTCCTCGGCCTGCGTCGCCAGCGAGACCTGATCGCTGAGGAAGCCGTAGACCAGATCCTCGATGATCATCAGCTCGTGCTTGCGCACCAGACGCACGATCTCCTCGCGCCTCGCCTCGCTCATCGTCAGGCCGAGCGGATTCTGCATCACCGGCTGGATGTAGATCGCGTTGAGCGCACTGCTGCGATGCGCCTTGGTCAACGCGTCCGGGCGGACGCCCTCGCCGTCCATCGCGAGCGGCACCAGGGTCACGCCGAGCCGCGCCGCGATGCCCTTGATCATCGGATAGGTCACGGCCTCGACGCCGAGCCGGCCACCGACCGGCACCAGCGCCGAGATCGCCGCAGCCAGCGACTGCCGTCCGCTGCCGGCGAAGACAAAGTTCTCCGCGCGCGGGCGCCAGCGCTCGCTCGCGAAGAAGGCCGCGGCGGTGCGCCCGGCCTCGGCCAGCCGGCGCTGCGTGATCGGCGCCAGCACCGGCGCGAGCTTCTCCGGCCGCTGCCAGACCGCCATCGATTTCGCGATCATGGCCGCCTGGTCGGGCAGTGTCGGAAAATTGAACTCGAGATCGATGCGGCCGTCGAACGGCTCCAGCCGCAGCGAGGACGGCACCGGCACCGCCTCTCCTGCGACGAAAGTGCCGCGCCCGACCTCGCCCACGACCAGGCCCCTGCGCAACAATTCGGCATAGACACGGGCTGCCGTGGAGGCGGCAATTCCTCGCTCGTAGGCGAACTGGCGCTGCGGCGGCAGCCGGTCGCCGGCCTTCAGCCTGCCGTTGGCGATGTCCTCGGCGATGTCGTCCACCAGGACCGTATACGAAGCATTCATGCTATATTGCACCGAGAGCAATGTTTCGATTGCACCGAGATATGTACTGCGCGATTGCTCTTCGAACAACGCAATTGAAGAGCAATAGGTGACTCATGGCATATTCCCTGGCGCAGCGTTGGGCAACTCCGCAAGTTGCCCATGGAAAGAGCAATTTGCTCGGGGTGCCGCAACTCTGGCTGCAGCGCCTGTTCTGGCGGTCCGAACTGGCGATGCTCGATCGCGAACAGATGCGTGATTGCGGCCTTGATCCGGCGATCGTCCAGGAAGAGGCCAACAAGCCGTTCTGGCGCGACTGACAACGAGACCTGGGAGGACACAGCCATGCCGATGCTTCCGTTCCATCAAGTCGACGTGTTCTCCAAGGTCGCCTTCAAGGGCAACCCGCTTGCCGTGATCGCCGAGGCCGACGGCCTCGACGATGCGGCGATGCGGGCGATCGCCAACTGGACCAATCTGTCCGAGACGACCTTCCTGTCACGCGCTCAGAATCCGGGCGCTGATTATCGCGTGCGCATCTTCACCCCGCAGCGCGAGCTGCCTTTTGCAGGCCATCCGACGCTCGGCTCGTGCCACGTATGGCTCGCGCTCGGCGGCAGGCCGAAGGGCGAGCATGTGGTGCAGGAATGCGGCGCGGGTCTCGTGCGCATCAAGCGTGACGGAGACCGGCTCGCCTTCGCAGCCCCGCCGCTCAAGCGCTCCGGCACCGTCGATGCCGAGCTGACGAGCAAGATCGCAGCAGCGCTCGGCATCCAATCGAGCACGGTGCGCGCCGTGCAGTGGGTCGACAACGGCCCGGGCTGGATCGGCGTGCTGATCGACTCGCGCCGCGCGCTGCTCGACATCCGCTTCAATCCGGCGGCGCTGCCGCAACAGCCGATCGGCGTGGTTGCGCCATGGGATCGGGCGCAGGATGGCCCGGAGGCCGACTACGAGGTCCGCGGCTTCATGTGGGGCGGCGGCGAGGACCCGGTGACGGGCAGCCTCAATGCAAGTCTGGCGCAATGGCTGATCGGAGCCGGAATTGCTCCGAAGCAATATGTCGCCTCCCAGGGCACGGTTCTCGGCCGCGCCGGCCGCGTCCATGTCGCGCAGGACGGCGAGACGATCTGGATCGGCGGCGACGTCGCGCCGGTGGTGAAGGGAACGATCAGCCCGTAACGCGCGTCAGCAGACCGCGATGCGGCCGCGGGGCCAAACGCGTGCTCACCGTGCTCGCGTCAGCGCCAGCCACACGCCGCCGCCGATCATGAAACCGCCGGAGATGCGCGACACCAGCCGCGTCCGCCTGGCCGAGAACAGTTTTCGCGCACGGCCCGCGAGCAGCGCATAGATCGCGTCGGTGAGACCCGCAATCAACATGAAGGTGACGCCGAGCAAACCGACCTGCGGCACGTGATCCCGGCTCATGTCCATGAACTGCGGCAGGAACGCGCCGAAGAACACCATCACCTTCGGGTTCGAGAGCAGCACCAGCAGCCCCTGCAGGAAAAAGCCGCCGCGCGGCGGCGGTGGCGGCGCCTCGCCTGCAGAGATCCCCTCGATCGGCGAGCGGATGAGCTGAATGCCGAGCCACACCAGATAGGCCGCACCGATCAGCCGCACCCATTCGAACCAATAGCCCATCGTGGCCATCAGCGACGTTAGGCCGACAGCGACGATGCCGATCGCGATCGCCAGCCCGGTCTGCACACCGGCGATATTGATGAGCGCGGCGCGGGTCCCGTGGCGCAGACCGTTGGCGATCAGCAGCGTCACGACGGGACCCGGCAGCAGCGCGAGCCCGATGCAGGCGGCGACGAAGGCGAGATAGACTTGCAGGGACATGAGGCGCCTCGATGCGAATGAGGCGCTCACTAATGCACGACATGTCGACCGATGGAAGCCCCGCTCCAGCACCATAGAAGCCGAATACTGCTGGCTTGACACGCAACCATTTGGTTGCCTATTCTCGAGATCATGGATGATGTCTTCAAGGCGCTTGCGGACGGCTCACGACGCGCCCTGCTCGACAGGCTCCACGCGCGGAACGGGCAAACCCTGACCGAGCTCTGCGACGGCCTCGCGATGACGCGACAGGCCGTGACCAAGCACCTTGCCATTCTGGAAGCGGCCAATCTGGTCGCGACGATCCGGCATGGCCGCGAGAAGCTGCACTATCTCAATCCGGTGCCGATCCATCACATCGGGGAGCGCTGGATCAAGAAATTCGAGCGCGGCAAGCTCGCCGCGCTCAGCGAGTTGAAGCGGCAATTGGAGGAGCGCGATGAGTAAGCCCGAATTCGTCTACGTCACGTATATCGCGACGACGCCCGAGAAATTGTGGGAAGCGCTGACATCAAACGAATTCGCGAAGCGCTACTGGTTCGGCACCGAACTGCATTCCGACTGGCGCGTCGGCTCGCCGTTCGCGCTGGTGACCGACGGGATGACAACGGATGTCGGCCAGATTCTGGAGTTCGATCCGCCACGCCGGCTCTCCTACACTTTCCAGCACGTCCTGAAAGACGAGTTTCGCAACGAGCAGCCGACCAAGGTCGTGTTCGCGATCGAACAGCACGGCAACTCCGTCAAGCTGACCCTGACGCATGAAGGCTTCGAAGGAGCGGGGAGATTGCTCGATGCGGTTTCCAACGGCTGGCCCGCGATCCTGTCCGGCCTAAAAAGTCTGCTGGAGACCGGAACGGCGCTGGCGATCCCGATGTCAGCGCTCGGCAAAGGAGTCTGAGCGATGGATCTTGCAAAGTTCAGGCCCGCCACCGTCTACACGATCTACATCGCCGCCAGCCCTGAGAAGGTGTGGCAGGCGCTGACCTCGGCCGAGTTCAGCCGGCAATATTTCTTCGGCTTCGCGGTTGAAGCCGAGCTGAGGGCGGGTGGCGCCTTCATCGTGCGCGCGCCGGACGGCTCCGAACACATCAGCAGCCAGGTGATCGTCTGCGAGCCGCCGCACCGGCTGATCGTCACGTGGGACGTCAACTGGCCCGGCCTCGTCGAGGCACTGGGCCGCACGCTCGTGACCTATGAGATCGAACCGGCCGGCGACGCCGTCCGTCTCACGATGACTGAAGCGCACGAGCGGCCGCTCTCCGACGACATCCTGTCCGGCGGACGCCAGGGCTGGCCGGCCATCCTGTCGAGCCTCAAGAGCGTGCTCGAGACGGGCAAGCCGCTCGCGGTGAAGATGACACCGCCGACGCGCATGCTGGCGGCCCTGAAGGCGATGGGGATTGCAGTGCCTTAAACGACAAGGCCTGCTACGACACCGCGGCGATCTGTGGGATGCTGGCGAGGACGGCGCCGACCTGGACCGCATTGCCCAGCATGCCCCCCCAATGCAGCCACCGCAGCCGGCGCACGGCCGTCGTATCGCCGGAATCCCTGTCGCGGATGCGCGCGTCCATCTGCTGCAGAAACCAGCGGCGCGAGACCAGCGCGAACGCCGCGATCAAGCCAATGCCCAGCCCCAGAACGGGACGGCCGTCGGCCAGCACGGCGAGTGTGCCGATGCCGCCGGCGATCGAAAGCGCCACGAAGTAGGAGTCGAACATGCCGCGCAGGAGCCGGGTGACCGGCACGATGTCGAGCCGCACCAGCAGGAACGCCGGCGCGGCCAGCAGCAGATAGAACATCGGCAGCAATAGGACGATCGCGGCAAACAAGGCGACGTTATCCGGCATCATCCTTCTCCGACATTGGGACCGGCCGACCATTGGCGAGCCGCGGTTCGAACCAAACCCGTGCGATCGTCGCGGCAGTCCTGGCCTTACGCCGGAGCTACGATCCGGCGGTACAGATGCCAGCTCGCATGGCCCAGCACCGGCACAGTGACCAGCAGCCCCAGGAAGTACGGCAATGCCGAGATGATCAGCAGCACGGTGATGACGGCGGCCCAGCCGATCATCGGGCCGGGACTGGTCACGACCGCGCGCACGCTGGTGATCATCGCCGTCACGAAATCGACGTCGCGCTCCAGCAGCAGCGGAAACGATACGACCGTGAGCGAGAACAGCACCAGCGACAGGGCGGCGCCGTCGAGATTGCCGATCGCCAGGAAGAGCAGACCCTCGTTGGTCGTCAGCACCACCGTCATGAACTCCTTGATGCTGGAGAACGAGGCATTGAGCCCGAGCAGCAGCGCGATCAGGAGGCGCACCTGGTACATCCAGATAATGAAGAAAAATAGCGTCACGAACGCCATCCAGGCAATCTCGCCGCGTGACGTGATCGTGCGCCAGATCGCGCCATAGGTGATCGGCTGGCCGAGCTCGCGGCGGCGACTGACCTCGTAGAGACCGATCGCGACGAACGGGCCGATCAGCGCAAAGCCCGCGGCCAGCGGATAGGCCAGGTAGACCATGCCGAACGCGGTGACGCACAGCACGATGCTGATGCCGCCGAGCACGTAGATCAGCCCGAAAGCAAGGCCGAACATGGGCTGAGCCTGAAAATCACGGAGGCCTTGCGTCAAGGCTTCGGCGATATCGGCCGTCGTGATGCGGCGCACCACGGGATCGGATCGTCCCGAGACGGATGCGGTCATCGGCGTACCCTCCTGACTGTTCTTGTTGGCGATGATGCTAACAGCGGTAGGGCGAGGATTTCAATTTCAACTTGTAGGCAGCGGACAGGGTCTAAGCCGTGGCGTCCCGTGAGGCGAGATGCGAAGCCGCGCGGCGCCGCAGGTCCTCTCCCCCGTCCTTACCGGGCGAGAGCTGGGATCAGGCGCGGCCACATCCGACGCATGTTGTTGGACTCGTGCTCGTCACCGAGCGGGGGGAGCCTCGCAAGCCGCGCCATCGGGCTCGCACGGCAGCAAGCTCGCCCTACCCCCGCGCCCGCAACTCGCGCCTCAGCACCTTGCCGGTCGCCGTCATCGGCAGGGTGTCGGTGAATTCAACGTGGCGCGGGTATTCATGCGCAGCGAGCTTGACCTTGACGAAGTCCTGGATGTCTCGCGACAGAGTGTCATTTGCAACGAAGCCGGGCCGCAGCACGATCCACGCCTTGATGGCCTCGGTGCGCACCGGGTCGGGAATGCCGACGACGGCCGCCAACGCGACTGCCGGGTGCTTGAGCAGCGTGTCCTCGATCTCCGCCGGGCCGATGCGATAGCCGGCCGACGTGATGACGTCGTCCTCGCGGCTCGCATACCAGAAATAGCCGTCGTCATCCTGGGTGCCGAGATCGCCGGTCAGCAGCACGTCACGAGCGAACTTCTTCTGCGTCGCCTCCGGATTGCGCCAGTATTCGATCATGGTACAGGGATTGGGCTGGCGCACGCCGATGATGCCCCTCTCTCCGCGCGGCAGCTCCTCGCCCTTGTCGTTCACGATCAGAACCTGGAAGCCCGGCGTCGCCTTGCCCATCGAGCCCGGCCGGATCGGAAACAGCCTCGCATTGTTGCCGACGACGAGATTGCATTCGGTCTGGCCGTAGATCTCGTGCGCATCGATGCCGAAGGTCGCGCGCACCCAGTCGAGCAGCTCGGCGCCGAGCGACTCGCCGCCGGTGAGGATGCTGCGCAGCTTGACGCCCTCGTGCTTGACATTGGCCTGGCGCATCAACTTCAGCGCGGTCGGGGGCAGGAACACGTTGCGGACGGCGTAGTCCGCCATCAGTTGCATTGCGGCCTGCGGCTCGAATTTCCTGGCGCGATAACCGATCACCGGGATCGCGTGATACCATGCGGGAAACAGCGCGTCGAACAGGCCGCCGATCCACGCCCAATCCGCCGGCGTCCACATGACGTCGCCGGGCTTCGGCAGGAAGCCGTGCACCATCTCGACATTGGGCAGGTGGCCGAGCAGTACGCGATGGGCGTGCAGCGCGCCCTTGGGATTTCCGGTCGTACCCGAGGTGTAGATGATGATGGCAGGGTCGTCGCTCGACGTGGCGACAGTCGGGAATTGATCCGAGGCGCGCTCCAGCGTCGGCCAGAAGGCTCGGGCGCCGAGGCCGTCGCCGTCAGTGACATAGATCGTCTTGAGCTCCGGCAGGTGGTCGCGAATGCGCGCAAGCTTCGCAAGGCCCGTGGCGTCGGTGACGACGACCTTGGCGCCGGAATTCTGCAGCCGGAATTGCAGCGCGTCCTCGCCGAACAGCGTGAACAGCGGCACGGAGACGAGACCGGCGCGGAACGCCGCCAGATGGACGATCGGCAGCTCCAGCGACTGCGACAGGAACACCGCGACGCGGTCGCCCTGCGCGAGACCATCGGCCTTCAATACGTTGGCGAAGCGACAGGAGTAATCGCGCAGCTCATCGAATGAGACGCGCCGGGCGGCGCCGTCCTCCTCGACGACGACCAGCGCGAGGCGGGCGGAGCCGTCGGCGTGGCGATCGCAGGTCGCGACCGCGATGTTGAACTGCGCCGGAATGTCCCAGCGGAAGTCGCGAGTGAGCTGGTCGTAGTCGGACGTTTCCTTGAGCATTGTTCTCTCCGTCATGGCCGGGCGAAGACCCGCCTGCGGGGCCGAAGCCCCTCCGGCGCGGCGACGGCCCGGCCATCCACGTCTTTACTCTTGATGATAGTCTTAAAGACGTGGATGCCCGGGACAAGCCCGGGCATGACGATTTGGGGATGGCTCGGCGCTTCGCGCGGCCTAGCCCGACAGCGCCGCCTTCACCAGTGCGCTCGCCTTGGCAAAATCCATCTGTCCCGTGTACTTCGCCTTCAGCACGGCGATCACCTTGCCCATGTCCTTCATGCCGGCGGCGCCGGTCTCAGCAACGGCGGAGGAGATGGCCGACTTCACCTCATCGTCGCTCATCTGCTTCGGCAGATAGGCCGAGATGACCGCGATCTCCTCGCGCTCACCCGCGGCGAGTTCGGCGCGGCCGCCCTTTTCATACAGCTCGACCGACTCCTGACGCTGCTTGATCATCTTCTGCAGCACGGCGAGCACGTCGGCGTCGGTCAAGGGCGGCTTGCCTTCGCCGCGCGCCGCGATGTCGGCATTCTTCAAGGTCGAGTTCACCATGCGAAGGGTGGACAGCTTGCGCTCGTCCTTGGCCTTCATCGCCTCCTTGACCGCATTGTTGATGTCGTCGCGCAGCATGATCTCGCCCTCTCAAATCCATTGGCGCTGGTCTAGGCGGTTCGCCCACCCGAAACAACACAGTTCCGCATCCGTTCCGGTCGGATGACTCGAAACTCCAGCCAAATTGACCGATATCGCGTGTGAATCGGCCGCTTCCCGCTTTGACGCCGCGCGCCAGGGGCACTATGTAGAGGCCTCATGACACACATCGATACTGACGCCGCCTGGCCGGACCATAAACCGACCGCGCTCCTCGTGCTCGCCGATGGAACGGTGCTGGAAGGCTACGGCCTCGGCGCCGAGGGCCACGCCGTGGGTGAGGTCTGCTTCAACACCGCAATGACCGGCTACGAGGAGATCCTCACCGATCCTTCCTATGCCGGCCAGCTCATCACCTTCACTTTCCCGCATATCGGCAATGTCGGCACCAACGACGAGGATATCGAGACGGTGAACATGGCGGCGACGCCGGGCGCGCGCGGGGTGATCCTGCGCACCGCGATCACCGACCCCTCAAATTATCGCGCGACGCGCCATCTCGACCAGTGGCTGCGCGCGCGCGGGATCATCGGGCTGTCCGGCATCGACACAAGGGCGCTGACCGCGCTGATCCGCTCCAAGGGCATGCCGAACGCTGTGATCGCGCATGCCAGGGACGGCAATTTCGACCTCGACGCCCTGAAGAAGGAAGCGCGGGAATGGCCGGGCCTGGAGGGCATGGACCTGGTGCCGATGGTGACCTCCGCCCAGCGCTTCACCTGGGACGAGACCCCCTGGGTATGGAACGTGGGTTTCGGCCAACAGACCAATCCGGAATTCAACGTCGTCGCGATCGACTACGGCATCAAGCGCAACATCCTGCGCCTGCTCGCCGGCGTCGGCTGCAAGGTGACCGTAGTGCCGGCGACGACGCCCGCCGAGGACATCCTCGCGATGAAGCCGGACGGCGTGTTCCTGTCGAACGGACCGGGTGATCCCGCGGCGACCGGCAAATATGCCGTGCCGGTCATTCAGCAGGTGATTTCGTCGGGCACGCCGACCTTCGGCATCTGCCTCGGCCATCAGATGCTCGGGCTTGCGGTTGGCGCCAAGACCAAGAAGATGCATCAGGGCCATCACGGCGCCAATCATCCGGTCAAGGACGAGACCACCGGCAAGGTCGAGATCACCTCGATGAACCATGGCTTCGCGGTCGACCAGGACACGCTGCCATCGGGCGCGACGCAGACTCACATCTCGCTGTTCGACGGCTCGAATTGCGGCATCCAGCTCGAGGGCAAGCCGGTGTTCTCCGTGCAGTACCACCCGGAAGCGTCGCCCGGCCCGCGCGACTCGCACTATCTGTTTCAGCGCTTCGCCGAGCTGATGCGCGAGAAGAAGCGCAAGTGAATAGAAAAATGGGGCTTGGATGTTTCTCTCTGAGATCCAGAATAGGGCTTTGCCCTACTACGCCTGCTATATCTGCCAAAAACTGGTCGCACCGGGAACTACCCTGACTTTAGACGATCTTTATGAGAGTAGCCAGGTACAATCTTCGTTTACTGACTATTATTACTTGCTGAGTGACCAATCCATCATTGAAACTGCTCTACAGTTCCTTGAAGGGGAGCGCATTGTCCGCCTGATAACTGACGAATTCGCTCCTCAGTTGATCATCAGACACGAAGATTTTGACACGAACTTCGATGGACTACTTGGAAAACGAGATACTGTTTTCAACAGATATAAACTTGCGGGGGAGGGACGCGCTTCCTGGCTGCACAAAGCTCTAGAGAACATCGGTGAGCAGATAAAAAGCGCCCAAACACAGACTGACCAAGAAGACGACGACGAAGCGTCGTCTTCAGACGATTTTGGTGAGGAGTCTTGGGCTCCGATCCCACTAGAGCGCACCGATAAACTTCAGCAGACGGCTGTTGAAGCGCTGGAGCGCACTCTTAAGGAACTGCGCGGCGACAATGGATACGCAGTTGCTCACCCAGAGG
The DNA here is from genome assembly GCF_032380995.1 of Bradyrhizobium sp. SZCCHNR2028. NCBI lineage: Bacteria > Pseudomonadati > Pseudomonadota > Alphaproteobacteria > Hyphomicrobiales > Nitrobacteraceae > Bradyrhizobium > Bradyrhizobium sp. SZCCHNR2028. The sequence goes on along the minus strand of NZ_JAUHJF010000013.1, from coordinate 121,126 downwards.
AAAAGGCATTCGTTCAAGATGCAATCGCCAGCGTCACGAAACGACTCAAAGAAGACTCACAAATTTCCTGGATCTATATTAGGGAATTTGCAGTCAAGCCATTGATGATTCTTATTGCCCGCTTTGGAAAAGCAGCTCTCGGCGTTACGGCCTCTGTCGCGAGAGATTCGCTTTTCTCTTGGTTGAAAAACAAGGGAGGCGGCTTTCTGGATGATCTGTTCAAATAGTCCGAGTCAACCTGAGCAGTCGAGCCGAAACTGCCAAGCCCCCTCGATGCGCGAGAAGAAGCGTAGCGCGGCCTGAGGCCGGCAGCTTGAGAAGAAGCGAACTGCCCGGGCTGGTCCCGGGCATTTTTTAGTCCGCAATCTTGTGATCGCCTGCGTCTCTTTTGCCCTCGATCTTTTCGCATCGTATTCATATGATGACCATCATTCATTGGAGGTCGACAACATGAGCGAGACGGATTCGCGCGCTGAATTCGGCGTGGTGCCCCTGGCGGCACTGGCCTCGATGCCCGGGCTCGATTTCGTGCGCGGCATCTTTGCCGGGACTTTGCCGCAGCCGCCGATCATGCAGACGGTCGCGCCGTTCGACTGCAGCGCCGAGCCCGGCCAGGTCGTCATGCACAGCGTGCCGGCCTTGCGGCATTATAATCCGATCGGTTCGGTGCATGGCGGCTACGCCGCGATCCTGCTGGATTCCGCGATGGGGCTCGCCGTCCACACGATGTGCCCGCAGGGCAGCGGTTACACCACGCTGGAATTCAAGGTCTCCTTCATCAAGGCAATGACCGAGGCCACCGGCATCGTGAGAACGGAGGGCAGGACGCTATCGTTCGGACGCCGCGCCGCGACCGCCGAGGCACGCATCGCCGATTCGCAAGGGCGCCTGCTGGCGCACGCCACCACGACTTGCCTGGTGTTCGAACTGCCCAAGGCTTGAGCCTGGAACGGCGGCCGCGCAGGCCGGTTGATAGGGCGAGGCCCCATCCTTTGTTCCGAGGTCGCCATGCCTGCCGCCCCCTCGCCCCGCGTCAAGTCGATCGAACCGCTCAGCATCGTGTTCGCGGATGACGGCCTGGTGCCCAATAATCCGATGCCGTTCCTGGTCTACAAGGTCGTCATCGATCTGGGTGGCGCCGATCCGGCGGCCGACATCGAGCGCGTGTCCGCCGCCAGTGGCTGGGGCAGCATGTGGCGCAACGGCGTCTACGACTATCTGCACTATCATGCGACGGTGCACGAGGCGCTGGGGGTTGCCAGCGGAACCGCGCGTGTCCGCTTCGGCGGCGATCGCGGTCGGGAGCTGGAGCTCAGGCCCGGCGACGTCGCCATCCTGCCGGCCGGCACCGGACATCAATGCATCGCTGCCAGCAGCGATTTCTGCATCGTCGGCGCCTATCCGCCCGGACCGAAGATGCAGATCACGCGGCCGACGCCGGAGAACCACGCCCGCGCATCGAAAACCATTCCGGAGGTGCCGATGCCCGCGACCGATCCCATGCTCGGCGCGGGTGGCCTACTCACGCGCCTGTGGCAGCAGGCGCGCTGATCAGGCGCAATACAGCCGATACAGCGTCTGCAGGATCTCGCGGACCTCCCGGCTCGCCAGCCGATAGTAGATGGTCTGGCCATCGCGCCGGGTGGCGACGAGATCGAGCGCGCGCATCTTGGCGAGATGCTGCGACAGCGCCGCCTGTCGCAACCCGACCTGCTCGGCGAGATCGCCGACTGCGCGCTCGCCGTCGATGAGGTTGCAGAGCACCATGAGGCGCTTCGAATTCGCCATGGCAGCGAGCAGGCCGGCCGCCTCCTCCGCCTTGTCGTCGAGCGCCGCCACCATGGTCTCGCGGGTTTTGCGCCTGGCCTGTGTTGTCATCATTGTTACTTCTTCAATTTCGTATATATGCAATAATGCACATGATAGCCGATTGCAACATGCGCCCGACGAGGGAATCAAGGGACGATATGATCACGGAGTATACGGCGGTTACGGCGCTCGCAGGCGGCGCCCTCATCGGCGCTGCAGCCGTCATGCTGATGGGCCTGACCGGCCGCATCGCCGGCGTCAGCGGCATTGCCGCGCGGCTGTTGCCGCCCTGGGACGGCGCGCTCGCTGGCCGGCTCGCCTTCATAGGAGGGCTGGTCGCGGCCGCCCTTGCAGTCCGCATCGTGAGCGGGAGCCTGCCGCCGCTGAAGCTGGAGGTCGGTCCGATAGATATGGTTGCAGCCGGACTGCTGGTCGGCTTCGGGGCGGTCTGGGGCAACGGCTGCACCTCGGGTCATGGCGTCTGCGGCATCGCCAGCCTGTCGCCGCGCTCGATCGTCGCCACGCTGATATTCATGGCCACCGCGGTCGCGACCACCTTCCTCGTTCGCCACGTGCTGTGAGACGCCATGATCATCTTCATCCAGTTCATCGTCGGCCTCGTCTTCGGTCTCGGGTTGCTGCTCTCGGGCATGTCCAATCCGGAGAAGGTGCTCAACTTCCTCGATTTCGCGGCGATCCGCTCCGGCGGCTGGGATCCGAGCCTGATCCTCGTGATGGCTGGAGCGGTCGGGGTCACCTTCGCCGGCTTTCGATTGGTTTTCCGGCGCCGGCGTCCCGTCCTCGGTGACCAATTCCACCTGCCATCCTCGCAGACGCTGGATTGGCGGATCGCAACCGGCCCTGCCGTCTTTGGCATCGGCTGGGGCCTCGCCGGCATCTGCCCGGGCCCGGCCTTCGTAGCGCTCGGCTACGGCTCGCCTACCATCGTCCTGTTTGTCACGGCCATGATGATCGGAATGGCCGCAGCCCGCATTCTCGCGAGCCGCCGGCCCTCGCTCGCCGCGGTCGCTTCAGAATGAGGGAGGCTTGAATGTCCGGCATTCCACATCCGGTCGACCTGTCGGTGAAACCCGAGGTCACACCGTTCTTCGATCCCGCCACCAACACCGTCAGCTACGTGGTCAAGGACCCAGGCTCGCGGGCCTGCGCCGTGATCGATTCGGTCATGGACATCGACTATGCCTCGGGTCGCATCGCGCCCCATTCCGCCGACAAGATCATTCGCCTGATCGAGGATCGCGGCTGGCAACTGGACTGGCTGATCGAGACCCATGTCCATGCCGACCATCTGTCGGCGGCGCCCTACATCCAGTCAAGGCTGGGCGGCAGGATCGGCATCGGCGCCAATATCAGGATGGTGCAGGAGACGTTCGGCAAGATCTTCAACGAAGGCACCGAGTTTCAGCGCGACGGCAGCCAGTTCGACCGCCTGTTCCATGATGGCGATACCTACCGGATCGGCGCAATGACTGCCTTCGCCATGCATACGCCGGGGCACACACCGGCCTGCATGACTCATGTAATCGGAGACGCCGCCTTCGTCGGCGATACGCTATTCATGCCGGACGGCGGCTCGGCACGCGCCGACTTTCCTGGCGGCGACGCCCGCACCCTGTATCGCTCGATCCGCCGGGTGCTGGAGCTGCCTGACGCGACGCGGCTGTTCATGTGCCACGACTACGGTCCAAACGGCCGCGACATTCGCTGGGAAACGACAGTGGCCGAGCAGCGCGCGCACAACATCCACGTCCGCGACGGCATCACCGAGGATCAGTTCGTCGCCGCCCGCGAGGCGCGCGACCGCACCTTGGACATGCCCAAGCTGATCATCCCGTCGTTGCAGGTGAACATGAAGGCGGGACGGCTGCCGACGCCCGATCAGGACGGCCGGCGCTTCCTGAAAGTGCCGCTCAACACGCTCTAAGACCCCCCTCCGCCCCGCCGAGCACGCGGCAGACGTCGCGGCTCGGCTTTCCCATTTGGCCGCGTCCACGCACCCCGGCGCGGCATGCCACGCCGGAGCATCACAGGATGACGTTGTCCGCTGCCGAGCTTGCGCTCGGCTCGCTGTCCGGCTCTTTCGTCGGATTCACGCTCGGCCTGATCGGCGGGGGCGGATCGGTGCTGGCCGTGCCGCTCATGGTGTATCTGGTGGGCGTCGGCAATCCCCACGTGGCGATCGGCACGAGCGCGGTCGCCGTGGCGATCAACGCGGCGGCCAATCTCGCCAATCATGCCCGCTCCGGCAACGTCAAATGGCGTTGCGCGCTGGTGTTTGCTGCAACGGGCGTGGTCGGCGCCTTCGCGGGCTCGACGCTCGGCAAGATGGTTGACGGCCAGAAGCTGCTGCTGCTGTTCGCCCTGGTCATGATCGTGATCGGCCTCTTGATGCTGCGCAAGCGCGGCACGGACAGCCAGCTGGACGTCAAGCTTTCACGCGACAATCTGTTGCCGCTAGTGGCATTCGGCTTCGGCACGGGAATGCTGTCCGGCTTCTTCGGCATCGGCGGCGGTTTCCTGATCGTTCCGGCTCTGATGTTTGCGACAGGCATGCCGATCCTCTACGCGATCGGCTCCTCGCTCGTCTCCGTCACGGCGTTCGGACTGACGACCGCAGCAAACTACGCGCTGTCGGGACTGGTCGACTGGGCGCTGGCGGCGACCTTTCTCGTCGCCGGCATCGCCGGTGGCCTGGTCGGTGCGAAGCTGGCCGCTCGCCTGTCCAGTACGCGCGGCACCCTGAACAAGGTGTTTGCCACCGTGGTGTTCGTGGTGGCGGCTTACATGATCTATCGGAGTTGGTCGGCACTCGGCCACTCCGGATAGTGCGGCGTGGATATGAGCCGGAGCCAGCATCGAGGCCGAACGGGCGCCCCACGTCCTCGCAGCGCGCCCGGAGCTCAACTCAACGCGGGCCCGCTTATGCCGCGTTGCTGCCTTCCTGGCGGCTCGCTTCGAACAAGAACCAGGTGCGGCGTTCGGTCTCGTCGATGAAGGTCTCCAGCAATCCCGCGGTGGCCGGATCGTCATTGTCGTCGCACAGCCCGTGCGCCTTCCGCATCGCAGCCGCGACGTGCTTGTTGTCCTCCATCAACTCCCGCAGCATCTCGCGCGGCGGCACATACTCCTCGTTGTTGTCCTTGATGGTCTGCAGCTTGCTGATCTGGCTGATCGATTTCAGCGTGGTGCCGCCGAGCTTCCGCACCCGCTCGGCCAGTTGGTCCGTGGTGGCAAAGATCGCGTCCGACTGCTCGTCCAGCATCTCATGGTAGTCATGGAAATGCCGTCCGCTGACGTGCCAGTGGAAGTTCTTGGTCTTCAGATAGAGCGCAAAGGCGTCGGCAAGCAGCGTGTTCAAAGCTGTCGAGATCTTGTTTACGGCGTCCGGCGACAGATCGGTCGGGGTATCGAGCTCGGGGGCGGTCTTGTCGGTCTTTGCTTTACTCACGGCCTAACCTTCCTGTTAGAAGCAGCGATGGACACGGGTGATCGGACCCGTTAACGCTCGCTGACCCCTCCAGTTCCGATCAAGGAACTGTGTTTGCCGGAACACGCCATGGACGACTGGATCGACTATTACGATTCCACGCACACGATCTATGCGAGCAAGCTGCATCGCGACCTGCACTTCCAGGGGATTGCGCGTGACATCGTCGGGTATATTCCCTCGCCCGACGCGGTCGTTCTCGACTATTCCTGCGGAGAGGCCTTATCAGCCGCCAAGGTCGCCGACGCATGCATGACGCTGATCCTGGCCGAGCCGGCGCCGGGCGTGCGCGGCCGGTTGATCGCGCGTTTCGCGCCCAACACCAAGATCCGCGTGCGGTCGCTGGACGAGCTGCGCAACATGCAGGAAGGCTCGATCGACCTCGTCGTCATGAACTCCGTGGCGCAGTACATGAGCGAGGCGGAATTCGACGCGGCCCTGGCCGTGATCAGGCGGCTGCTGAAGCCGTCGGGAAAGTTCATCCTCGGCGACGTCCTGCGTCCGGACGTTGGCATGGGCCGTGACGTGCTCGCGCTGCTGATGTTCGCCGCACGGGACGGCTTCCTCAAGGATGCCCTGGTCGGGCTGGTCGCCACGGCGCTGTCGGATTACCGGCAACTGCGCACCAAGGTCGGCCTGCAGCACTACAGCGAGGCCGAGATCCTGGCGAGACTGAAGAAGGCCGACCTCAGCGCCGTCCGGGCGCCCAAGAATATCGGCCACAATCCCTGGCGGATGACCTTCGTGGCTCGGCCGATGACGGGAACCGGGTGACCGCGTGGGCCGACCAGCCCGCCGCAACTGCCAACATCAAGCAACTGGATTAGGGTTAACTGAAACACGGGCTGGCTCACGCGGCCGTGAGAGGTAAGATCACCCTCGGCCCGGTGGCGGAAGCTACGACGCGAAGAGCGGTGCAACGCTCTTGAACCTGGTTCAAGTCCAGGCCGGGCCTCCAGCCTTCGCTGCTGCGCAGCTTCGGCTCGGCGAGCCAGCGACGGCAGGGCGCCCCTCCGCCCCTCTCCGCCAAATTGGCCGTTGATTTCGGCCCAAAACCCTTTTCGCTCAGAGGAAACTGGTCTAAAGACCGCTCGCGCGCGAGCACTGGTCGCGCCTGGGCCTTACGGGGACGCGCGATACGCGCGCCCTTTTTTTGTGCCCAATTCCTGCCCGTTCCTTGCCCGTGAGCTTGAATGCCGAAACGAACCGACATCTCGACCATCCTGATCATTGGCGCCGGTCCGATCGTGATCGGCCAGGCCTGCGAATTCGACTATTCCGGTACGCAGGCGGTGAAGGCGCTGAAGGAGGAGGGCTATCGCGTCGTCCTCGTCAACTCCAATCCGGCCACGATCATGACCGATCCGGAGCTGGCCGATGCGACCTATATCGAGCCGATCACGCCCGAGATCGTCGCCAAGATCATCGAGAAGGAACGCCACGTCATCCCCGGCGGCTTCGCACTGCTGCCGACCATGGGCGGGCAGACCGCGCTGAACTGCGCGCTGTCGTTGCGCCGGCAGGGGACACTGGAGAAGTTCGACGTCGAGATGATCGGCGCGACGGCTGACGCGATCGACAAGGCCGAGGACCGCCAGCTATTCCGCAACGCGATGGAGAAGATCGGGCTGCAGACGCCGAAGTCGCGGCTCGCCAACGCCTCCGCGCTGAAGAAGCAGTACCGCGACAAATATCTCGCCGAGCGCGAGAAGCTGTCGGGTGCCGAGCGCGACGAGCTCGACCGGCAATGGACGCTTGGCGAGAACGAGCGCCGCAAGCGCTACCAGGAGCATGCGCTCGGCCAGGCGCTGATGGCGCTGTCCGAGATCGGCCTGCCCGCGATCATCCGTCCCTCCTTCACGATGGGCGGCACCGGTGGCGGCATCGCCTACAACAAGGAAGAATATCTCGACATCATCGAGCGCGGGCTCGACGCCTCCCCCACCAACGAAGTGCTGATCGAGGAATCGGTGCTCGGGTGGAAGGAGTACGAGATGGAGGTGGTCCGCGACAAGAAGGACAACTGCATCATCATCTGCTCGATCGAGAACCTCGATCCGATGGGCGTGCACACCGGCGACTCGATCACCGTCGCGCCGGCGCTGACGCTGACCGACAAGGAATACCAGATCATGCGCGACGCCTCGCTGGCGGTGCTGCGCGAGATCGGCGTCGAGACCGGCGGCTCCAACGTGCAGTTCGGCGTCAACCCGACCGACGGCCGCATGGTCGTGATCGAGATGAATCCGCGTGTGTCGCGCTCCTCGGCGCTGGCCTCCAAGGCGACCGGCTTCCCGATCGCCAAGGTCGCGGCCAAGCTCGCGGTCGGCTACACGCTGGACGAGATCGCCAACGACATCACCGGCGGCGCGACCCCGGCCTCGTTCGAGCCAACCATCGACTACGTCGTCACCAAGATCCCGCGCTTCGCATTCGAGAAATTCCCGGGGGCTTCGACCACGCTGACGACCTCGATGAAGTCCGTCGGCGAGGTCATGGCGATCGGCCGCACCTTCCAGGAAAGCCTGCAGAAGGCGCTGCGCGGGCTGGAGACCGGTCTCACCGGCCTCGACGAGATCGAGATCGAAGGTCTCGGGCGCGGCGACGACAAGAACGCGATCCGGGCTGCGCTCGGCACGCCCACGCCGAACCGTCTCCTGCAGGTCGCGCAGGCGATGCGGCTGGGCTGGTCGAACGAGGACATCTTCAACTCCTGCAAGATCGACCCGTGGTTCCTGGCGCAGATGCGCGGCATCGTCGAGATGGAGGACAAGGTCCGCCGGCACGGCCTGCCGCCGAACGCGAGCGGCATGCGCACGCTGAAGGCGATGGGCTTCTCGGATGCACGGCTCGCGGTGCTGACCAACACCACCGAAGCCGACGTCGCGGCCAAGCGGCAGGCGCTGGGCGTCCGTCCGGCGTTCAAGCGCATCGATACCTGCGCGGCGGAGTTCGCTTCGCCCACCGCCTACATGTATTCGAGCTACGAAACGCTGTTCGCAGGCCAACTCGCCGACGAGAGCGCGCCGTCCGACAAGAAGAAGGTGATCATTCTCGGCGGCGGTCCGAACCGGATCGGCCAGGGCATCGAGTTCGACTATTGCTGCTGCCACGCCTGTTTCGCGCTGTCCGACGCCGGCTTTGAGACCATCATGGTCAACTGCAATCCGGAGACGGTCTCGACCGACTACGACACCGCCGACAGGCTCTATTTCGAGCCGCTGACCTCCGAGGACGTGCTGGAGATCATCGCGACCGAGCGCAAGAACGGCACGGTGCATGGCGTCATCGTGCAGTTCGGCGGCCAGACGCCGCTGAAGCTGGCGCGTGCGCTGGAGGCGGCCGACGTGCCGATCCTCGGCACCTCGCCGGAGGCCATCGACCTCGCCGAGGACCGCGACCGCTTCAAGCGCGTCCTCGACAAGCTGCATCTGAAGCAGCCGAAGAACGGCATCGCCTATTCGGTCGAGCAGGCCCGCCTGGTGGCTGCCGATCTCGGGCTGCCGCTGGTGGTGCGCCCGTCCTACGTGCTCGGCGGCCGCGCGATGCAGATCATCCGCGAGGACAACCAGCTCAGCGACTACCTGCTCGGCACCCTGCCCGAGCTGGTACCGGCCGACGTCAAGGCGCGCTACCCGAACGACAAGACCGGCCAGATCAACACGGTGCTGGGCAAGAACCCGCTGCTGTTCGATCGCTATCTGTCGGACGCGACCGAGATCGACGTGGACTGCCTTTCCGACGGCAAGGATACCTTCATCGTCGGCATCATGGAGCACATCGAGGAGGCCGGCATCCACTCCGGCGATTCGGCCTGCTCGCTGCCGCCGCATTCGCTCGACGAGGCGACCATCGCCGAGCTGGAGCGGCAGACCCGCGAGCTGGCGCTCGGGCTCGACGTCGTCGGCCTGATGAACGTGCAATATGCGATCAAGGACGGCACGATCTACGTGCTCGAGGTCAATCCGCGCGCCTCGCGCACGGTGCCCTTCGTCGCCAAGGTGGTCGGCACGCCAGTCGCCAAGATCGCCGCCCGAATCATGGCCGGCGAGAAGCTCGCCGATTTCGGCCTGAAGAAGCGCGCGCTCAGGCATGTCGGCGTCAAGGAATCGGTCTTCCCGTTCGCCCGTTTCCCGGGCGTCGACACCGTGCTCGGCCCGGAGATGCGCTCGACCGGCGAGGTGATGGGCATCGACCGCTCGTTCGCCGTGGCGTTCGCCAAGAGCCAGCTCGGCGGCGGCACACGCGTGCCGCGCAAAGGCACGGTGTTCGTGTCAGTACGTGAAAGCGACAAGGCGCGCATCACCGAGGTGGTGCGGATGCTGCACGAGCTCGGCTTCAAGGTGGTGGCGACATCCGGGACCCAGCGCTTCCTGACCGACCAGGGCGTGCCGACCGAGAAGATCAACAAGGTGCTGGAGGGACGGCCGCACATCGTGGACGCCATCACCAACGGTGACATCCAGCTGGTCTTCAACACCACCGAAGGCCCGCAGGCGCTGGCCGACAGCCGTTCGCTGCGGCGCGCTGCCCTCTTGCATAAAGTGCCGTATTACACCACTCTTTCGGGTGCCGTGGCGGCCGCGCAAGGCATCCGTGCCTATCTCGGGGGAGACCTTGAGGTCCGCACCCTGCAGAGTTACTTTTCCGAAAACTAATCGCAGCGCGCGGGCGAACGCCCGCTAAGCGGTTGGCAACAATCGGCAATAGAAGCTTTCAGGAACCCGCTGCCCCGTTCGATGTTGTACCGGCCTTTGACGGGACGGTCTTGCCGGGCCTTCAGGCTTTGCTTTGAGCCGCAAAGGCCTATTCTGAAGCTGCTGATCGTGCGCGCCCCCGCCCGCACGACTGAAGGACGAGAAGAGATGGTGGAAAAGGTTCCCATGACTTCGATGGGCTACGCCGCGTTGGAGAACGAGCTCAAGCAGCGCCAATCGGTGGACCGTCCGCGCATCATCGAACATATCGCGGAAGCGCGTTCGCATGGCGACCTGTCCGAGAACGCGGAATATCACGCCGCCAAGGAAGAGCAGTCTCACAACGAGGGCCGCATCGCCGAGCTCGAGGACAAGCTCGCGCGCGCCGACATCATCGATGTGACCAAGCTCTCCGGCGACACGATCAAGTTCGGCGCGACGGTGACCCTGATCGACGAGGACACCGAGAAGAAGGCGGTCTGGCAGATCGTCGGCGAGGTCGAGGCGGATGCCAAGAAGGGCAAGATCTCGATCACCTCGCCGCTGGCGCGCGCGCTGATCGGCAAGAAGATGGGCACCACCGTCGAGGTCATGGCGCCCGGCGGCGCCAAGTCCTACGAGATCGCCAAGGTCGAGTGGCGCTGAGGACCCGAGGCATCGGAGCGGTGCCTGTGACCGTTCGGACGAAACCAAGGGCTGCGCGAAGGCGCGGCCCTTCGTCGTTTGGCCGGCCGCACTGCGGCGCAATGGCGTTCGGCAGCACACGGTCAATTCATCGGACTGCAGGCCACACGCCGGTGACGGGCTTTCAGGAATGAGCTAGTGCAGAACCGACGAGCCGTGCCGGGAGGATGGGTCCGGTCCGTCGCATCATGATGGCTTTGATTGGGGGATGATCGACATGGAGCAGATGTTCTCGAAATGGCAACCGGCTGTGCTCAGCCTGTTTCGCTTCGTCACGGGCCTGTTGTTGTTTCAATACGGCGTGGCGAAGATCTTCAAGTTTCCGGCCGTGGACATGTTTGCCAAAGTTGAGCTGCTGTCGCTGTACGGTGCGGCCGGTTCGCTCGAACTGGTGCTCGGCGGATTGCTGATCCTTGGGCTGTTCACGCGCCCGGTCGCCTTTATCCTGTCCGGCGAGATGGCCTTCGCCTATTTCATTGGCCACTTCCCGAGAGGTTTCTTCCCGGTCGTCAACAACGGCTCGCTGGCGATCGCGCTCTGCTTTGCCTGCCTCTATCTGACGACCTCGGGCGGGGGTTCGATCAGCCTGGACGCGCTGCTGCGCAAAAAGAACTGAACTCTCTCGCGTCCTGTTCGCTTCGCGACCTCGAGCTTCCGGGTTCAGCCTTGGCGAGGCTGGCCCGGAAGGACAGCCGGGCCTAGCTGCGCCCCTTGACCTCGAGCGGCACCGCCGCCTCGTATTTCGAGTTGTGCAGCACCAGGGACGTTCGCACGTTGCGCACGTGAGGTGCCGCCGTCAGGTGGGTCACGAACTCCTGAAACGTCGCCATGTCCGGTGCCACGCATTTCAGGATGAAGTCCACCTCGCCGGACAGCATCCAACATTCCCGCACCAGCGGCTCGGACCGCACGAACTCTTCGAACGCCTTCAGGTCGGCGTCCGCCTGGCTCGACAGGTGGACCGAGGCGAACACGGTCACGTCGAAGCCGAGCTTGCGCGGGTCGAGCAGGCCCCGGTAGCCGGTGATGTAGCCTTCCTCCTCCAGGGTCCGCACCCGGCGCAAGCAAGGCGGCGGCGAGATGCCGACCCGCTTGGCGAGCTCGACATTGGTGATCCTGCCGTCGGCCTGAATTTCACTCAGGATTTTGAGATCGATCTCATCAAGATTCTTGGACACGGGGATTGTGGGCTCTGGCGGAACAGGAGGGGGGCGCAGGGCGCCGGGGAGACGATGGGCAACTCTCTTAGCGCAAGCCGGTCAATTTGCGCAATTTTATTACTTTAGATTTCCCCTGTTGACCGGGTCGTGAAGGGAAAATTCGCCGAGATGCGTTGCAATTCTTGCATAGCTTGCCAGATCGCTTAGACTTGGATTTGACATTTTCGATGGGGCTTCGGAGCGTTTCTTCCGCGCATTCCGCTCGCTGCGTCGTCAATCCTCCCTTTTCCAGCGAGTCTTCGGCCACATGCAAGCTCCGATCCATGCCAAAGTCGTCATCATCGGTTCCGGCCCTGCCGGCTATACGGCGGCGATCTACGCGGCACGAGCTATGCTGGAGCCGGTGCTGATCCAGGGCATCCAGCCCGGGGGCCAGCTCACCATCACCACCGACGTGGAAAACTATCCGGGATTTGCCGACGTCATCCAGGGTCCCTGGCTGATGGAGCAGATGGAGCAGCAGGCGACGCATGTCGGGGCCCAGATCAAGACCGACCTCGTGACCAAGCTGGAGCTGGGACAGCGTCCGTTCCGCCTGACCTGCGATTCCGGTGACGTCTACCTCGCCGAGACCGTCATCCTGGCGACCGGCGCGCAGGCGCGCTGGCTCGGGCTGCCGTCGGAGGAGACCTTCAAGGGCTTCGGTGTCTCGGCCTGCGCGACCTGTGACGGCTTCTTCTATCGCGGCAAGGAAGTCATCGTCGTCGGCGGCGGCAACACCGCGGTCGAGGAAGCGCTGTTCCTGACCAATTTCGCCTCGACCGTCACCGTCGTGCACCGGCGCGACCATTTCCGCGCGGAGCGCATCCTGCAGGAGCGGCTGTTCAAGCATCCCAAGATCAAGGTCGTCTGGGACAGCGCCCTCGATGAGATCTGCGGCGCCAGCTCGCCATCCAAGGTCACGCATGTCCGACTCAAGAACGTCAAGACCGGCGCGCTCACCGAGCTGCCCGTCGACGGCGTCTTCGTCGCGATCGGCCACGCGCCGGCAACCGAGCTGGTCGCGGGGCAACTGAAACTGAAACCGTCCGGTTATGTCGAGGTGATGCCGGGCTCGACCGCGACCTCCGTTCCCGGCGTGTTTGCAGCCGGCGACGTTGCCGATGAAACCTATCGGCAGGCGATCACCGCAGCCGGCATGGGCTGCATGGCCGCCCTCGAGGCCGAACGCTTCCTCGCCCACGCCGCGAGCGAACGCGCCGCGGCGGAATGAACTGACGATGCCACGATCACGGGATGGATTTACGGATATGGATTGGGACAAGCTGAAGGTGTTTCACGCAGCGGCGGAAGCAGGCAGCTTCACGCATGCCGGGGAGCAGCTCGGGCTGTCGCAATCGGCGGTGTCGCGCCAGGTCAGCGCGCTCGAGCAGGAGCTCGCAGTCTCGCTATTCCACCGCCACGCCCGCGGGCTGATCCTGACGGAGCAAGGCGACCTTCTGTTCCGAACCGCGCATGACGTCTTCATGCAGCTGCAGGCGGCGCGCGCCAAGCTGACCGACAGCCGCGAGCGCCCGAGCGGCGACCTGAAGATCACGACCACGCCGGGCGTCGGCATCAACTGGCTGATCCCGCGACTCGGCGAATTCACCGCGCTCTATCCGGAGATCCGGATCTCGCTGATCGTCACCGACGAGGAGCTTGATCTGTCGATGCGCGAGGCCGACGTGGCGATCCGCACCCGCAAGCCGACACAGCCGGACCTGATCCAGCGCAAGCTATTCGCGATCAGCTTCCACGCCTATTGCTCGCCGGAATATGTCAAGCGCTTCGGCACGCCGCGCACACTCGACGAGCTCGATGATCATCGCATCATCATGCTGGCCGACGGCCAAGTCGCCCCGCATCTCCAGAACCGCAGCTGGCTGGTCGATGCTGGCCGCAACGGGTCCGGTCCGCGCGAGGCCTATTTCAGGGTCAACAACATTCTCGGCCTGGTCCGCGCCTGCCAGCAAGGCCTCGGCATCGCGGCTCTGCCGGACTACCTCGTCGAGGAAAACAGCCGTCTCGTGCAATTGTTCGGAGAGTCGGATTCGATCCAACTCGACACCTACTTCGTCTATCCTGAGGAACTGAAAACGGTCGCACGCGTTCAAGTGTTCCGTGATTTCGTCGTGAGTAAAGCGCAGCGCTGGCCGGCGTGAGATTGTGCATGTCTGACATGCGGCTTGCATGGTTGCTGCGACGCCATAGAGCCCATACTGAGGTTGTGCTGGGCGTTGGCGTTGCGCATTGTCCCCCCTCCTCCAGCGGCGCAAGCGTTCAGTAATCCCTCTTGGAAGGTGATTGTGTCGGCCTCAATGGCCAATACCTCCAGCCGGGCTCATTTGGGCCCGGCTATTTTTTTGCCGAATGTTTCCGTGTCGTGCCCGATGCGGCGTTGACAGCGTCGCCTGCACCGCGCATCTAGATCGCATGTCCACGTCTTCGCACGCCAAGCTGTCGTCGAAAAAAGCTCCCCTTCCGGGGACATGTGGACGCGCGCGCTAGAATCTCTCGAATTCACCGCCGCATCACCAGCCCCGCCGCGAGGACGGGGCTTTTTTTGCGTGTCCCGTCTCCGGCTCCTGCCACCCAAGGAGATGGACCATGACCAACATTACGACCCGACTGCAGGGCCTCTGGCTGCCCCTGATCACGCCATTCCGCGATGGCGCGCTCGACGAGCCATCCTTGCGCAATCTGGTTCGGCACTACGCCGCCAAGCCGATCGATGGACTGGTGCTCGGTGCCACGTCAGGCGAAGGACTGGCGCTGTCATGGGACGAGCGCTCCCGTCTGATCAGCATGGTCCGGGACGAGCTCGACGCCACCGGCCGGTCGCTGCCGATCTGTCTCGGTGTCGGCGGCGTGGCGACGGCCGAGGTGAGCGAATCGCTCGACCGAACCGCATCATGGCCGATCGATTTCTATCTGATCTCGAGTCCGCCTTACGTGCGTCCGTCTCAGCGCGGCCTGCTGGCGCATTTCACCGCGTTGGCTGACCGTACCGCCCGTCCGATCGTGCTCTACAACATTCCCTATCGCTCGGCGGTCGGCCTCGACAACGAGACGCTGCTACGGCTCGCGCAACATCCGGCCGTCGCAGGCCTCAAGGATTGCTGCGCCAACCGCACGCAGACGCGCGAGCTGATCACGCGCCGGCCCGCAGGGTTTCATATCCTGACGGGCGAAGACGCCCAGAGCTTCGATGCGCTGCAGGCCGGTGCCGACGGCGCCATCCTGCTCTCGGCGCATCTGGAGACCGAGACGTTTGCCGCAATCCTGCAGCACGTGAAGGCCGGCCGTCACGACGCGGCAGCAGCGTGCTGGGCGCAGGTCGAGGATCTCACGCGGCTGCTGTTCACCGAGCCGAGCCCGGCACCGGCCAAGTACTGGCTGGCGCGCACCGGCGTCATTGCGAGCCCCGAGGTGCGGCTGCCAATGGTGGAGATCGGTGCCGAGCTCGCCGCACGGCTGGATCAGCAGATCGAGCGGCGCCAGCCGACGACCACGCAGAACCGCGTTGCCTGAGCACGCTCCAACCTATTCGCCGGCTCTGCCTTCCCTTCCCGATCAGGAGGGCCAAGCAGAGCCGCGCCACCGCTGCGGAGGCGAAGCAGAACCTCCGTGGTTAATCCGAGCTAACAAACGCGATCAAAAGCGGCGCAGTCCGCAACCTCGTGTTTAAAGATGTTCCGCTATGGATGTTGAAAACGTCAAAGAGCGCGGGGGCGTCGTGGCTTTGCAGGATCATCCATACCCTGAGCATCAGGGATTCAGCGTCGAAGACATTCTCTGGGCGGTCGGGATCTGGTCCGTGATCCTGACCCTGACGCCGGCGATCGCCTTCTATTTCCTGATGGTCGCCTGACCTCGTCGCGCCCTCTCGCGCGGCGCGAAGTCGGCACCCACGCGAGATCGTTGACCCGACGCAAAAAACGCGCGGAAGACCGCGCGTCGATGCCTCATCTGATGCCGCGATCAGGCCGCCTGCTTGTGCATGGCGCCGTTAGCCGACACGGTCCCGCGAATCGCCCGCACCGAGCGCTCGATCGCAGCCCAGAGGCGCGCGATCTCGGCTGCGGCGCGCCCTTCCGCATAATATTCACGCACGCCTTCGCCCTGGCCCAGCGCCATCAGCAGATCGGCGCGGTTGGTGATCTGGCCGCCCCACACCGGCGCCTTGAACTTCGCCAGCGCCTCCCGGGCGATGGTAACGATCGGGCTTTCGGCATCGTCGCGGCGCGCCGGTGCGCCATTGAGAACGACCGCGTAGGGCTTGCGCGCGGCGCGGCAGGTCTGGATCGTCTCCTGCACCGCGTTGACGTCGAACACGCCAGGGCGGGCCGGGATGATCACCATGGTCGCGTTCTTGATCGCATCCTCGACGACGGCCGAGATGGTCGGCGGCGTATCGATCAGCACCCACTCGACGCCGTCACGGCGGGCGGCGGACACGATCGCGCTCACCGAGTTCACGGCCGTCTTGATCGGCGGCTCGTTGGTGCCGCGCAGCTTGTGCCAAAGCGTCAGCGACCCCTGAGGGTCCGCATCGATGAGCAGACTAGACTTGCTCGACTTGATCTGCGCAGCGAGATGGGCGGCCAGGGTGCTCTTGCCTGAGCCGCCCTTACGCGATGCGAAAACAATGACGTTCATACCTTGGCCTCCAGATTGACCCCGGCAGCGAAAATGAATCAGCGGACTGATTCGCGGAAGAAAAATTTAGCGATTAATAAGACGTAACTCCTGATTGCCGAAACGGATTGGTTTTTGAGTCACACCAAAGCAGGCAAAACAGCAGATCCGGCCGCGATGTTCGACAACATCCGGTCATGCCCCATCGCATTTGCATGTTGAGGCTGCGCACCGAGGTGCGCATCCAAGGACCTCGGTCATTCCGAGTGCCGCCAAATGCGGCCATCGGCATCGCTCAAGTCGCGTCCGGTCGCGTCCACTTCTTCGCTTTGCCGGCGCGCGCAGTGACCGGCTTGGTGACAGGACGAATGCTCATCGGCCGTTCCGCGCGGCCAGATGACGCTGCCTGGCGCTGCGGTGGCCCGAATTGGGCGCGGCATGGCGGCGACAGCTCGGCCTTGCGGCGGACCATGCAGGCGGTGACACGATCGACGTCGGGAATGTCGGAACTACAAAGCCGGAACGCATCGCCCGTGCACGCCTGCTCCTGCTCGGGGGTATAGGCCCGTGCGGTTACGGGGACTAACAGCGCGGCTACTACGATCAGTACGGCAGAGATGCATGGATCGAGATCAATCCCTCTCATCGTCCCCTCCCCCTCGTTGCCGCAAAGTGTGATTGAAGGAGACAGGATTCGCAAGCAAGCGCCACGCCGTGCTTCTGATCCGGCGCAGCAAACCGCAAGCGAGCGCACGCCCCGGCGATATATCCGTCGAAATACGGAGACCGGGCTCAGGCTTCCGCACAGCTCTGCGCACACGCCCAGCCTACAGCCATACGCGAGAGGTCGCGACAGGGCTACAAGTCACGGCGCACGATCAATGGGGCGCGGAGCACGTATAGAGGTGAGCTAGCGAACGGCACAGCGATGGTCCTGGCCATGGTACAGTTGGGTGGGCTCGAACCACCGACCTCCTGTTCCACAGACAGGCGCTCTAACCAACTGAGCTACAACTGCATCCGCCATGGACTGCCCGCGAGGGGGCGTCCGAACGGGCCGGAAACTAGGTGCAACGGGCCAATTTGGCAAGGCCGAGAACGGATAAAGTCCCCGGCCATGCCGGCGTTTTTTGACGCCGTTTCGGCCCGAGTGAGCCCCCGTTCAAGCGGGAGCCCAGAAAGCATCGAACCCGGCCGCAACGCGTCCGGGTCCTGGATCTTCCGCTGGCCTCACCGGCGCACAACCGTATCGCGCACCTGGCTCGAATCAGGCCGGCCTCAGGCCGCCGTCTTGAACAGCTTGCTGGCGCTTTCCTTGATCGGCTCGACCGTCTCGGCCGCAACCTTCTGGCCGAGCTCGCCGAGCTCCTTGGCCTGGGACGTGAAGGTCTCGAACTGCCTGCGCGCGAAACCGGTCCACAGCTCCATCGCCTCCGACGGCGACTTCACGCCGAACAGCTCCTGGGCGAAGTCGAGCGAAGCCGTCGTATTGGCCTTCGTGAATTCCATGACCTTGGACGAGTAGACGCCGGCGCCCTTGCTGGCGTTGGCGAAGAAGGCCTCGATGGCCGAATTGTGCGTTTCCGCAGCGTCCTTGAACTTGGCGTAGTTCTCACGGGCCTGCGACACGCCTTTTTCGGCGAGCGCGCGCACCTGCTCGGGAACCTCAAACGGGATGATGGACGCGGAGAACGGATCGGTGGCATTGGTCATGGCATGTATCCTTCGAAACATTGAGACTGGACCGTCCCGGCAATCGGGAAGTCACTTCGGATCACGCAGAGGAACCGCCCCTGGGAGGTAACAACCTCGCGTAGAGCTATATCGTGTCGTTTTTGTGCAACGCAATGGAAATTCCATTATCAGGAACTCTTTGTCGCGCCCGCCTCCAGAATTTACGGGAGCAGAGAACGTCCCCTCAGGCCTTGGGCTTGGTAGTGTCGATCGCAGCCTTGCCGATGGCTTGACCCATTTCGCTTGCCTGTTCGGCGAGCGACCGCATCTGGCCCTGAACAAATTCGCTGTGAAGCCGCAGCACCTCGGGCAGGTCCTTGGCGTGCACCAGCGATTGGGCGTAGTCGAGCGATGATTGGAAGTTCTTTTCGGCATAGGACAAGACCTTGGCCCGATGTCCTTGGTCCCGGCCCGCACCCTCGCGCTGCGCTGTTCGAGCGAGCCTGCCGTCGCCTCCGCCGTGGTCCCCAACGGGGGGATTGCAACGGGCCATGCCCGGGTTCGCCGCAATTCCGTGCGCTGCGCTCACGAGGAACACATTAAGGTTATCCAAGCTTTAGCAGGACAGGGGTACGGCCCCGCCGTGGACCTTGGCCCTCAAAACGCGCGATAGTAACGAATTCTTAACGCCACCAGTTCCGGCCGCCGATCAACATCACAAGAGCCGTTCGCCGTCGTCGCCCATGACCTACGCCGATCTCGAATTGCAGGCCCTCAGCGACCCCCGGCTGGCTGTCCACGCCGCCGGCAGTCTGCCGGCTTGGCTATGGTCGGCCGATGGCAGCCGTGTGCTGTGGGCCAATGCGGCCGGTGCACGCGCCCTCGGCGCGGCGAGCGCAACGGCGCTGATCGCGAAGGCGCTCGGCCCCGCCGACGCGCATCGCCGCCAGGTCGCTCAATTGGGACGGCGTCTGCCCGAGAACGGCAACTTGCGACTCGAACGCCTCCGTGGCTTCGGCGCGCCGCTCGGCACGCTCGCGACCTGCGGCTGCACCAGGATCGATCTGCCGGATGGCACGCGCGCGGTGCTGATCACCAGCACCGACGGGGGCGGACGCAGCGTCCCGCTGGCGGAACGCCTGAAGCGGCTCGTGGAAGCCAGCGGACACGCGCTGATCGCATTCACCCAGGATGGCCAGTTCGCCGGCATCAGTGCAGCCGGACGGCGCCTGTTTGGCACGCGCGACCTGAGCGAGCCGGATTTCGCCGAGATCCGCAGAGCGGCGCTTATCGACGGCATGGCCAAGGTGACGTTCGGCACCGAGCGCGCAGCGCTCTACCGCATCGGCAGCGGCAACCAGGTCGGGCTGGTGGCCGTCCCGATGCCGGCCCTAGCCGACGGGATGGAGGCGCCAGGCTCGGCGCAGACATCAGAGCCAACCGCAGATGCCGCCCCCGCATCACCAGCCCCCGTGCACGTTGCCGCTGGGCCCGTGGTCGTGACTTCGCCTCCTCTTCCGGTGGATGCAATGACTGAACGCCGAACCGATTACGAATCCCCCGCGCTGTCGAACGAAGCGCCGGCCGAGTTCCTGCTGATCGACGATCCGGCCAAGGCCGACCTGTTCGAGGCGCCGGTGCCGGTGCCGCAAACGACGGATGAGACGCATCCTGCCGAGTCCGTCGCGGCGGACCCTTCAGTCGGCCGCCGCCACCCACTCCGATTTTCCTGGCAGATGGATGCCGAGGGACGGTTCTCGATCGGCTCCGACGAATTCACCCGCCTGATCGGGCGACACAGCGCCGCCAAGCTCGGCCGTCCCTGGCATGAGCTCACTGCATCGCTAGGCCTCGATCCAGACGGGCGGGTCAGTGCGGCGATCGAAACGAAAGAGACCTGGAGCGGGCTCGTCGTCAGTTGGCCCGCGGACGGCGAGCGGCTTGCGGTCGAATTGTCGGGACTGCCTGTCCTGACGGAGGACAGGACCCATGCCGGCTATCGCGGCTTCGGCGTCTGTCGCGACCTCGACGCTCTGGACCGGCTGGCCGCACTGCGTCGCCCCGCATTGGCCGATGCAGACGCGGCCGATGCTCCGGACGCCGACGAAACCGATCCTGCCCAATCCGACCATGTGCAGGCCGCAGATGTGCCGCCGCAGCAGGAGAGCGTCACTGCGTCATCGCGTGAGGCTTCCATTGCGCCGGACGTACACCACATCGACGGCATCGGGCTCGAAACGACCGGGAACGTGGTCCCGTTCCGCGCTCCGGGCGAGTCCAAGCATCCGGTGCTCACGCCGGTGGAGAACAGTGCGTTTCATGAACTCGCGCGTCAGCTGTCGGCCCGGCTCGAAGGCGAGATCCGCAACTCAGCCGCGGACGTCGCGAGTGCGGCGTTCGAGCCGGGATCGCGCGTGAGCGATCCGTTGGTCCCGCCGCAGCAGCAGACCCCATCGGCGACGGAGACGGCGACCGATCATGGCGCGGGGCTGCAGACCGAATGGCTCATCCCCGAGGAGCCGCCGGCCCAGGGCGACAGCCAGCGCGACCGCATCCTGCTCGACCTGCTGCCAACGGGCATGCTGATCTACCGGCTCGATCGCCTGCTCTATGGCAATCCGGCCTTCTTCAGGCAGATGGGCTACGCCGACCTTGCGGCCCTGGAGCAGGCGGGCGGGCTCGATGCGCTCTATGTCGAGCCGGGCGTGTCGTCAGCGTCGAACAAATCCGAGGCCGGCACCCCCGTCACGATCTCGGCCGCCGACGGCTCCTCCAGCGAGGAGGTGAAGGCGGAAGCCCGCCTGTTCACGATCACCTGGGACGGCGATACCGCCCATGCCCTGATCTTCGCTCCGGTGCCCGGAACCGCGGCCGCGGTTCCGACGGCGACCGACGCTGCACCGATGCCGGTGCCGGCCTCGGCTGCACCAGCCCCCCTGGTCGTGGCCCCGCCTCCGGCCGCCGGCCACGCCGAAGCCGAAGACCTTGCGGCGATCCTCGACGTCACAGCCGAGGGCATCCTGATGTTCGACGCCGGCGGCAACATCCACGCCTGCAACCGCAGCGCCGAGGTGCTGTTCGGTCACGATGGCGCGGCGCTGGTGCGCCGTAACCTGATCGAGCTGTTCGCGCCGGAAAGCGCCCGCCTGGTGCTCGATTACCTCGA
The DNA here is from genome assembly GCF_032380995.1 of Bradyrhizobium sp. SZCCHNR2028. Taxonomy (NCBI): domain Bacteria; kingdom Pseudomonadati; phylum Pseudomonadota; class Alphaproteobacteria; order Hyphomicrobiales; family Nitrobacteraceae; genus Bradyrhizobium; species Bradyrhizobium sp. SZCCHNR2028. Next base: position 99,748 of record NZ_JAUHJF010000013.1, on the reverse strand, counting down.
CAGCGTGCAGCAGGCCGGCGCGTCGAGCGGGTTCGATCAGGGCCGCGAGGTGCTCGGGAAGATCGCCCAGGGCGGCCTCATTCCGTTGTCGATGGCAATTGGCCGGACCAGGCCCGACGGTCCGAACTTCTTTGCCGTGTTCCGCGATCTGTCGCAGCTCCACCGCGGCGAAAGCGAGTTGCTGCAGGCTCGCCGCGTGGCCGATCGGGCCGCCAACGCCAAGGCCGACATGCTGGCCCGGATCAGCCACGAAGTACGCGCGCCGCTGAACGCGATCATCGGCTTTGCCGAGGTGATGATCGGCGAACGGTTCGGCACGATCGGCAACACCCGCTACGCCGAATACATGAAGGACATCCGCACCTCGGGCGAGCGCGTCGTCTCCCTGATCGACGATCTGCTGGAGCTGTCGCGCATCGAGACCGGCAAGCTCGAGCTCGCTTTCACCAGCCAGAATCTCAACGAACTGGTGGAGAGCTGCGTCGCAGCGATGCAGCCGCAGGCCAACCGCGCCCGCATCATCATCCGCACCTCGCTGTCGCAACTGCTGCCGCCGGTCATCGCCGACGCCAGGGCGCTGCGCCAGATCGCGATGAACGTGATCTCGGCTTCGATCTCGCTGGCCAATCCCGGCGGCCAGGTCATCGTCTCGACCGCGCAGACCGATTTCGGCGAGGTCGCGCTGCGCGTCCGCGACACCGGTCATGGCCTGAACGATCAGGAGGTGGCTGCGGCGCTCGAACCGTTCCGTGCGCCCTCGGCTTCCGAGCAAGGCTCCGATGGCGCCGGTCTCAGCCTGTCGCTCACCAAGGCGCTTGTCGAAGCCAACCGGGCGCAGTTCCATATCAAGGCCGCGCCGAAATCCGGCACGCTGATCGAGGTGGTGTTCTCGCGCGCCATGGCGCGCAATCAGAGCACCGGCTGAACCGATCCTGCCCGGCGTACGGCCAGCGCACGCCGCTTGAGACCGAGCAGCAGCGGACCGAACGCCAGAACGAAGCCGGCGAATGCGACCACCCAGGCAAGCGCCGCGACGTGTAGCAGCACCTCGGTATGCGCCGGCGCCAACACGGCGCAGACCCGCGTGACCGCTGCGACGATGATCGCCAGATAGATCACCTGGGTCGCGGGCGCGGCCGTCAGCGCCTGGCCGGTGTGGCCGAGCGTGGCCCGCGTCATCACTGCAAGCGTCGTGATGCCGGCGGCCCCGACCATCCAGGCGTGCAGCCCGGCGCTTGGCAGAATCCATCCGAGGCTAGCGGCCGCCGTGAGCAGGAAGCCGAGCGGGACGAACACGTAGCCGACATGCAGGATGACCAGCAGCCGTTCGCGCAAGGTGCGATCGCCGGCCCAGCGCGCGAGCCTCACCACATGCAACAATCCGGCCGCCGTGAGCGCAAGCGCGGTCGGCGCGCTCTCAGGAACGAGAATCCAGCCGAGCAGGCTCAGCGCACTGAACAGCACGACGGCGATGTCGAAGCGGCCGAACGGCGCCGGCAGCCGGCCGGGATTGTGCTTGACCAGCCAGTTGCGGGTGAAGCTCGGCGTGATGCGGCCGCCGATCAGTGCGAGCAGCAGCACGATCACGGCAACACCGACGCGAATGGCGTAGTCGGCCGAGCCACGCAGATGAGCCTCGACATGGAACGCGATGTTGCCGGCGCACAGCACCGCGACGATTGCGACCACCGGCAAATTCCGCCAATTGCGCCCGGCGACGATCTCGCGCGCCGCGGCCAGAACGACAAGCATGAGGAAGCTCGCATCGATCAGCAGCGCGGCCCACCAGGGGCCCAGCGCGGACATCGTGACGGCCAGTCGTCCGGCCGTCCACACGATCACGAGGGTGAGCAGCGGCAGGCCCCGGATCGGCAGACGTCCGGTCCAGTTCGGGATCGCCGTGAACAGGAAGCCAGTGACGACGGCCGGCAAATAGCCGTAGAGCATTTCGTGCACATGCCAGTCGCGGGGAGCGAAGCCGGAGCTCAGCTTCAGCTCGCCGTAGAAAGCCGGGACCCAGATCAGGATCGCCAGCGCGGCCTGGAGCGCGCCCAGCAGAAAGAACGGCCTGAACCCGTTGGCGAGAACGGTCCAGCCCTGATAGTTGCGTGGAATGGCCATGTGCATGCTCGCTCGATGAAGGACGGGAACCGCACCGATCGCGGCGTTGTGCTTAACATGTAGTTGCGCGTCGCCCACTATGACTTGCGCCAGCACAAACTTCCGACAGATCGCAAAAACGTGCTATTGAGCGCCGCAAAATTAGGCCGAATCCGGCCCCGGAGAACACCATGGCTTCCATCGACCGTTCGCTGGTCGCGCATCTGCCGCTGTTTGCGGGGCTGTCCGCGGAGGATCTCACGGACGTGCTGCGGGAAGCCCGCTCCCTTCGCGTCCCCCGCAACGGCGCAGTGTTCGAGCAGGGCGCCGATGCGACCTCGTTCTTCCTGCTGCTCCACGGTCATGTCCGCGCCAGCAAGACGACGCCCACCGGCGACCAGATCGTGGTGCGCTATGTGGTGCCAGGGGACACGTTCGGCGTCGCCCCGGCCATCGGTCTCCAACATTATCCGGCGACAGCGACAGCCGTCGACGACAGCATCGTGCTGGCCTGGCCGTCCGCCTCATGGCCGCGGCTGGTCGCAAAGTTCCCGTCGCTGGCGGCGAACACGCTGCAGACGGTCGGCCAGCGGCTGCAGGAAACCCATGCGCGCGTGATCGAAATGTCGACGCAGCAGGTGGAGCAGCGCATCGCGCATGCCCTACTTCGGCTCGCCAACCAGGCCGGCCGCAAGCTCGATCACGGCGTTCAGATCGACTTCCCGATCAGCCGGCAGGATATCGCCCAGATGACCGGAACGACCCTGCATACGGTAAGCCGCATCCTCTCGGGCTGGGAGCAGCTCGGCCTCGTCGAAAGCGGACGTCAGAAGATCGTGCTGCGCGAGCCGCACAAGATCGTGCTCCTGGCGCAGCAGAACGCCGGTGACGCGGCCGCGTCGCGGACCTGATCAGGCGCAGGCACACAGGGCCGCGAGGAACGCGTCGGGATCGACGCCGTGCTCGTGGCAGGCATCCGCGACGTTGTGAAAACAGGCGATCGGGCAACCGACGCAACGCATCTGGAAAGCAAGAAAGACGCGGATCGTCTCCGGCCTTCGCCGCATGACGTCGTCGACCAGTTCATCGAAGGAGATTGGCATGCGCGCCTCCATTCCAGCTCGAATGGTAGCGGGCATGCCCTTGGCAGTCTTTGTCGCGGCACAAGCACCGCGGCAGCTGGCCGGTCAGACCGCCCGGCTGTGCAGCTGCTTCGACGCGTCGAGATGCGCATCGAACGCCGCAGCGACGCTGCGCACCAGGAACCGGGAATGCTCGGTCACCGCGAGCGCACCGCCGTTGAGCTCGACCACACCGTCGGAGATCAGCGATTGCAGCCGCGGCGCCGATCTCAGCATGTCGTCGGTGTCCGTGCCATGGCGGGTGCAGATGACGTCGAGGTCCACGCCGTAGTCGCACATGATGCGCTCGATGATGTCGGCCCGTAGGCGGTCGTCATCCGTCAGTCCATAGCCTTTCACGGTCGCGAGGCTGCCGGACGCGATCTTCTGCTCATAGGCCCGGACCTGCGGCGCGTTCTGGACATAACCTTGCGGCAGTTGCCCGATCGCCGAGGCGCCGAACCCGAGCAGCAGATCGTTGGCATCGGTCGTGTAGCCCTGGAAATTGCGATGCAGCCGGCCTTCGCGGAACGCGATGGTCATCGGGTCGGTGGGCAAGGCGAAATGATCGAGCCCGATCTGGACGTAGCCTGCGTTCTTCAGCGCATCAGCGATCGCACAGGCCTGATCGTAGCGTTCCAGACTGTCCGGCAGCGCCGAGTCCTGAATCTTGCGTTGGTGCGTCTTGAACGATGGCACATGAGCGTAGCCGAACACGGAGAGCCGGTCGGGGCGCAGGTCGATGGCGCGCCGGACGGTGTCGAGACAGGACGCCACGCTCTGATGCGGCAGCCCGTAGATCAGGTCGAAATTGATGCCGGCAACGCCGGCCTGGCGCAATCCATTCGTGGCCGCCGCAGTCTGCTCGAAGCTCTGTACCCGGTTGATGGCCTGCTGCACCCGCGGATCGAAGCTCTGCACGCCCAGGCTGGCGCGATTGACCCCGCTCACCCCCAGCGCGGCGATCATCTCCGGCGTCAGCGTGCGGGGATCTATCTCGATGGCGATCTCCGCCGATGGCAGCACGAAAAATGAATGACGCAGCGATCCGACGAGATCCACAAAGGACTCCGGCGCCATGATGGTGGGCGTGCCGCCGCCGAAATGAATGTGCCCGACCTGCAGCCGCCGGCCAATCTGGCGCGCCACCATGTCGATCTCGCAGCGCAGTGCCGATTCGTAGACCGCAATCGGCTCGTCGCGCTTGGCGACCATAGTGTTGCAGCCGCAATACCAGCACATCGAGCGGCAGAAGGGCACATGCAGGTAAAGTGATGCCGTCGCGCTCGCCGGTATCGCGCGCAGCCATTCTGCGTAGGTGGACGGGCCGACCGCGGCGGAGAAATGAGGCGCCGTGGGATAGCTGGTGTAGCGCGGAAGGCGCTCCTGTCCGTAGCATGCCGCAAGATCTGGTCTCATGTCCTGCCTGTCACCTGAGCGTGTCGACCTGGGGTTCGGAGGTCCTTGACATAAGGCAAGAGCGGCGGCCTTGAGCTTTCTCAAGGCGCGGCCGGCAGATGCCCCGTTGGATAACCAGTAGAACGCCGGTTATCGCCTCGGACTTTGCGCTTCCTCAAAGTGGCCGGCTCATTTCACATCATCATTGATCCATTGACGATTCGAGGAAACCGCAATGGAAGCTCTGCAATTTCTGATCCGTTCATTTGCTCTCCTCGCTGGCATCCGCGGCCATATCCCCCAGTCCGACGGATTCGAATCGTTCCGCGACGAGTCGGGGCCGACAGGCCTGCTCGGCAATATCGCCATGTTCATGACCACGATGTTTTGCCTCGCGGCGGCAGTGGCCTTCGCCGCGTTGCTGGCGCTGCGCTGGCTGAGCTGACGAGTTTGGTAGCCCATCGTCGATCGGTGCAATGCCTTGAACCTCGGCCTTGAACCTCGCATCCTAGTGCTCGTGACTGTCCTGCGGTCTCGGCAAACGGATGGATCATTTCTCGGCGCGTAGTTGCGCGAGGACAGTCCAGCCCCCTTTTCCTCCGCGCCCCGTCCGGACTCCCCAAGAACTACTCGCCGATGCAACTCATTCGCGCGCTGGCGCAGCCGCGCCAATTTCGCTCCGAACCCGCCATCGCATTCCGCAAATGCGAAGTTGCTTGTTGCAGCACAAACAAGCCGGGTTCCAACGGGAGCATGATGATTGCGGCACTACAACAGATCCAATGAAGGAGCGATCCATGTTGACCCGCCGCACCGCCATGTTCAGTGCAGCCATCGCCGCGATGATGCTTGCGGCTCCCGCGATGGCCGAGGACCTCAAGCTGCCGCGCCAGAAGGTCGATCTGGTGGCTCCGCCGTTCGTGCATGCGCACGAGCAGGCGACGAAGCAGGGGCCCAAGATCATGGAGTTCAAGCTCGTGGTCCAGGAGAAGAAGATGGTGATCGACGAGAAGGGCACCACCTTCCAGGCCATGACGTTCAACGGCTCGATGCCGGGCCCGCTGATGGTGGTCCATGAGGGTGACTATGTCGAGGTGACCCTCGTCAATCCCGCGACCAACAGCATGCCGCATAACATCGATTTCCACTCCGCGACCGGAGCGCTGGGTGGCGGCGCGCTGACCCTGGTCAATCCCGGCGAGCAGGTCGTGCTGCGCTGGAAGGCGACGCGGACCGGCGTGTTCGTCTATCATTGCGCCCCAGGCGGACCGATGATCCCCTGGCATGTCGTCTCGGGCATGAACGGCGCCGTGATGGTGCTGCCGCGCGACGGTCTCAATGACGGCCGCGGACACGCGTTGCGCTACGATCGCGTCTACTACATCGGCGAGCAGGACCTCTACGTCCCGCGCGACGACAAGGGCAACTTCAAATCCTATGACTCGCCCGGCGAGGCCTATAGCGACACCGAGGAGGTCATGCGCAAGCTCACGCCGACCCATGTGGTGTTCAACGGCAAGGCCGGCGCGCTCACCGGAAAGAATGCGCTCACGGCCAATGTCGGCGAGAACGTGCTGATCGTGCACTCGCAGGCGAACCGCGACAGTCGTCCGCATCTGATCGGCGGCCACGGCGATTATGTCTGGGAGACCGGCAAGTTCTCCAACGCGCCGGAGACCGGGCTCGAGACCTGGTTCATCCGCGGCGGCTCCGCGGGTGCCGCGCTCTACAAATTCCTGCAGCCCGGCATCTACGCTTACGTCACCCACAACCTGATCGAGGCGGCCAATCTCGGCGCAACGGCCCATTTCAAGGTCGAAGGCAAGTGGAATGACGACCTGATGATGCAGGTGAAGGCCCCGGCCGACATTCCGACCGGCACGACGAACTGATCGGCCCAGGGGGCCGGCATGTCCGGCCCCCCACTCTTCTCAGTGTGCTGCCATGCTGCTCGCTTTCAAGATCAAGCTCACCCTCGCCTGCGTCGTCGGATTGGCTGGCCCGACCACAATGGCCCCGATCCTTGCAGGGCTGCCAGACCGCGCCGCCGGTCTCGACGGCCCCGCCCTCACCGAGATCGCACCTGGGACGATCAGCTACCGCGACTCCGGCGACCATCTCCGCAACGGCCGCCAGGCCGAAGCTCCCATCACGACGGTCCGCTTTGATCATCCGCTGACCATGATGACGAACCAGGTCAGCGCCGCCGACTACCACGCCTGCGTCGAAGCCCATGCATGCCGCGCGCTCGATCGCGACGTCCCCATCGCCATCGATCGTCCGGCGGTGCAGGTGAGCTGGCACGACGCCGTTGCCTACGCCGCGTGGCTCTCGCACAAGACCGGCGAGAGCTATCGGCTGCCGACCGATACCGAGTGGGCCTATGCGGCCGGGAGCCGATTCAAGGACGATGGCATCTCAATCGACGACGCCGATCCCTCGCGGCGCTGGATCGCCCGCTACGAACGGGAAGCCGCCCTGCAAGACGATCCCAAGACGCGCGGCTTTGGCGGCTTCGGCATCAACGAGCACGGCATTGCCGACCTCGCGGGCAATGTCTGGGAATGGACCTCGACCTGCTTCACACGCAAGCTGCAGGATAGTGCCGGTCGCGTCATCAAGACCGCCAGCAATTGCGGCGTCCGTCTGGCCGAAGGCGCGCATCGAGCCTACGTGACCGACTTCATCCGCGATGCGCGCGCCGGCGGCTGCGCCTCCGGCACGCCACCTGCCAATCTCGGTTTCCGGCTTGTCCGCGATCAACCCTCATGGAGCCGCAGCATGACGCGGCGCCTCGGCCGGCTACTCGGCGCCATCCGCGCCTGACATGCTCGGCCTCCATAAGTCCGCTCGAAAAGTGCGCTCGAAGCACGCTTGCCTGCAACCTACGCCGGCGCTGGATCGACGGTGCCCTGACACTGGCACAAATGACAGTCACGCAAAAACAACTTTAGGTTGCGAAATCTGAGTTGCAAACGTTAGACAATTGCCGTTGAGCGACGCGATGAGCGGACCAGGAGGCGAGTGTGATTTCTCGACATCCGCCGGTCTTCTTCACGTCCGACCTGCATGGTTACGGGATCGGCAACACCAGCTGGTTCGACGACGATTCGCCGAGCGCACTGGCTGGACGCTGCCTCATCGACGCGCTCGAATATCTGCGGACGTCGCCTAAATTCGCCGCCAAGGACTGGCACGTGGTGAATGCGGGCGCGGCGCGTCTCGTGCACCAATGTCTCACGGACGGCGCGCTGGCGCGCAGCGATATTCTCGATCGCGTGGCTCCCGCCATCGAACGGGTTTGCGCACGGATCGTCGCGAGCCGCCAATATCGCATTCCGTTCTATGGCGACGACTTCTGGGACTGGGCCAGTGTGGTCGACGGTTTGTGCGAGGTACAGCAGGTTTCGGTGACCGCGGCCCAGGTCGCAAGACGCGAGCTCGACCAGTTTCGTAGGACCGTCCACATCCGCATGCCGAGCGGTCTCTCGGTCGGCGACCTCGAGCACGAATGGTTCGGACCGGCGATCGCAACACGCGCCTATCGTCTGCTGGATTCCCGCGCATCGGGAATAGATCCCGACCTGCGCAACGAGTTGCAGGCGCAATCGCTCGAACGCATCGAGGGCGGCAGGTATCGCGGACGGCATGTGACGCCGTGGCAATTGAGCTGGCACTACGGTCAGGTCGTCGGCGAATTCCAGCGCGCCGCAAGCGAGCAGGCGGCCGAGCTGGCTGATTTTGCCTGGCTCGCCGTTCCCCTCGAACTCAGCAAGCGCGCCCAGGTTCTCGCGCGCATCCTGCAAGGCGCCTGCGCGGTGAAGGACCGCAGGACCGTCCTGCAGGCCTTCGAAGAGCTCTATCGCTGCGAGACACCCGGCCGCCCGCTCGGCCAAGGCGTGATCGGCGCCGACATCGAGGCCTCCCTGGACGTACTCGAAGCGCTGTGGCAGCAGCTCGACGGTCGTGAGAAGGCCAGCATCAACGCGATGCTCGACGCGCTGCGATTTCTCCATGCCAAAGCCAACACGATCGGTTTCGTGGTCGAAACGCCGGAGGATATCGAAGCCCTGGTCCAGGCGATGGGCCCGGGCACGCTGATCGAACAGCGCAACGCGGCGCGCGCCATCATCAGGCATTCCTGCTTCCATGCGGTCGTGTGCCTCGGGCGATCGATCGCCGAGGTGGCGAACGCGGCCGCAGTGGCGATCGAAGAGCATGGGGCGCAGTGGCTGATCATGCCGGGACGGGCCGATGCCCTTGGAGCGAATCTCCCGCAAGTGGCCCGCGGCCCGCGATTCATCGGCGCCGGCCCCGGCGATCTCGTCATCGCCACCTCGGTCGCGCCATTCCGGATTCAGATCAAGCTGCGCGACGCGCTCAGCATGGCCGAGCCGCCCTCGGTCGATGACAGCGGAATGATCATTCCGGCCGATCCCGAGCTTTGCCGCCTCGCGCACGAGGCCGCAAATGGCATGCTGGACGACATCGACGTGTTCTTCGAAGGAATGACAGTGACGTGCGATGGCGACGGCACCGACGCCGAAATCTCGGCGGCGTTTCCAGGCGCGCTTGCGACGGATGACACGGCCTATGCGATGGGACTGATCTGCCTCAGCCGCAGTGTGCCGTGCCTGATCATTCAGGGGTTGGCGGAGACGGCGCCCCCCGCTGCTGCGAGCCGGGCGCGGCATGCGGCATGCCGGCTCGCCGTCAAGGTCGCGGAGATGCTCTGCCGGCGCTGGTAGTCGCGCCCTCAGGCATTCTTCAGCGCGACCCGGAACTCGGCTTCGGTCTTGGCCTTGACCTCGTCGAGCGTCACGCCATCGGCGAGCTCGATCAGGGCCATGCCGTCATTGCCGTGCTTGTCGATCGTGAACACCGCCAGATCGGTCACCACCATGTCCACGACGCGCTCGCCGGTCAGCGGCAGCGTGCACTGCTTGAGCAGCTTCGGACCGTCCTTGGCGCTATGCTCCATGACCACGACGACGCGCTTGACGCCGGCGACGAGATCCATCGCGCCGCCCATGCCCTTGACCATCTTGCCGGGGATCATCCAGTTGGCGAGGTCACCGTTCTGGGCGACTTGCATGGCGCCGAGGATCGACAGGTCGATGTGGCCGCCGCGGACCATGGCGAAGGAATCGGCTGACGAGAAATAGCTGGTGATCGGCAGCTCGGTGACGGTCTGCTTGCCGGCATTGATGAGGTCGGGATCCTCCTCGCCCTCATAGGGGAACGGACCCATGCCGAGCATGCCGTTCTCGCTCTGCAGCGCCACGTCGACGCCCGGCGGGATGTAGTTCGAGACGAGCGTCGGAATGCCGATGCCGAGATTGACGTAGTAGCCGTCCCGCAGCTCCTTGGCGGCGCGCGCCGCCATCTGCTCTCGCGTCCAGGCCATCAGACTTCCTCCCCGGCTGCAGCGGCGGCTTCACGTTTGCGCACGGTGCGCTGCTCGATGCGCTTCAGTTCGGTTCCGACCTGGATGATGCGTTTGACGAAGATGCCGGGCGTATGGATGTGGTCGGGATCGATCTGGCCGGCCGGCAGCAGGTGCTCGACCTCCGCGACCGTCACCTTGGCCGCAGTTGCCATCATCGGATTGAAGTTGCGCGCAGTCTTGCGGTAGACGAGGTTGCCGGCGGTGTCGCCCTTCCAGGCGTGCACGATCGCCAGATCGGCAAACAGACCGCGCTCCATCAGATATTTCTCGCCGTCGAACTCCCGCACCTCCTTGCCCTCCGCGACCAGCGTGCCGACGCCGGTCTTGGTGAAGAAGGCCGGAATGCCGGCGCCGCCGGCGCGGATGCGCTCGGCCAGGGTGCCCTGCGGGCAGAATTCGAGCTCCAGCTCGCCGGCCAGATATTGCTGGGCAAACAGCTTATTCTCGCCGACATAGGACGAGATCATCTTCTTGATCTGCCGCGTCTCCAGCAGCCGGCTGAGGCCGATGCCATCGACCCCGGCATTGTTGGAGATGACGGTGAGGTCCTTCACCCCGGACTCGCGAATGGCGTCGGACAGGGCTTCTGCGATGCCACAAAGACCAAACCCACCCGACATGATGGTCATGCCGTCCTTGAGGAGGCCAGCAAGGGCGGATTTGGCGTCCGGATAGACCTTGTTCATACGGGAATGACCTGCTGCAGAGCGGCGATCGCGCGGATATCGACCGGATTATTAGGCGAAATCTTCGCAATGCGTCAATGATGCCTTCCCAACGCGCACATCCTGCTTTAGCTGTCGCACCAGCCTGCGCCTCCGAGGCGATCCGGAGTCCGGGATATCAGGGCTCCGCCGCAATCCGGCCACACCGGCGGCATGGCCTTGAAAGCGTCAAGAAAGCGCATCAAGTTGTTGATGTTGGCAGGGGTTTTCGGCGCACCCTGCCCATCCCGAGTAACCAGCGATCCGACGATCCCAGGACATGTCCGTGACCATGGCCCAAGGAATGAGGCGCCTCGGCACACCGATCGCGGTGCTGCTGGGCATCGCGTTCGTGGGCCTGCTGGCGAGCTCCTGGCTGGTCAATCGCGAGGCATTGCGGCAGGCGGTGGAGAGCCAGATCCGCGCCGTGACCGGGCTCGAGCTCGTTGTCAAGGGACATATCGACGTCTCCTTGTTTCCGGGCAGCTATGTCTCGTTCCACGATGTCGGTCTGAAGGGCAGCGGTACCGAGGATCCGGCCCTGCGCGTCGACGTGCTGACCGCCAATCTGCAATTGCTGCCGCTACTGTTGCAGCGGTTCGAAATCGCCGACGTCATGATGCTGCGGCCGCAGATCAACGTCAGCCGCGAGGCCGACGGCAACAGCAACTGGACCCCCTTCATCGAGACCATCGCGCGCACCATGCGCCCGGGGCCCGACAGCCAGATGTCGTTCTCCGAGATCCGCATCCAGGACGGCATCCTGGTCTACGAGGACACCGGCCATCATGCTTCCGAGCGGCTCGACGATATCGACCTGTCACTCGCCTGGCCGTCGATCTCGCGCTCGTTCGCAGCGACAGGGCAATTCGATTGGCGCGGCCAGCGCATCGAGGGCTCGATCAGCGTCAGCGACTTCCTCGCCGCGTTGTCGGGAGACCGGTCCGGCCTCAAGATGCGGCTTGCCAGCCCGCCCTTGAAGCTGGCGTTCGACGGCACGGTCGCGAATCGCACCAGCGCGCTGATGGAAGGTACGCTGACGGTGGACAGCCCGTCGCTCCGCGACGCGCTGCGCTGGACGGGGCAGACGCCGCTCGGCGGCGGCGGCTTCGGGCGCTTCGCCTTGCGTGCGCGCGCCAACGTGGTCGGCGCCTCGATCGCCCTCACCAATGTCAATGTCGAGCTCGACGGCAACACCGCCGAGGGCGTCATGACCTACGCCAATAACGGCCGGCAGACGCTGCAGGCGACGCTGGCGGCCGACGCGCTCGACTTCACCCCCTACATCTCGACGATCCGGCTGCTGGCCAATGGGGCCCGCGACTGGAATCGGCAGCTCTTCGACCTCAAGGCCTTGTCCACCACCGACCTCGACATGCGGCTATCGGCCGCAAAGGTCACGGTCGGCTCCTCGAAAATCGGACGCACGGCGTTCGGCGCCAACCTGCGCAACGGCGTGCTCGCCCTCTCGGTCGGCGAGGCGCAGATGTATGGCGGCATCGTGCGCGGCTCGTTTGGGATCGCCCGTGCCGACACCGTGGCCGACGTGAAGGCCGAGCTGCAATTCAACGACGTCGATCTGCAGGCCTGCGCCAACGAGATGTTCGGCGTGTCGTCGCTGTCGGGACGCGGCAATCTCAACGTCTCGCTGACGGCTTCGGGCTCGAGCCCGTTCGGGCTCGCCCAGTCGCTCGATGGCAGCGCCAACCTGCAGGGCCGCGATGGCGCGATCTCCGGCTTCAACGTCGAGCAGCTCCTGAAGCGCCTCGAGCGCAGCCCGCTGTCGCGCGGCGGCAATTTCCGCTCCGGTTCGACGCCTTACGACTCGCTGACGATCGCGGTCAAATTCTCCGAGGGCATCGCGACCGCCGAGGACATCCGCGTCGAGAGCCCGACCGCGCGCATCACCATGACCGGTACGGCCTCGGTGCCGACACGGGAATACGATTTCAAGGGCGTCGCGAGCCTGCTGTCGTCAGGCAATGGCAGCAACGGCTTCGAACTGCCTTTCGTCGTCCAGGGCCCCTGGGAAGATCCGCTGATCTTTCCCGATCCGGAAAGCCTGATCCGCCGCGCCCCGGCCGCCGCCCCGCTGCTCGATGCGGTCAAGGACCGCAAGACGAGGGATGCGGTGCGCTCGGTGCTGGAACGATTCACCGGCGGCGGATTGCGCCCGGCCCAGCCGGACAACGTGCCGCAGGCTGACGCTCCGACAGGCGACACTCCCACCAAGCAGAACTGACCAACGCGGCTTGCTTCGCGTGCCGATACACGGCCGCCGCCACGACCCATGTCTGATATATTACTTCTGGATCGCGTCGGGTCCCTGGGCTAGTGTCCCGCCACAACCGATCAAGCAAGATCGGCGGATCAGGGAGAGACACGTGAAATCCAGGGGAATGGGTGCGCTTTCGATCGCAGTCGCAGCCGCCGGGCTTTTTTGCGCTGCAGCACCAGCCATCGCGCAGGACACCATCACGATCTGGTGGAGCAAGGGCTTCTACAAGTCCGAGGACGATGCGCTGCTCAACGTCGTCAAGAAGTTCGAGGCCAAGACCGGCATCAAGGTCGAGCTGTCGCAATACGCGATCCAGGACATGATTCCGAAGACGGTCGCCGCGCTCGATTCGGGTACCGTGCCCGACGTGGCCTACGCCGACACCTACGACGTTCAGGCCCAGGGCAAGTGGGCCTACGAAGGCAAGCTCGAGGATCTCACCGACATCCTGGAGCCGATGAAGTCGGCGTTCGCTCCGAACACGCTCGAGACCGCCTACCTCTACAACAACGTCACCAAGAAGAAGGCCTATTACGGCTTCCCGCTGAAGCAGCAGAGCATGCACGTCCAGATCTGGGGCGACCTGCTGAGCAAGGCCGGCTTCAAGCAGAGCGACATCCCCACCAAGTGGGAAGACTACTGGACGTTCTGGTGCGACAAGGTGCAGCCGGCGGTCCGCAAGGCCACCGGCCAGCGCATGTATGGCGTCGGTCAGCCCATGGGCGTGGAATCCACCGACTCGTTCCAGTCGTTCTACACCTTCATGGACGCCTACAACGTCAAGCTGGTCGACGACGACGGCAAGCTGCTGGTCGACGACCCCAAGGTGCGCGACGGCCTCGTCAAGGCGATGAAGGATTATACCGACACCTACATCAAGGGCTGCACGCCGCCCTCGTCCACGACCTGGAAGGATCCGGACAACAACGTCGCGTTCCACAACAAGACGATCGTGATGACCCACAATTTCACGATCTCGATCGCGGCCAAGTGGTTCGAGGACTCCACCAACCCGGCGCTGACGCCCGAGCAGCGCGCGGCCGGCAAGAAGGCCTATGAGGAGGACATCATCACCGCGTCCTTCCCCAACAAGCCGGACGGCACGCCGATCAAGTACCGCTCCGACGTCAAGACCGGCCTGATCTTCGCCAATGCTCCTCACAAGGCGCAGGCCAAGGAATTCATCAAGTTCCTGATGCAGGAGGAGAACCTCGGCCCCTACATCGAGGGCGCGCTGGGCCGCTGGTTCCCGGTGACGACCGCAGGCCAGAAGAGCCCGTTCTGGCAGGCCGACCGCCATCGCAAGGCCGTGTACACCCAGTTCACCGGCGGCACCACGCCGTTCGACTTCACCAAGAACTACAAGTTCACGATCCTCAACAATGAGAACGTCTGGGCCAAGGCGATGAACCGCGTGGTCAGCGAGAAGGTGCCGGTCGAGAAGGCCGTCGACGAGCTGATCGCGCGGCTGAAGGAGGTCGCCGGCTAGTCTCTCGCCTCGCGAGGCACTAGCTTGAGCTCCTGACAACGACAACAAGTGCCGGCCGCAGTGTATGCGGCCGGTTCGGCAATAGGCTTGGAACAGACGACCATGGCGATCACGCTCTCAGCTTCCGATTCCGCGCTCGCGGAAGCGCCGCGCCCGGTGCTGCTGACACCGTCACAGGTATGGGGCATCGTCATGCTTGCCCCCTACTTGCTCGTCTTCCTTGCCTTCGTCGTCTATCCCGTCGGCTACGGCCTGTGGCTCGCCCGCGAGCCGGCCAGCTACGTCGCGCTGTACAACGACCCCATCTTCGCGCGCGCCGCCGTCAACACGCTGATCTTCCTCCTGGTCGGCATCAATCTGAAGATGGTGATCGCGCTGTTCCTGTCCGGCTTCTTCGTGCAGCAGCGCGGCTGGATCAAATGGCTGTCGGTCATCTTCATCCTGCCCTGGGCGGTGCCTTCGATCCCGACCATCCTGTCGGTGCGCTTCATGCTCAATCCCGAATGGGGCGTGGTGAACCAGCTGATCTTCAAGTTCACCGGCGAAGATGGCCCGAACTGGCTGAACGACCCGACGGTCGCGCTGTCGATGGCGATCGGCATGCACATCTGGAAGTCGCTGCCGTTCTGGACCTTGATCCTGATGACCGGGCGGCTGGCGATTTCGCACGATTTGTTCGAGGCGGCCGAGGTCGACGGCGCCACCTGGTGGCAGAAGTTCCGCTACATCACCTGGCCGTCGATGCAGACGCTCTACATCACCTGCACGCTGCTCTCGATGATCTGGACGCTCGGAGACTTCAACAGCGTCTATCTCCTGACCGGCGGCGGTCCGGCCGATCTCACCCACGTGCTGGCGACGCTCGGCATCCGCTATCTCCGGCTCGATCAGCTCAGCCTCGCCATGGCCTCGATCGTCTGCGCGATGCCGCTGGTGCTGCCCCTGGTCTATTTCATGATGAAGCGGTTGTCGCGATGAAGCTCCCCACCCTCCGCGAAGTCGGCACCGAGGCCCGGCTGCTGCTGATCGGCATTCCCGTCTTCATCTGGACGATGATCCCGATCTACCACATGTTCCTGTTCGCGATCTCGCCGAAGGAGGACGCGTTCTCGGGCAAGCTGTGGCCGGGCCATCCGACGCTGCACAATTTCTCGATCGTGTTCCACCAGCAGCATTACTTCCTGCGCGATTTCTGGGTCCAGTTCGGCAACTCGGTCGTGATCGCCATGGCCGTGGGCGCGCTGACACTGATCATTGCGACCTGTGCGGCCTATGCCATCTCGCGCCTGCGCGTGCCTGGCAGCCGGGTGGTGATGAACCTCGCGCTGTTCACCTATTTCATCCCCGCCGCGTTCCTCGCGGTACCGATGTATCGCACCATGGGCAAATACGGCCTGCTCAACAACGACTGGTCGCTGATCCTGGCGATGGTGACGATTGCCTCGCCCTACGCGATCTGGGTGCTGAAGCAGGCCTCCGACAAGCTGCCGGTCGAGCTGGACGAGGCTGCCGTCATGGACGGCGCCAGCCCGCTGCAGATCTTCCGCCTCGTCTATGTACCGCTGATGATGCCCTCGCTGGTCGCGATCGGAACGTATGCGGTGCTGCTGGCCTGGAACGAATACCTCTACGCGTTCCTGCTGCTGTCGAACGACAAGGATATCACGCTGCCCGTGGCGCTCGGCAACTTCCTGGCCGCCGACGATTCGCCGTGGGAGCTCCTGATGACCACCGGCTTCATCTACGCGTTGCCGCCCGCGGCGGTCTATTACGCCTTCAAGCGCTACATGGTGGGCGGCCTCACCGCCGGCGCCGTGAAGTCGTGACGGAGCGATGAGGGTCGGATTTCGTCAGGGACGGTTCGAGGACGCTTCGCGGCCGAACTGGGATGGCGACGGGCCGCGCCCGATCGACTGGTTCACTTGGTATCCAGCCGCCAATGGCGCCGTGGAAACGGCGCTCGCTATCGCACCTTGGCCGGAGGGTTGGTTCAAAGCGGGACCAGCGGCTTTGAATGCGCCGCTCGCTGCAAGCGCGGGCGCCTGTCCTCTCGTCGTGTACTCTCACGGCACCGGCTGCAACGGCCTGCAGTTCGAATGGCTGGCGCGCGAGCTGGCAAGCCGCGGCTTTGTCGCGGTCGCCGTCAATCATCATGGCAACAGCAATGCCGAGCCGTACCGAGCAGAGGGCTTCCTCTGCTCATGGGAACGCCCACGCGACGTGTCCTTGCTGATCGACCACATCGTGGCTCATCCCGATTTCGAAGGCCGCATCAACCTCGACCGCATCTACGCCGTCGGCTATTCGCTCGGCGGCGTCACGGCCGCCGCCCTGCTCGGCGCCATCATGATCCGCTCGCCGTTCGAGCCAGGCGCCAATCTCGGCCGCGGCCCTCGCGAGTTTCCCGATCTCGTCGATCATCTGCCGCGGCTGATGGAGAAGAGCCCAATCTTCCGCGACTCCTGGGCGCGCATGTCCGCATCCTATCGCGATCCCCGCATCAAGGCGGCGCTGCTGCAGGCGCCGGGGCGCTCGGTGCAGGGCTTCTCCGAGGACAGCATCGCCGCGATCAACGTCCCGACGCGCATCATGGTCGGCGGCGCCGATGCGCTGCTGCCGGCCTCACGCTGGCTGCATGAGCGACTGAGCGGTAGCGCATTCGAGATCGTCGCCGACGACGCCGGGCACTACGTCTTCCTGCCGGAGAGTACCGAGCTCGGCAAACAGAGCGATCCGGCTTGCTGCGTCGACCCGCCATCCGTCGACCGCGGCACGATCCATCGCGCGGTCGTCACCGCCGCCTTGCGGCTGTTCTCGCGTTGATCAATGCTGTCTCAGCATTCTCCGTCATTATAGCGGAGCTGCGCTCTCGCCGCGATCACTCGACAGCTTCGAGGCCAGCGACGCGATGATGATCACCACGGCAATCAGCCCGATCACCAGCGTGCAGATCGCATTGATCTCCGGCTTCACCCCGAGCCGAACCTCGGAATAGATCCGAATCGGCAGCGTCGCCGAACCGGGGCCGGTGGTAAAGCTCGCGATCACGAGATCGTCGAGCGACAGCGTGAAGGCCAACATCCAGCCCGCGACCACCGCAGGCGCGATCAGCGGCAATGTCACCATCACGAACGCGTGCAGCGGATCGCAGCCGAGATCCATCGCGGCTTCCTCCAGGCTGCGGTCGAGCGAGACCAGCCGCGACTGCACGACCACGGCAACGAAACACATCGTCAGGGTGGTGTGGGCGATCGTCACCGTCCAGAAGCCTCGCTCGGCGTCCAGCGCCACGAACAGCAGCAGCAGCGACAGGCCGGTGATCACCTCGGGCATCACCAGCGGCGCATACAACATGCCGGAGAACAGCATGCGGCCGCGAAATCCCTGGCCACGCGACAGCGCCACCGAAGCCAGCGTCCCGAGCACCGTCGCCGCGGTGGCCGAGGTGGCGCCGACGCGCAGGCTCATCCAGGCCGCATCGATCATGGCGCGATCGCTGAAGAACTCGTGATACCAGCGCAGCGACCAGCCGCCCCACACAGTGACCAGGCGCGAGGCGTTGAACGAGTAGATCACCAGGATCAGGATCGGGAGGTAAAGAAAGGCGAGCCCAAGCGTCAGCGACGCGACGTTGAAGCGCGACAGGCGGGAGGGATTAGGCACGATCTCCTCCTCCCTCAATCCCAGTGAAACCTTCTCCGTTCCCTCCCCCCTTGTGGGGGAGGGTCAGGAAGGGGGGCACCCAGCAAAGACCGCCAATGCGGACCCCCACCCCCAACCCCTCTCCGCAAGGGGGAGGGGAGCGAGAGAGCGTGCCTTGCTGTGCGCCATCCATCACCTGCTCTCCTCCAACTGCCGGCGCTGCAGCCGGTCGTAGAGCAGAAGCGGCAGCAGCAGCACGACCAAGAGGACCACGGCGATGCTGGAGGCCACCGGCCAATCCTTGTTGGTGAAGAATTCGAGCCAGAGCGTCTGGCCGATCATCAGCGATTTCGACCCGGCGAGCAGATCGGGAATGACGAACTCGCCGACCACCGGGATGAAGCACAGCAGCGCGCCCGCGCCGACGCCGGGCAGCGACAGCGGAAACGTCACCAGCCAGAAGATCTCACGCGGCGAGGCGCCGAGATCGGCGGCGGCCTCCTCCAATGCCGGCTCCAGCTTGGTCAGCGTCGCGAACAGCGGCAGGATCATGAACGGCAGATAGGAATAGACGATGCCGACATACATCGCGCTGTCGGTCGACAGCCACACCACCGGCGTGGACACCAGATGCAGCGCGAGCAGGATCTGGTTCAGGAGGCCGTCATGCTGCAGGATGTTGACCCAGGCGTAGATGCGGATCAGGAACGAGGTCCAGAACGGCACGATAACCAGCATCATCGCGATGCCCTGCCAACGCTTCGGCAGGCGCGCCATGCCATAGGCGATCGGGTAGCCGATCAGGAGCAGGATCGCGGTCGACGTCGCCGCGACGACGACGCTGCGCAGATAGGACGCGAGATACAGATCGTCCGACAGCAGCAGACGGAAATTGTCGAGCGACAGCGCCGCAAATGCATCCCGGAGCGACGACAAACCATCAGCCAGCGAGAACACCGGCGTATAGGGGGGCTGCGCGATCGCGGTCTGCGACAGGCTGATCTTGGCGACGAAGGCGAACGGCACCAGGAAAAACAGCACCATCCAGACATAGGGCGCGATCGCCGCAAAGCGGGCCGGACGCGAGAAGATGCGGCGCGCGCTCATCGCTCCAGCACCAGGCAATCGTCGGGCGTGAACCAGGCGACCACCCGCTGGTTCAGGCCATAGCCGTCGGCATCGAGCCGGGCGGTGTTGGCCTGCGCGGCGTGAAGCACGGCGCCGCCGTCGAGCTTGATCTTGTATATGGTCTTGCCGCCGAGATAGCTCGCATCGGTGATGGCGCCCTCGACACAATTGATCGCAGCAGCATCGCCGGCCGGTCGACGGAGCGCGAGGCGGATCTTCTCCGGACGGATCGCGACCGCGACCTTGCTCTCGCTGATCGGAGCCATCGGCTGCGCCACGACCAGCTCACCCGCAGTGTGGGTCACGACCCTGAGCCGGAGCGGCTCCCGCGCGGTCACCTCGCCCTCGAACAGATTGATGTCGCCGACGAACTCCGCGACCCACCGCGACGCGGGCTCCTCATACAGACGTCGGGGGACCGCGACCTGCTCGAGCCTTCCCGCGTTCATCACCCCGATCCGGCTCGCCACCGTCATCGCCTCCTCCTGGTCGTGGGTGACGATGATGAAGGTCATGCCGAGCTTGCGCTGCAGCTCCATCAGCTCGACCTGCGTGCTCTCGCGCAGCTTCTTGTCGAGCGCAGCCATCGGCTCGTCGAGCAGCAGCACCTGCGGCCGGCGCGCCAGTGAGCGCGCCAGGGCGACGCGCTGCTTCTGCCCGCCCGAGAGCTGATCCGGCTTGCGCTTCTCCAGCCCTTCGAGCCGCACCAGCGCCACCATCTCGGCAACGCGCGTGGCGATCTCGGCGCGCGGCATGCCGGCGCGCTTCAGGCCGAAGACGATGTTGTCGCGCACGTTCAGATGCGGGAACAGCGCGTAGTTCTGGAACATCATGTTGACGGGCCGCTGATGCGGCAGCACCTGCGCGATGTCCTCGCCCGAAAGCAGGATGCGCCCTTCATCCGGCGTCTCGAAGCCGGCCAGCATGCGCAGCAAGGTCGTCTTGCCGCAGCCGCTGGGGCCGAGCAGCGCGAAGAACTCGCCGGCGCGGATGTCGAGCGAGACGCCGTCGACGGCGCGGAAGCTGCCGAATGTCTTGACGAGGTTCTCGATCCGCAGGATCGGCGGCTGAGCATCGGGACGCGGTTCCGGCGCTGGTGATGCTGCCGGCTCTCCGGCAGGCGCTGGGTTTGCGATGTCGTCAGCCATGTCCCGATCAAATCACCCTGCCCGGCCACAACGGCCGACCGGTCGGCAAGCTAGCCGCCCACGGATTGCAGCTCAACCGCGCGGGCCGGACTATCCCCGCTCGCGTCAACGGCCTGCGGCGTGCCCCGGCCACAGGCCGCAGTGGTCATGAACGCAGCGAGCGCATCGCGTTCGGCAGCGGGAAGCGTCAGACCCAGCTTGGTCCGCCGCCACAGCACGTCGTCGGGAAACCGCGCCCATTCGCGCGCCATGAGGTAGCGGACCTCCGCCTCGGTCAGCTGCGGCCCGAACGCCTGCCCGAGATCGGCCCGGCACCTCGCCTCGCCAAGGATCTCCGCCAGCCGGGTGCCGTAGGCGCCGAGCAGCCGCCGGGCCTCGGCTTCGCTGAGAAAGCGCCAGCGCTCCCGTGCGTCATCGACGAGATCCTCGAACCGGTCCCAGGCGAAGTCGCCACCCGGAAGCGGCGCTCTCGCAGTCCAGCGTGGCGACATCGGATAAAAGCGCGCGAGGCGGGAGACCGCCTGCTCGGCCCGGTGCCGGGCTGTCGTGACGTCGCCGCCGCACATGGTCAGGAGCGGCGCCTTGGCGCGGCCAGCATCGAGGCTCACGACCGTTTCCAGCCGCCCGCTGTCGGCGGCGCGCAGCACCATCATGTTGGCGCCGGCCACGCTCCGGACCACGTCTGCAGGCTGGATGTCCGAGCGGAAATAGCGGTTCGCCGCCTTGCAGAGATAGGCCACGTCTGCCGCCGGCACCGCCACCACGGCTGGGTCGCCCTTGAAGCCGTGGACCACCGTGCCGATCAGGGTGAAATCCTGCTCGTAGGGCTGGGCAAAGATCAGCCGTCCATCCGAATTCTGAAACACGTAGACCGCTTCGACATCGAACAGCCGCGGCACGATGATCTGGCTGACCTGCCGCGCGGTGACCCGCGGCGGCGGCTGACGCAGCACGGTCTCCGCCGTCGAGACGCTCCACGCGCCGGTGGCGTTGGCGAGCGCGCGCGAGGTGACGATGCGTCGATGGCCGCGGTCGATGATGGCGAGACGCCATATATGGTCGCGGTCGGCCCGCACGCAGCGGGCGCCGGTGCGGATCGCCGCGCCGCGCTCGGCAGCATCCATCGCGGTCAGGACCACCAGGCGGGAATCGTCGACCACGCAATCGGAATAGTCGAATGCCGTCCCGATCGGACGCTTCAGGGCATCTCCGATCGGATGATGCGTGACGTCGAGCGCCGACGCTGCCGGCAGCCGGTTGCGCGCAGCGAGGCGGTCGTAGAGCCAGAGTCCTGCGCGCAGTTGCCATGGCGGCCGCTCATTGGCGTGAGCTGGAATAGCAAAGCGGATCGGTCGGACCAGATGCGGCGCGACCGTGAGCCAGACGTCGCGCTCGGCAAGCGCGCGGCGCACGCGCAGAAAGCTGCGGCGCTCCAGCGCTGCGAGATCCCCATGCACCAGCCGCGACGTGGCCGACGAGGCGGCGCCGCCGAGATCGCCCTGCTCGACAAGGAGCACGCGCAGACCGCGGCCAGCCGCATCACGCGCCAGGCTGACGCCGTTCAGACCTCCACCGATGATCGCAAGATCGTAGTCCGCCATACGCAAGGTCTTCGAGCGTGCCAGGACGAACGATCGTAGACCGGCGGAGATGATTCTCGTAGCGGCTTAGCTGTCATGCGCGCGGATAAATTCGCGCTGTTGCGCAACGGCCTCTGACCACGAGTGCCCGGTCAGCCGGTCTTGCGAACGGACGCGTCGTCGTCGTCGTGAGCGCGACCGACGATGCCGTCGTATTTGTCGATCGGCAGGGGCTTGCCAAGCAGATAGCCCTGAACCGAGTCGCAGCCCTGCTCGGCGAGGAAGCCGAGCTGCTCGGGCGTCTCGACGCCTTCCGCCACGATCGACATGTTCATGCCGTGACCCAGACCGATGACCGCACGAATGATCGCCGCCGATTGCGGGTTGCGGCCGATATTCATGACGAAGGCGCGGTCGATCTTGATCTTGTCGAACGGGAAGGCCTGCAGGTAGCTCAGCGACGAGTAGCCGCTGCCGAAATCGTCCATCGAGACGCGAACGCCGAGCGCCTTCAGCCGGCGCAGCAGCGCGACACCACGATCGAAATCCTCGATCAGCACACCCTCGGTAATTTCGAGCTCGAGCCTGCCAGGTGCGAGCCCCGTCTCGAGCAGGATCGAATGGACCAGTGCGACAAGGTCACCATGAACGAACTGGGCCGGAGACAGGTTGACCGCGACCTGCAGCGGCTTCGGCCACGACGCCGCCTCGCGGCAGGCCTCGCGCAGAATCCACTCGCCCATCTCGACGATGAGGCCGCTCTCTTCCGCGAGCGGAATGAAGTCGCTCGGCGGCACGAAGCCGCGGACCGGGTGCTGCCAGCGCGCCAGCGCCTCGAAGCCGATGATCTCGCTGGCGTCGACCGTGCGGCCGGAGGCGGCCTGCGGCTGGAAGTACAGCGAAAGTTCGCCATGCTTGATCGCGACAGACAGCTCCTGATGCAGAACGCGGCGGTCGCGAATCTGCTGATCCATTTCAGGCTCGTAGAAGGTGATGCTGCCGCGCGATTTGGCCTTGGCGCGGAACAGAGCGGCACCCGCATTGGCGAGCAGCGACGCCGGATCCGAACCATTGTGCGGGAACACCGAGATGCCCGTGGTCAGCGCTGTGCGAATCGACTTGCCGTCGATCTGGAAGTCCACCGCGATCGCCGCCGCCAACTGCTCGGCCAGCGCCCTGCCCGTCTCCGGTTGCTTGCCGTCGATGATCAGCCCGAACTCATCGCCGGAGAGACGCGCGACCACCCCGCCCCGGGCAACGGCATGGACGCGGCGGGCGACCTCGATCAACAGCTTGTCGCCGATGGCGTGGCCGAAGACGTCGTTGACGTCCTTCAGGCCCTTGAGATCGACGTTCAGGACCGCGAACTCCTCGTCCGTGTCCGCGCAGGCCTCGATCATCTGGCTCAAGGCCTGCAGGAACGCGGCGCGGTTCGGCAGATCGGTCAGGCCGTCGTGATAGGCCATGTGCGCCATCCGCGATTCGGTCTGGCGCCGGTCGGTGACGTCCTCATAGGTCTTGATCAGATATTGCGGCTCGCCGGTCTCGCCCAGCACGGTTGCCCGTCGGGTCAGGAACAGCCGCAGACCGTCTTTGGTCGAGATCGGATGTTCCTCGGTCAGAAGGCTGCGCTTCTTGATAGCGGCTTCGTCGCGCGCCATGATCAGTCTGGCCTCGCGCGGATTGAAAATGTCGGCGGCGGTCAGGCCCGTGGCATCCTCGCGCTTGCGGTTGAGGATGATCTCAGCGCTGCGGTTGGCGAGCAGATAGCGGCCGTCGCTGACGCTCTCGACGATGAGCGAGACCGGAATGTTGTCGACGACCAGCTCCAGGAACTTCTTGCTGTTCTCCAGCTCGCGGCTCAGCGATCGCCGCTCCGTGGCATCGTCGAACAGCGCGATGAGGAACTGCGGCTCGTTCTTGTCGTTGCGTGCAACGACCCGATGGGCTTCGAGGATGCGCTTGTCGTTGCCGCGTTGAACGACCAGCTCGCTGCAATAGGTGGTGCCGGGCGCCAGCATCGCTTCGCGGTCGGCAGCCGCGATGTCGGCCGCGGTCGCGTCGCCGAAGAGGTCGCTTGGGCGCCGTCCGATGATCTGATCTCGCGGCATCCGAGAGAACTGCTCGAATGCTCGGTTGGCGAAGATGTAGCGGCCGTCGTCGATGTTCTTGACGGCGACGCAGACGGGAACCTGATCGACCACCGATTCCAGGAACTGCTTGGTCGAGGCGAGCTCGCGCTCCAGCCGGCGCTGCACCGTGCAGTCTTCGTGGATGCCGATCGATCCGCCGGTCGGAAGACGGAATATCTGGGCTCGCACCACACGTCCGCCGGGCAGCTCGGTCAGGCACCCGTCCGGCTCTCGCGCCTGGCGCGCATAGTCTTCGACCGTCAGATTGAGCAGGCCGCGCTGCCGCCGCAACTCGACCAGATCCCGGCCGGTGCAACCGGGCGGAATGTCGGCCCGGCTCATGCCGTAGATTTCGAGGAAGCGATGGTTGTAGAAGACGACGCGGTTGGCGGCGTCCGTCAGCATCAATCCCTGGCTCAGATTGTTGAGCGCGGAGCTGATGAAAACATTACGCCGCAGTTGTGCCCGCTTGGCGCGCCGCAAGGCCGAATGGATCCAGATCACGACCGAGGCGAGGAAGGCGCAGACGACGACCCCGGCGATCAACACTTCCCAGAGCACGTCCGGCTCGATGGTGCCCAGGTAGCCGGAGGGCGAGAAATCGGACGACGCAGCCCAGGCGCGCGTCGGCGCAGCCGCCCACGCTGCCATGGCGGCCATCGAGGCCGCAACGACGCACGCAGAAAACGCGTTTCGGTCGCTCGCCTGCCAATTCTTGCCAGCCATCAATCACCCGCGGTATTCGGCGACAGTATCTGGCTTCACCTATTGGGATCGGGTAAACGGGTTCGGCAAACTTCGAAAAAGACGAAGCAAATTTGGTCAATGGCCTCCCTATGATGAACGGTTTGCTAAGGGCGTGCGCACTCCGGACCGAGGCTCCACCCACCAGGGGTTGCAGCAAACCATGATTTCTCCGAATCGTCTCAGGACCGCGCATGGATAGAGTGGATTGCGTCGTCGTGGGCGCCGGCGTCGTCGGACTTGCCGTCGCACGACAGCTGGCCCGCGCCGGGCGCGAGGTCATCGTTCTCGAGGCGGCCGAGGGCATCGGGACCGTCACTTCGTCTCGCAACAGCGAAGTGATCCACGCCGGCATCTACTACAAGGCCGGGAGCCTGATGGCCCGCTTCTGCGTGGCCGGCAAGCGCATGCTTTACCGCTATTGCGACGAGCATGGCGTGCCCTACCGCAATTGCGGCAAACTGATCGTTGCAACCAATCCGGCCGAGACCGAGAAGCTGCAGGGCATCCGCGCGCACGCCGAAGCCAACGGCGTCGAAGGAATGCGGCTGCTGGCTGGATCCGAAGCGCTGGCGCTGGAGCCGGCCCTGGCCTGCGAGGCGGCCCTGCTGTCGCCGTCGACCGGCATCATCGACAGCCATGCCTTCATGCTGTCGCTGCGCGGCGAGATCGAGGACGCCGGCGGCGCCTTCGCCTTCCACACGCCGCTGCTGCGGGCCAAGGCAGCCGGAGAATCAATCGAGGTCGACGCGGGCGGCGCGCAGCCGATGACGCTGAGCTGCCGGCTGCTGGTGAACGCTGCCGGCCTCGACGCGCCCGCGGTGGCCCGGCGGATCGACGGCATGCCGTCGCCGCTGGTGCCGACGACCTATCTCGCCAAGGGCAACTATTTCAGCTGCAGCGCCCGGGCACCGTTCAGTCGGCTCATCTACCCGGTGCCGGAACCGGGCGGGCTCGGCGTTCACCTCACGCTCGACATGGCAGGCCAGGCCAGATTCGGCCCCGACGTCGAGTGGATCGACCGCATCGACTACACGGTCGATCCGGCGCGCGCCGAGCGCTTCTACCCGGCGATCCGCAAATACTGGCCGTCGCTGCCGGATGGGGCGCTGATGCCGAGCTATTCCGGCATCAGGCCGAAGATCGTACCGCCGGCCGTGGCGTCGCAGGATTTCGTCATTCAGGGCCCGCGCGATCACGGCGTGCCCGGACTCATCAATCTGTTCGGAATCGAATCGCCTGGATTGACGTCATCGCTCGCGATCGCGGCTCACGTCGGCGATCTCGCCTCGAGCTGAAGACCCTCGATATCGCGATGAACAGCCTGTCGCGATAGACACGCTGGGAGACAACGCAGGCAGATGCGTTCGCGTCGTCGCGTATCGAAACTAAGTCGTGTATCGTAACTAATTCGATTGAAGTTGCGTCTGGGATGGACTCGTCGCCATCCCAGGCGCACGGTCTTGCGATCAGATGATACGGCGGATGATGGTCACATGTCAGTGAAGTGTTTCGCTGGTTACCTGTCTCAAGCGCTCGATCTCATCCTTCACCATCAGTTTGCGTCGCTTCAGTTCGGCAATTCGCAGGTCGTCCGTCGATGGATGCAGGAGAGCTTGATGCAATTCGTTTTCAAGAACTTTATGCTTACGCTCCAGTTCAACGAGATGCGCCTGAATAGCCATTCGAAACCTCCTCGGTAGGTGAACCTGAGATTCGACCAGGGCTAATGAGTGTACACTAGTCGCTTGACCTGTCGATGGGGCCAAAAGACCGCACATGCAAATTTGAGCGCCGTGTGTAACGAAGCGTGAGCTGATCCGGGCGAATCTAACGCCGGCGCCAACCTGAAATTCACGGGACAGCTGCACGGATCTTGAGGGGGGCGACTTGCTTATCAGCTTCGCAGGCGCAATATTTGCGCCCGCCTTCGCAAGGCTTTCCACTTCCTTCCGCTTTTTTGCTATCATAGATCATGGCTGACCAAGACGAGCGCGAACTGCAGGCCGAACTCGCGCGCCTGCAGCAGGAGCACCGCGACCTCGACGCGGCGATCGACGCTTTGCATCAATCGCCCGCCCCCGATTTGTTGCGGCTGCAACGACTGAAGAAGCGGAAGCTTCTGCTACGCGATCGGATCGCCTTCATCGAAGACCAGATCACGCCCGACATCATCGCCTGAGGCGAAGCGTCAGCACGGCTGACCGTATGCCCACAGGCAATACGGCGATGCAGGATTTGCCGAAGCGCCTTGACAAACGGAACAAAAAGGGAACAATTGGACCATCCCTCGTAGTCCCCGGACAACAACAAGGATGGTTGTGATGCCCGCCTCCTTCTCCCCACAGGATCGCCTCTACGAACAGGCATGTGACCAAGCCATCGCGATGTGCGACGGCAATCTGCGCTCCACGATCAAGGCGCTGATCATGGCGAACGAGTATCTCGAGCTGGAGCTGCAGGAGCTGCGGGCCGCGATCTCCTGCGGCTGCATGCCCAACACCGCCTCGGACGCCGCGCAGAGCGATGCGGCCTGAGCCCGACGGCCTTTGAGGCTCTCCAGGCGATGACCCATGCACTCGCTCGGAGCTTCGGCGAGAGGTCAGGAGGAGCGTGCAATGCCCGATATCACCTACTACGTCGCGATGCCGTTCAGGCGGGACGAGGGTGGCATGCTGGTCGCGGGAACGGCTGAGGAATGCCAGAGCTCGTCGGCCGCGCTGCGTCGCGCGGAGGCCATGTCGCGCTTATCAGACAATATCGGCGCCATTGCCTTCAGCCGCAGCGGCGATCCATTGAAGGGGGAATTCAGCGACGCCCGGCTGCTGCACAAGTTCGGCGAGTTGCCTGACGATCTCGGCGAGCTGTGAGCGCCGTGTTCCGCCAGCTCGGTCATCGGCGCGGATGGCCGGTGAGCGTCACCGCTTGTCGCCCGGCAGGGTCGTTCGTTACGCGGGGCTCTCGTACCTTCGCTGGGCCTTGCGCATGTACATCGCGCGGTCGGCTTCCTCCAACGCACGTACTGGGTTGACGCGCTTGTCGAGAAGGGCAACCCCGGCCGACGCGCCGGCACGCACGGTCTGATCGCCGAAGGTGAAGGTCAGGCTGTCGATGGCCTGCTCCAGCTCCGCCGCCTTGGCATGCGCCTCCGTCGGGCTGAGGTGCCAAAGCAGCACGCCGAACTCGTCGCCGCCGAGCCGACCGATCACGTCGGAGGATCGGACCCGCTCGCCGAGGACACGCGCAACCGCCTTCAGGACCTCGTCACCGGCCGCATGGCCGAAGGTGTCATTGATGGGTTTCAACCGATCGACGTCGAGCACGACCAGGGCACCGGTCGCATCGTAGCGCTTGATGAACGCGATGGAGCGATGGAGCTCGCGGGCGAAGCCGCGACGATTGAAGATGTCGAGCAGGAAATCGCGCTCGGCGGAGGCCGTGAGCTCGGCGATCCGCGCCTGCGCTGCCCTCAGCTCGGCCTTCAGGCGTCGGATCGTCTGCCGCGTGCCCGCCGGTGCGGAACCAGGTTCAGGTGAGCGCGCGCCCCGAAGAACCCGATGACGGTACCGGGTTCTTCGCTTCCCGGCCCGCCACGCGGCCGCCATGCGCTTCTTTTTCATCGGACACCTGCCGCGCCGTCGTTTGGGCTTGCCGGGCTTAACCAAGACAGGATAGTCCATTCGGGCCTCCATGCCATGGCTTGCCGCTGTCGGGACCGATCCTATACTCCGGCCCATGCTGATGGATTCCCGAGAAGATTTGAGGTTATGACCGCCCCGATCGCCATTATCATGGGAAGCCAGTCGGACTGGGATACCATGCGCCATGCCGCCGACACACTCGGAGCGTTGGGCGTGAGCTACGACGCCCGTATCATCTCGGCGCACCGCACCCCGGACCGACTGTATGCCTTTGCCAAGGGCGCCAAGGCGGCCGGCTACAAGGTCGTCATCGCCGGTGCAGGCGGCGCCGCCCATCTGCCGGGCATGACGGCCTCGCTGACAGAGCTGCCCGTGTTCGGCGTTCCCGTCGAGTCGAAGGCGCTGTCGGGGATCGATTCGCTATATTCCATCGTCCAGATGCCGGCCGGAATTCCGGTGGGAACGCTCGCCATCGGCAAATCCGGCGCCATCAACGCGGCGCTGCTGGCGGCGAGCGTGCTCGCTCTCTCCGATCCCGCGCTCGCCGGCCGTCTGTCGGCCTGGCGCCAGGCGCAGACCAATGCGATCGCCGAACGTCCGGAGGGCACGGCGTGACCGACTCCAATCGGGTGAAGCTCAAGCCCGGCGACACCATCGGTATTCTCGGCGGCGGCCAGCTCGGCCGTATGCTGGCGCTTGCTGCGGCGCGGCTCGGGCTGCGCTGCCAGGTGTTCTCGCCGGACCCGGACTCCCCCGCCTTCGACGTGGTGCTGAACGCAACCTGCGCCGAATATGCCGACGTCGAGGCGCTCGAGCTGTTCGCCAATGACGTCGACGTCGTCACCTACGAGTTCGAAAACGTCCCCTCGGCCGCGGCCATGGTGCTGGCGGCGAGGCGCCCGGTGCTGCCGCGCCGCTCGGCGCTCGAGACGACCCAGGATCGCCTCACCGAGAAGGATTTCGTCACCTCGCTGGGCATCAGCACCGCGACCTATGCCGACGTGTCCTCGGTCGCCACCTTGCGCGAAGCCGCGTTCCGGATCGGCTTGCCGGCCGTGCTGAAGACGCGTCGGTTCGGCTATGACGGCAAGGGCCAGATCAAGATCCGGCCGGGTGACGATCTCGAGCGGATCTGGGCCGAGCTCGGCACCAAGTCGGCGATCCTTGAGGCGTTCGTTCCGTTCGAGCGCGAGATATCGGTCGTGGCGGCCCGAGCGGCCGATGGACAGGTCGAGTGCTTCGACGTCACCGAGAACGAGCATCGCGATCACATCCTGAAGGTGTCGCGGGCGCCGGCGCGCATCCCGGATGCGCTCGCCGACGAGGCCAGGGACATTGCGAGCCGGATCGCCACGGCCCTCGATTACGTCGGGGTGCTGGCCGTGGAGATGTTCGTGGTATCGGATGGTCCCACTCCAGGCGTCCTGGTCAACGAGATTGCACCGCGGGTGCACAATTCCGGCCACTGGACCCTCGATGGCGCCTCGATTTCCCAGTTCGAACAGCACATCCGGGCGATCGCCGGTTGGCCGCTCGGCAAGCCGCTGCGCCACGGCCACGTCACGATGACGAACCTGATCGGGGACGAGATCGACAGCTACGAGCAGTGGCTCACGGTTCCCGGCGCGACCGTGCATCTCTACGGCAAGGGCGCCGCTCGTCCGGGCCGCAAAATGGGGCATGTGACCCAGGTCTCGCCACTGCCGCCGAGGCAGGGCTGAAATAAACCGCTCCGGCGAGGTTAAACTTGCGGTCAAGAGCCCGTCAGCGGGTGGACAGCGACGGTGTCCTCTGATACACGGGCGCGCTCAAGGTTAAGGGCGCGGGCATTTGCCAGCCCTGGCTTCACCAGATTTCAAACCGATAGACTGAGAAAGAGGATGCCGCGTGCAGGTTCTCGTTCGCGATAACAATGTCGATCAAGCCCTCAAGGCGCTCAAGAAGAAGATGCAGCGTGAGGGCATTTTCCGCGAGATGAAGCTTCGCGGCCATTACGAGAAGCCGTCCGAGAAGAAAGCCCGCGAGAAGGCCGAAGCCGTGCGCCGTGCGCGCAAGCTGGCCCGCAAGAAGTTGCAGCGTGAAGGCCTGCTGCCGATGAAGCCGAAGCCGGTGTTCGGCGCTGGCCCCGGCGGTGACCGTGGTGCTGGTCGTGGTCCGGGCGCAGGTGCCCGTCCCGGCGCGCCGCGCTGATCTGGCCACTTCAATTTGACGTCGTCTGAAGCGCGGGCCTTTGGCTCGCGTTTTTGTTTTGGGCGCTCCTTTTTGATTTTGCGCCTCTGGCCATCCGGCGACCGGATTGAATCCGGGTTGCTGCGCCCGCCCCTCGCATCGCTGCAGAGCTCGCCACTCCAAAGAAAAAGGCGGCAGACCGGCCAGGCCCACCGCCTCGATCACGTCCGCGAACGATTCGACCGGCTATTTCGGCAGCACTGAGTGGAACACCGATTTCGCCGCCGACATCATGTCCTGCGCCACGCTGGACATCTGGTCCTTGATCGATGGATCAGTCTTGTCGGCGCGCAGGTCGAGCGGACGCAACTGCTGGACAGGGATCTCCGCCGGCGGGGTCGGGCGCCCGTCCGGCTGCAATGATCCCGTGTAGGTCGGGCTCGAGGCCGACGGCAAGGCAAAGCCCTGCTCGGCCGGTGGCGCAGAGACCGTCACGGGAGGCGGCAGCGGACGGACCGGCGACACCTGTGGCGCGACGGTCGCGATGCGCGGGGTCTCGCCAGCGCCCCGGGCTGCGTCGCTCGACGGCTTCTCGACAGCCGCCCTGCCGGCACCTTCGCTCGCGCGCAACCGCTCGATCGCCGCGCGGGCGAGATCAGCAGCATCCCGGCGATCGTCCTGCTGGGCCGCTGGGGCCTCGGCCGGAGTACCGCGCGCAATCAGCTTTTCCCGCGGCGACCCGGGATGGCGCGCGGCCTGCACATCGGTCGGGAGGCTCGCTGTTTCGGTCGGCTTCACTTCGACGGCCTTCTCCGCAGCCTTGTCGGCGAGCGACTTCTCCGAGACCCCCTTGGCCTTGATGCCAGGAGCGGGAATGCTGGAGACCTCCGTCGACGTTTCCGCCGGCTTGGCGTCGGACTTGGGATCGGCCTTCGCTTCCAGCTTGGCGGGGTCGATCCCCTTGCCCGTGGATTTCGGAGCGTCGCTCTTTGAGCCGGTGAGCTTGGCGTAGGCAGCCGACGCCACCGCCGCCACGGTCGATGGCGGCGAGTCGGGCTTGGTATTGATGTAGTGGTTGACGATGTAGGCCCCGATGATGGTGGCAACCACCGACGGGACGATCTCCATGGCGAACTTTGTGAGATATTTCAGCATGCTGACCACTCCCGCGCGGTATTTGCGGGAACTTTGAGGCACAATTAAGGGACCATCCCAGTACCTTCCGGAGCCCGCAACCTGCGATCCCTGCAGGCGCAACCGCCGAAAAGTTGTTCTCCTGAAGCCCTTTGAGACCGAAGCCGTGCTGCAATCCAAGATCGTATGGGCGCTGCCAACTGCTTCCGGATCGCCGGCTCAAGATACCACAATCAGCGGCATCCCGGTAAACAAATGGTTACGGCTTCAATTCAACTTCGAGGAAAACGATCTCGGAACCAGTCTCATTCAGTACATCGTGTTCGACACCGGCTTTGCGGAAATAGGATTTGCCGACCGCGAGCTGCGCCTTCGAGCGCTCGCCGGACGGCGCCACGATCGTCATCTCGCCCGCGGTGACCGGCACGATCACGTAATCCATCTCATGAACGTGGCGCCCCGTGGCACTGCCGGGCAATAGCCGCCACTCCGTGACGCGGACTTCGGGCGTATCGACCTGGACGTCGGACTGGGCGCTGAGCATGGGGGATCTCTTGAATCAGGGGACGAAGAGCAGGAACAGGAATATCGCGAACACCACCATGTGCACCAGCCCGAACAGGATGTTCGTCCGTCCCGTGCCGAAGGTCAGCATGCTTAGGACGAAGGTCAGGACCAGCAGCACTATTCCCTGCGGGTCCAGCCCGAGGACGAGCTGCTTGTCGAGCACATGGGCGGCGACCGCCACTGCCGGGATGGTCAGCCCTATGGTGGCGAGCGAGGAGCCAAGCGCGAGATTGATGCTCTTCTGAAGGTCGTTGGCGCGGGCGGCCGAGAGGGCGGCGATACTCTCCGGCAGCAGGATCAACAGCGCCACGAGCACGCCTGCGACCGCCTGCGGCGCACCCGTTGCGGCAACGCCGGCGTCGACCACCAGCGAGAACTTCTTGGCAAGCAGGACCACAGCGAGCAGTGCGACCAGCAGCAGCCCGACACTGAGCAACAGCTTCGCACGCGGCAGCCGGACATCGTCATCGGCGAACCCAGCCGAGCCGCCGACGAAATAATCCCGATGGCGGGTGGTCTGCGTATACAGGAACACCGCGTAGAGCAGGATCGTCACGACGCTGACGAAGGCGATCTGCACGGCAGAATACACCGGACCAGGCGACGTCAAGGTATAATTCGGCAGCACCAGTGTGATGGTTGCCATCGTGAACAGTACGCTGAGATACAGATTGGCACCGGAGACCAGCACGTCCTGCTCGCGATAGCGCAGGCCGCCGATGAAGATGCAGATGCCGGCCAGGCCGTTGCACACGATCATGACGACCGCGAACACGGTGTCGCGGGCCAGCGCGGGCGCAGCCTTGTCGCCGAGCATGATGGTGGCGATCAGCGCCACCTCGATCACCGTCACCGCCAGGGTCAGGAGCAGCGTGCCGAACGGCTCGCCGATCTCATGCGCGATCACCTCGGCATGGTGCACGGCCGCGAACACCGTGCCGAACAGGATCACCAGCAGCACCGCGGCGAAGACCACGCCGGCGGCCGAAGGCGTGAAGTCATAATGCGTCGCCGTGACGATCGCGACAAGCGCGACCGCCAGGCCGGGAAAGATCACCGATGATGCGGGCGTTGCGCCCTTCACGCTCATGATTCGCGTCCTTCGATCCGTTCTGTCCGACTATGCGCGACAGCGAGGCGATCGTCACGCGGTCCGGCCGTGACAGGGTCAACCAGGGCGGTCTCTGAAAGTGCCGTCGATCAGGTCAATGCGGGCTGAGCAGCGGATGGATCGGAAGCACGGTCAGCAGCACGAACAGCGGAATGAGGACGGCACCTGCCCGCAGCATGTAGCCGAAGAAACTCGGCATCTTGATGCCGCGCTCATTGGCGATCGCTGCGACCATGAAGTTCGGCGCGTTTCCAATGTAGGTCAGCGCACCCATGTAGACGGCGCCCATCGAGATCGCCGCCAGCGTGCCCGAGAGTTCGCCCATCAGCACCTTGGGATCGCCGCCCGCCAATTCGAAGAACAAGAGATAGGTCGGGGCATTGTCGAGGAAGGCCGACATCAGCCCCGTGAACCAGAAATAGGCGACCTCTCTCGGCGCGCCGGCGGGTGTCGTCACGGCATCCAAGAGCCAGCCGAACGAGCCACTGCGCCCCGCGTTCAGCATGGCGATGACCGGGACGATCGCGGTGAAGATCGCCGCGAACAGCTTGGCGACCTCTCGGATCGGCTCCCAGTTGAACCCGTTCGCCTCGCGGTGCTCGTCCGGCGTGAGCCAGAGCGACAGGCCGGCGATCGCCACGAGGATGGCATCGCGCACGAGGTTCTGAAGCTCGACATGCGTGCCGAAGACGTCGAAGGAGATGCCTGGCTTCCAGGTCGCCGAGAGCAGCGTATTGGCAACGATCGCGGCGATCAGAACGATATTGATGAGGCCGCGAATGCGCACCGGCTCCTTCGCTACGAACGCTTGCGACGCAAGCTTCTCCGCTCGGAAGCGCCACCAGTCGATAGCGGCAAAGACGATGAGCAGCAATCCGGCGACGATCGCGGTCTGCAGCCAGAGGTGTTGCGTCGTCCAGAAGAAATCGACGCCGCGCAGAAAGCCGACGAACAGCGGCGGATCGCCCAGAGGGCTGAGCGCGCCACCGACATTGGCAGCCAGGATGATGAAGAAGACCAGCACGTGCACGTTGTGCGGCCGCGTCAGATTGGCGCGGATCAGCGGACGCACCAGGATCATCGCGGCGCCCGTCGTGCCGACCACGCTCGCGATGATCGTGCCGAGAGCCAGGATGGCCGTATTGGTCGCCGGCGTACCTCTGATGTCGCCGGTCACCAGGATGCCGCCGGCGACGGTGTAGAGCGCAAACAGCAGCACGATGAAGCTGAGATACTCCGCGAGCAGCGCGTGGATGAAGGACGCGAGCGAGACCGCCAGTCCCGCCTGCCAGGTCAGCGCCGCCAGCGTCACCACGGCCCATGCCAAGGCGATGTTGCCGTAATGGTGATGCCAGAGGCGGGCAAACAGCAGCGGGCCGAGCGCGATCGATAGCAGCAATCCCGCAAACGGCAGCGCGAACGGCCAGGTCATCGCAGCGCCATCGAGGCCGGCGGCTGCATACGCGGGGATCGGCAGACCTGCGACGATCCCGACTACAAGCAGAGCTGGCCACCGACCGAGGACATTACGGGCTGTCGATGAAACTCTTGGCCGTACCTGTCGCACCATAGAAATCCAGATCATTATGTCCGCCGTCGGGAAACCGTACGAAGCGCTTGGGGTCATGCGCAAGCGCGAACAATCGTTCCCCGAAGCGGATCGGAATCCCCGGATCTTTGGCGCCATGCATGATCAGCAGCGGCACATGCACCTTGGCGATGCGCTGATCGGATTGGAAGCGGTCGCGCATCAGCAGGCTGACGGGAACCACTTTGAGCATGTCGGAGGCGACGTCGACCGTGGACGTATAGGGCGCCTCCAGGATCAGCCTGGCGATGGGACGCTCAGCGGCGATCCCGGCGGCCACGCCGCTGCCCAGTGAAAAGCCCCAAGCCACGATGCGCTCCGCCGCGTAGCGCTCGCGCGTGAAGGCATAGGCGGCTGCGGCATCCTGAAGCAGCCCCTGCTCACTGGGGTTGCCGCTCGAGCCTGCATAACCGCGATAGGACAGCGCGACGAGGCCGGTCCCGTCGGAGGTCAGCGCCTTGAAGCGCGAGACCACGCCGGCGAGGAAGTCGCCATTGCCTGGGAAATACAGCACGACCTTGCGGCCGGGCTGCGCCGGTACATGCCAGGCGATGACCTTCTCGCCGTCGGCCGAGGTCAGCACGTGCTCTTCAGCCTGCGGAAATCCGGCCGCGTCCGGCGCGGTGCGACCGACCGGCGGGATCGGAAACAGCATCGCGCGCTGGCGCATGAACAGCACAGCAAGCACGGTGGCGTAGATCGCCACCACGACGATCAGGAGCCATTTCAGGACCGCCATGGCTCCCAATAATGCCAGCTACATGCCCTTGACGATGTTCTCGGTCATCTTCTTGGCGTCGCCGAGCAGCATCATCGTGTTGTCGCGGTAAAACAGCGGATTGTCGATGCCGGCATAGCCCGAGGCGAGCGAGCGCTTGATGAACATCACGGTGCCGGCCTTCCAGACCTGCAGCACCGGCATGCCGTAGATCGGCGAGGACTTGTCCTCCTCAGCCGCCGGGTTGGTGACATCGTTGGCGCCGATCACGAAGGCGACGTCGGCCTGGGCGAATTCCGAGTTGATGTCCTCGAGCTCGAACACCTCGTCGTAGGGGACGTTGGCCTCGGCGAGCAGCACGTTCATGTGGCCGGGCATGCGGCCCGCGACCGGATGAATGGCGTACTTCACCTCGACGCCTTCCTTCTTCAGCGTGTCGGCCATCTCGCGCAGCGCGTGCTGGGCCTGGGCCACCGCCATGCCGTAGCCGGGCACGATGATCACCTTCGAGGCGTTCTTCATGATGAAGGCCGCGTCGTCGGCCGAGCCGAGCTTGGCCGGCTTCTGCTCACCAGTACCACCGCCGGCCGCTGCGGTCTCGCCGCCGAAGCCGCCGAGGATGACCGAGATGAAGGAGCGGTTCATCGCATGGCACATGATGTAGGACAGGATCGCACCGGACGAGCCGACCAGCGCGCCGGTGATGATCAGCGCCGAATTGCCGAGCGTGAAGCCGATACCCGCCGCGGCCCAGCCCGAATAGGAGTTCAGCATCGAGATCACGACCGGCATGTCGGCGCCGCCGATCGGGATGATCATGAGCACGCCGAGCGCCAGCGCCAGCAGCGTCACCATCAGGAAGTCGAACCCGCCGCCCGTCATCACCAGACGGACCACGAAGAAGACGAGCGCAACGGCGAGCGCAATGTTGATCATGTGGCGCGCCGGCAGGATGATCGGCGCGCCGCTCATCCGTGCCGAGAGCTTCAGGAAGGCGATGACCGAGCCGGTGAAGGTCAGCGCGCCGATGGCGACGCCGAGCGACATTTCGACCAGGCTCTGCGGATGGATGTTGCCGGGCGTACCGATGTCGAAGGCTTCGGGCGCAAAGAACGCGCCGGCGGCGACCAGCACCGCGGCCATGCCGACCAGCGAGTGGAACGCCGCCACGAGCTCGGGCATCGACGTCATCGGCACCCGGCGCGCGATCACCGCACCGATGCCGCCGCCGATCGCAACGCCGAGGATCACGAGGATCCAGGCGATCGCATCTGCCGGTGGATGCCCGGCCAGCGTGGTCGCGACCGCAATCGCCATGCCGGCCATGCCGAAGAAGTTGCCTTGCCGGCTGGAGGCCGGACTCGACAGCCCGCGAAGAGACAGGATGAACAGCACACCTGCCACGAGATAAAGGAGTGCCGACAGATTGGCGTTCATTGCAGATGCCCCGTTGTGCCTGTCATCCCGCGTCGTGCGGCGTTGTTACTTGGACTTCTTCTTGTACATCGCCAGCATGCGCTGGGTGACGAGGAAGCCGCCGAAGATGTTCACGCAGGCGAAGATCAGCGCGATGAAGCCGAACGCCCGCGCCAGACCGCTGCCGCTCGACAGCATGGGAACGCCGACCGCCAGCAGCGCGCCGACCACGATCACCGAGGAGATCGCGTTGGTCACCGACATCAGCGGCGTGTGCAGGGCCGGCGTCACCGACCACACCACGAAATAGCCGACGAACACCGCCAGCACGAAGATCGACAGCCGGAAAACGAAGGGGTCGACGGCTTGGACGACATGTTCCATGGCTCTGCTCCTTAGGCCTTCGGCTGGAAGTTCGGGTGGACGATGGCGCCATCCTTTGTCAAAGCCGTGGCCTTGACCAGCTCGTCGTCCCAGTTGACCGCGAGCGCCTTCTCCTTCTTGTCGATCATGGTCTCGATGAAGGAGAACAGGTTGCGGGCGTAGAGGCTGGAGGCGGAAGCTGCGACCCGGCCGGCGAGATTGGGGTAGCCGATGATCTTGACGCCGTCGATCTCGACGGTCTCGCCGAGCTTGACGCCCTCGACATTGCCGCCACGCTCGACCGCGAGGTCGACCAGCACCGAGCCCGGGCGCATCGACTTCACCATCTCCATGGTGACGAGGCGCGGCGCCGGACGGCCGGGAATCAGCGCCGTGGTGATGATGACGTCCTGCTTCTTGATGTGTTCCGCCGTCAGCGCCGCCTGCTTGGCCTGGTACTCCTTGGACATCTCCTTGGCGTAGCCGCCGGCCGTCTGGGCGTTCTTGAACTCCTCGTCCTCGACCGCCAGGAACTTGGCGCCGAGGCTCTCCACCTGCTCCTTGGTGGCCGGCCGCACGTCGGTCGCAGAGACCATGGCGCCGAGCCGGCGCGCGGTCGCGATCGCCTGCAGGCCGGCGACGCCGACGCCCATCACGAACACCTTGGTCGCCGGCACGGTGCCGGCCGCGGTCATCATCATCGGGAAGGCGCGGCCGAAGGCCTCGGCGCCCTCGATCACGGCGCGGTAGCCGGCAAGGTTGGCCTGGCTCGACAGCACGTCCATCACCTGGGCGCGGGTGATGCGCGGCATCAGCTCCATCGCGAAGGAGGCAATGCCGGCATCGGCCATGGCCTTGAGCGCCGCGTCATTGCCGTAAGGATCCATGATCGCGAACACCAAGGCGCCGCGCCGGTAGTTGGCGAGTTCGGACGCTTCCGGCCGCTTCACCTTGATGATGATGTCGGCATCCTTGAGCGCGTCCGCGCTCACGGTTGCGCCCGCCGCCGTGAATTCCGAGTCCGGCAGGCCGGATTTGATGCCGGCGCCGGGCTCGACCGCGATCTCGGCACCCAACGCCTTGAACTTCTTCACCGTGTCGGGAGAGGCGGCAACCCGCGGCTCCAACGGGTCGATTTCCTTGGCGACGGCAATCTTCATGAGGCCTCCGGCGCGAATGCGCGCGCGAGCTTTAAGAGGGCGGGACGTCCATGGGCTACAGCATGACGCCAAGTTAGCACTTGGCTTCGGCAGTCAGCTGAAGGCCCGCCGGCGGGGATGCCGGCGGGCCGAGAGCGACATTAAGCGAGGAAAATAGCCATCAAGATGACGATGAGAGCGACGCTGATCGTGCCGTACTTCACCAGCTTGATGAAGCCCTCGTAGGTGGCCTCATGCGCCACATAGTCGTTGCCGTCAGCCGTCGAGTAGGCGATCTCGCCATGGTTTGCCATCGGGGTCCCCCAGAGAAATATGCTTTGTTAAGGTCGCATACCCCAAAGCCGATGCAAGGGCAACGGCTGGCATGCAAGGCAGTTTTATCGCGTTTTCCGATCGCCCTATTGGCGAGGCCAATTGTCACGGATCCAGCGCGTCAGGCTGGCCTCGCTGACCTCGCCGGCAGCGAGGGCGAGGATCATGGCGGTGGCCTGAGCCGGCTCGGGCGCGAACGCGATTTCGTTTCTCCGCAGAAACGTCATCATCGCCATGAAGGCGATCCGCCTATTGCCGTCTACGAAAGCGTGGTTCTTGGCCAGTCCGAATGCATAGGCTGCGGCAAGCTCGGGAAGCGTCGCCTGCTCATAGCTCCATTTGTTAATGGGCCGCTCCAGGGCCGAGCGGAGCATGCCCTCGTCGCGCGGCCCGGGCGCGCCGCCGAAGCGGCGCAACTGTCGGGCGTGGATCGCGACGGCCTGCTCGTAGGTGATCCAAAGCGGCCCCTGCTGCTCGCTCATTTGGCGAGCGCGGCCAGGGTGTCGCGATACTCATCCATGATCTCGTCCGCGATCTCCATCGTCCGCTCGAAATCCGGATCATAGGGCAGCGCCTGGAAGCCGCCGCCGGGCAATTCGACGATGTGCAGTTGCTGACCGCGTTTGAGATCGAGCCGCTGCATCAGTTCGCGCGGCAACAGCAGGCCGTCGGAATTGCCGATCTTCTTGATTTCGATCTTCATAGCAGGCCGCTCCGAAAAAGAGGCGCATTATACAAATGTATAACGCACCTCTTCAATCCGTTCAACAAATGTTTTACGCCCCTACCCCATCGCCTCCAGCTCGTCGATCATGCCGGCGATGACTGAGAGACCGCCGTCCCAGAATTTGGGGTCCTTGGCGTCCAGGCCGAACGGCTTGAGCAGTTCGGAATAATGCTTGGTGCCGCCGGCCGCGAGCATCGCCAGATAGCGCTCGGCAAACCCCTCGGCGGCGTGCTCGTAGACCGCATAGAGCGAGTTCACGAGGCAGTCGCCGAACGCATAGGCGTAGACGTAGAACGGCGAATGGATGAAGTGCGGGATGTACATCCAGAAGTTTTCGTAGCCCGGCTTGATCTCGATCGCCTCGCCGAGGCTCTCGGTCTGCACCGACAGCCAGAGCTGTCCGAGTCGCTCCGCGGTCAGCTCGCCGTTCTTGCGCTCGGTATGCACGGCGCGCTCGAACGAATAGAACGCGATCTGCCGCACCACGGTGTTGATCATGTCCTCGACCTTGCCGGCGAGCAGCGCCTGGCGCTGCCTGGCGTCCTTGGTCTCGGATAGCAGCCGCTTGAACGTCAGCATCTCGCCGAACACGCTCGCGGTCTCCGCCAAGGTCAGCGGCGTCGGCGCCATCAGCGCGCCTTGCCTCGCCGCCAGCACCTGGTGCACGCCGTGGCCGAGCTCATGCGCGAGCGTCATGACGTCACGCGGCTTGCCCTGATAGTTCATCAGCACATAGGGATGCGCCGAGGGCGTGGTCGGATGCGAGAACGCGCCCGGCGCCTTGCCCGGCCGCACCGGCGCGTCGATCCAGCTCTGGTCGAAGAAGCGCTGGGCGATGTCCGCCATCTCGGGCGAGAAGCCGCGATAGGCCGTCAGCACCATGCTCTTGGCCTCCGGCCACGCAATGGTGGCATTGGCGGCGAAGGGCAGCGGCGCATTGCGGTCCCAATGCGCCAGCTTCTTCTTTTTGAACCAGCGCGCCTTGAGCTGGTAGTAGCGATGCGACAGCTTCGGATAGGCCGCGCGCACCGAGGCCACCAGTGCATCGACCACCTCGCGCTCGACGCGATTGTTCAAGTGGCGGGAGTCGGCGACATCCTGGAAACCGCGCCAGCGGTCCGAGATGTCCTTGTCCTTGGCGAGCGTGTTGGTGATCAGCGCGAAGGTGCGCTCATTGGCCTTGAAGGCTTTTGCCAGCGCCTCGGCGGCCGCCTTGCGCTTGGCGCCGTCACGGTCCTGCAGGAAATTCAGCGTCGGCTCGATCGCGAGCTCCTTACCTCCGACCTGAAACCGCAGGCCAGCGATGGTCTGGTCGAACAACCTGTTCCAGGCCGAGTATCCGGTCTGCGACTTTTCGTGGAACAGCTGCTCGACGCGGTCCTCGAGCTGATACGGCTTGTCCTTGCGCAGGTCCTCGATCCACGGCCGGTAATGGCCGAGCGCGGGCGTCTCC
The DNA here is from genome assembly GCF_032380995.1 of Bradyrhizobium sp. SZCCHNR2028. Classification (NCBI taxonomy): domain Bacteria; kingdom Pseudomonadati; phylum Pseudomonadota; class Alphaproteobacteria; order Hyphomicrobiales; family Nitrobacteraceae; genus Bradyrhizobium; species Bradyrhizobium sp. SZCCHNR2028. The sequence continues at coordinate 58,476 of NZ_JAUHJF010000013.1, read as the reverse complement.
ATCGCGCGCTCGATCACGGCGTCGTCGATGCGGTTGAGCTCGAGCGGGAAGAACAGCAGATGCGTCGACGCCGCCGTCAGCCGCTCCGAGATGTCGCCGTAGAATTTGGAGATCGCCGGATCGACGCTGTCGCCGGCATGCGCAAGACCGGCGAACGAACCGAGCCTCCCGGCGAGATCGTCGATCGCCTCGTAGCGCCGCACGGCTTCTGCGAGCCATTCGCCGCCATCCTCGCGCGCGACATGCTCGGCGAGCTTGCCCTTGTAGTCGGTCTCAAACGCGACGCATTCGGAATCCATCTTCGCGAGATCGTGAGCGATCTCAGGGGCGTCGATGCCCATATAAAGGTCGCCGAGATTCCATTCGGGCAGCACGCCGATGCCGGCTTTTGCCGCGACGGCCTTCTTTGCCGGTTTGGCCGATGATTTGGCCGTCGCACCGCGCGCAGCCTTGACCTCTACCGGCTTCGGCTTTGACGCGGGCTTCTTGGCCGGCTTGGCCTTGTTGGATTTGGTCTTGGCGGATTTGGTCTGGGGGGCGGATCTGGTCGGCTTGCGAAGGGCAGAAGAAGCGCGCGAGGTCATCGGATGGGTAACCTGTTGTTCGAACGTGTATCCCGATCAGCGAGGTTTAAGGTTGCGTTAATCGGCGTCGGCGAGAGTGCCCCGATTCGAGACAGATAGTCGTAGCGTGCAAGGAAAGCCATGGCTGCCAGCATTTTGATTGCCGATGATGATCCGGTCCAGCGCCGGCTGGTGGAGAACATGGTGCAGAAATGCGGCTACGAGGCGGTCGTCGTCGAGACCGGCGATGCCGTCATCGAGAAGCTGACGAATCCTGACGCCGGCCCCATCGACGCCATCGTGCTCGATCTCGTGATGCCCGGCCTCGACGGCATGGGTGTCCTCTCCAAGATGCGCGAGATGGGGATCTCGATACCCGTGATCGTGCAGACCGCGCATGGCGGCATCGACAACGTCGTCTCCGCAATGCGCGCCGGCGCGCAGGACTTCGTCGTCAAGCCGGTCGGCATCGAGCGGCTCCAGGTCTCGTTGCGTAATGCGCTCAATACCTCGGCCTTGAAGGGCGAGTTGCAGCGCATCCGGCACAGCCGCGAAGGGCGCCTGACCTTCGCCGACATCATCACCCGCGCGGAGGCGATGGCGCCGATCCTGCGCATCGCCGAGAAGGCCGCGGCCTCGTCGATCCCGGTGCTGATCGAAGGCGAATCAGGCGTCGGCAAGGAGCTGTTCGCCCGCGCCATCCACGGCACCAGCGAGCGCAAGACGAAACCGTTCGTTGCCGTCAATTGCGGCGCGATCCCGGACAATCTGGTGGAATCGATCCTGTTCGGTCACGAGAAGGGCGCATTCACCGGCGCGACCGAGCGTCACATGGGCAAGTTCGTCGAAGCCCATGGCGGCACGCTGTTCCTCGATGAGGTCTCGGAGCTGCCGCTTACCGCCCAGGTCAAGCTGCTGCGCGCCCTGCAGGAGGGCGCCGTGGAAGCCGTCGGCGGCCGCAAGCCGGTCAAGGTCGACGTCCGCATCATCTCGGCGACCAATCGCAGGCTGCTTGACCGCGTCAAGGAGGGCCACTTCCGCGAGGATCTGTTCTACCGGCTGCATGTGCTACCGCTCACCGTTCCGCCGCTGCGCACCCGCCGCGAGGACATCCCGCATCTGTTGCGGCATTTCCTCGCGCGGTTTGCGGCTGAGGAGAACCGCGCCATTTCGGGCATCGCCGGCGAGGCCGTCGCCTATCTGACCAAGCTCGACTGGCCCGGCAATATCCGCCAGTTGGAAAACGCGGTCTACCGCGCCGTCGTCATGGGCGAGAGTGACCAGCTCGGCGTGGCCGATTTTCCGCTGATTCCCACCCACGCACCGCCGGTGGAGCCTGCGCCGGCCCTCACCGTGGAGCGGCCTGTTCCGGCGCTGCCTGCGATGGTGCCGGGAAGTGAAGTCCCCATTGCCCCTCTGCCCTCGCACGGGTTCCTGCCGCTGCTCACCGCAAGCGGCGAGGTGCGGCCGCTCGAGGAGATGGAGCATGAGATCATCCGCTTCGCCATCGCCCATTACCGCGGCCAGATGTCGGAGGTGGCGCGCCGCCTCAAAATCGGACGCTCGACGCTCTACCGCAAGCTCGACGAAGCCAATGACGAGACCCCCACGACGGAAAGCCCGCCGCTCGGCTGAGCCGCTCGGATCCGCACCATGGTTGCGCTTGGCTGTCGTCCGAAAAAGGCCGCAAGTCTTGGCAACACTGGAACATCTGAACCGTTGCCTTGCGGTGACAGACAAAGGAAATAACGCGTGGCACAAACGCACGATCGGTTTGGCCGGGGTTTCCCAAGAGTCAGTTTGTCGTGAGTTGTCCCGTGTGGCGCTGGCCGCAGAAATGGGGCTTGAGTATCGTTTGGGCGTGAATCATTGCGTGCAGATGTGAACCATCCTCACAGGCGGTACCCGCGCCGAAGCTGGCGGATCGACCTTGTTACCCCTGTTCCAGCCGGGACAGATCATCCGAGGGATTGATGATGCGAGATTGTGTGACCACCCGTGGCGGATATGACCGCGTGCTCATGGCTGTCGCGGCGACCTTCCTCGCGGTGTCCTCGACCTCTGCTTTCGCCCAGAGCGGTCCGCCCCGCAACAGCGCGGCCGAGCTCGCCATCGATGCGGCGATCCCGTTCCCCGAGCCGGCCAACGTGCCGCCGCCGACCGCCAGTGACTTCAAACTCGACACCACCGCCACCGTGTCGCCCGACCAGGCCAAGTCGCCCGAGACGACGACCAAGCCGCTCGACTCTGCCGCGGCGCCTGCGGCCGATCCCGCCAAAACCGTCGCCACGCCGCCGGCAGCGGCCCCTGCGACCGCGACGGTCCCAGACCCGGTCAAGGCCGCCAGCACCGTTCCCGCCGCCGACCAGCCCGTTGCCGACCGTCTGCGCGACCTGATGGCGAGCAAGGCGACAAGGTATTTCGACCGCAAGGCCGAACGCGCCGCCGTCGAGAAATTCTACACCGGCCGCGACTACGCGCCGATCTGGACCCAGGGCGGCAATCTGACAGCCGCCGCGAAGGGCGTCATCGCCCGTCTCAGGGATGCAGCAGCCGATGGCCTCAATCCCGGCGACTATCCGGTGCCGGATTTCGCAGCCGCAGCCTCCGCACCGGACGCGCTGGCGGAGGCGGATCTCAGACTCACCGAGAGCATGATGGACTACGCGCGCCAGGCGCAGAGCGGCCGCATGCACTGGTCGCAGGTCTCAGCGGATATCCAATATCCCGAGCATCCGGTCGATCCGAACGAGGTGCTGGCCAACGTCGCCGGCGCAAAGGATGCCTCCGCGGCGCTGGAGAGCTACAACCCGCCGCACAAGCTCTACAAGCTGCTGAAGGCCAAGCTCGCCGAGCTGCGCGGCGTCAGCGACGGCGCGCCTGTTATCATCGACGACGGCCAGCCGCTGAAATACATTCCTGCCCGCGGCAAGAATGCGCCGGAGGCCGAGGCGCAGATGTCCGACCCGCGCGTGCCCAAGCTGCGCGCCAAGCTCGGCATCACCGAGAACGCCGACGACATCCGCTATGACGCCAAGGTCGCCGCCGCCGTCCGCAAGTTCCAGGAAAGCGTCGACCTCAAGCCGACCGGAGTGCTCGACGACCGCACCGTGAAGGCGCTCAACACGCCCAAGCGCGACAAGCAGATCGATACGGTCCTCGTCAACATGGAGCGCTGGCGCTGGCTGCCGCGCGACCTCGGAGCGCCCGCGATCGGCGACGCTTATGTGATCCTCAACATCCCCGACTACACGCTGAAGGTGATGCAGCACGGCGCGCAGGTGTGGACCACCCGCGTGGTGACCGGCAAGCCGGGGCAGCATGCGACGCCGTTGCTCAGCGAGACGATGAAGTTCATCACGGTCAATCCGACCTGGAACGTGCCGCCGTCGATCATCTACAACGAGTATCTGCCGGCGTTGCAGCAGGATCCGACCGTGCTCGACCGCATGGGCCTGCGGCTGGAGCGAGCGCGCGACGGCTCGATCCACATCTCGCAGCCGCCGGGCGAGGCCAACGCGCTCGGCCGCATCCGCTTCAACTTCCCGAACAAGTTCCTGGTCTATCAGCACGACACGCCGGACAAGAACCTGTTCGCCCGAGACGAGCGCGCCTTCAGCCATGGCTGCATGCGCGTGCAGTATCCGGATCAGTACGCGTCGGTCCTGCTCAACATCACCATGCCGAACGAGCGCTACACGCCCGAGCGCATCCGCAGCATGTACGGCCGCAGCGAGATCGACCTGAAATTCCCGACGCCGATCCCGGTCAACATCACCTACCAGACCGCCTTCGTCGACGAAGCCGGCAAGCTGCAATTCCGCAAGGACATCTATGGCCGCGACGCGACCATGATCTCGATCCTGAAGAACAACCGCGGCAAGGATCTCGAGAACGTCGTCGCCCACGCCCAACCGAGCTACGCGCGTCCGAAGGGGCCGCTGCCGAACTCGGTCAACATCAGCGACAACAGCTTCTCCTCCGGCCCGAACTTCTTCGAGCGCCTGTTCGGCGGCGGTGGCCTGCCGACGCCGCCGGCGCCGGTCGGCCGCCCTGCCCGGCGGGTCTTCACCCGCTGATCAGGCCGCCGATCACGGTCAAAATTTCCATTTTGAGATCAAAGGCCTCGCCGATCGGCGGGGCCTTTGCTTTAGGTTAACCACAATGATCAACCAAGATTCGATGGCTCTTTTTCGCCACACTCAAGAGTATATGTTAAGGGTAATTGGGGGGCGGGTCGGTCAGTATCCCTTAACCATCCCGCCTTAGGTAAGCGTTTCCTCTCTCTTCCGCCGGACGGGCCGCAAGAGGGTCATCGAGTAAACGCTCGTCGACGGGGTGGCTGCATCTTGCTGTCTGTTTTCGCGCGCCAATCTGTTTCGCTCACGAGGGCGGGTTGGAAGGCTGGATGCCAATGCGGGCTGGCGGCGCTGCTGCTGCTCATCGGCGCCGGCTCGGTGCATGACGCGGCGGCGCTGAATGAAACCCACACCCTCTCCTTCCACCACACCCATTCCGGCGAGGACCTGACGGTCACCTTCAAGCGCGAGGGCCGCTATGACGAAGACGCGCTGAAGAAGCTCAATCACTTCCTCCGCGACTGGCGTACCCAGGACGAGACGGTCATGGACCGCCGCCTGTTCGACATCCTCTGGGAGGTCTATCGCGACGTCGACGCCAAGCAGCCGATCCAGATCATCTCGTCGTACCGGTCGCCCGCCACCAACTCGATGCTGCGCCGTCGCTCGGCGCATTCCGGGGTGGCGCGGCACAGCCAGCACATGCTGGGCCACGCGATGGATTTCTACATTCCCAACGTGCCGCTGGAGCAGATCCGCTTCGCTGGCCTGCGCCTGCAGCGCGGCGGCGTCGGCTTCTACCCGACTTCCGGCTCGCCCTTCGTGCACCTCGACACCGGCAACATCCGGCACTGGCCGCGGATGACGGCTGACCAGCTCGCCCGCGTGTTCCCGGACGGCAAGACCGTTCACGTGCCGAGCAACGGCGTTCCTCTCAAGGGCTATGAGCTGGCCAAGGCCGAGATCGAGAAACGCGGCAATGGCGATGACGCGTCGTCCAGCCGCCCCAACCTGTTTGCACGGCTGTTCCGCGGTCGTCCGAGCGAGGATGACGAGGAGTCTGGCGAGAGCGAGGGCAAGGCCGACGCCAAGCCGGTCCAGACCGCGGCACTCGCCGCGAAGCCGGCTGACAAGAGCTCCGACAAGGACGGCCGGACCGTCGAGCGATCGCTGGACAGCAAAGCCGCCACCACGCGCGGCAAGATCGCCAATGCCCTGCAATTGGCCTCCGCGGATGCGCAATCTGCCGCTCAGCCCGCGGCGACCAAGCCCGAGACGAAGTCCGAAACGACAAGCGCCGTCGGCAGCAAATCCAGGGACGGCGCGCCGCAGAGCGTCGCCGACATCATCAATTCGCGCGGCTTCTGGGGTGACAATCCCGGCACGCCGAAGCAGGCCACCCCCGAGCAGGTTGCCGCGATCACGGCGCGCCGTGCGCTGTCATCGATCGATCAGCAGCAGACCGCAAGCCTGATGCAGGCCATGGCCTTCGCACCCCCGGCCTCCTCTCCGCTCGATCGCGCCAATGTCGCCTCCACGGCCCCCATCCCGGTGCGAAACTCCCGCCCGGCGACCCGCAGCGTCGCGCCGGTGCCTGAGGCCGCCCCCGCGGCCGCGAAGAACGGCCAAGGTCAGGACGGCGCCATCACGATGGCGACGCGAATCTCGGCGGCCAAGGGTCCCGATTCGACCTGGATGCGGGCCATCATGCTGACGCCGAGCGCGTCGTCATCGATGTCCGTGACGAAAATGGGCGACGTGGACCTCACCGTGATGCGCAGCTATTTCGTCAAGCCGCAGGTCGCGCTGGCGATGAGCTTCACCGCCGAGCCGACGCCGGGACTAAGCTACGATCAGTTCACAGGGCCGGCAATCGTCAAGCTCGAAACCAAATCCTTCGCCATGCGCGCGGCAGCCTTGCGCTGACGCCGCGGCAGCCGGTTCGTCGTTCTCCTCAGCATTGACGAGCTGGAGTGCAGCGTCGATGGCCGCATGCCGCCGGCGCGAACCGGGAGAAAGCGAATCCCCCGTCAGGGGCAGCCGAGGTCTCCTCCGGGTGAGCGAGGCCGGCTGCTCAGATCATTCCGAGCGCCTGCATATACGTCTCGAGGATGCTTTCCTCTTCCTGGCGCTCGTTCGGGTCCTGCTTGCGCAGCCGGATGATCGTGCGCAGCGCCTTGACGTCGAAGCCATTGCCCTTGCTCTCGGCGTAGACGTCCTTGATGTCTTCGGAGATCGCCTTCTTCTCCTCCTCGAGACGCTCGATCCGCTCGATGATCGACTTGAGCTGGTCTACGGCAAAGCGGGTCGCGGGCGAGTCGTCGTCCTTCGCGGCGGCGGAGGTGGCCATCTGATACTCCTGAGTGGAACTCGTGTGTCCAAGGAAGGCGCCAAAGGGCGCTACATGTTCGCCGCGACCCTCAAATCTGGCGTGCCCCGCGTCAAGGCGACATCGCCCTCATCCACAGAGCGGCCCACATCTTGTTGGCCTGCGCAGCGTGAAGCCCACGCAAGCCGGCCGCGCCACTTGTGTTTCGTCACCATCCTGCGCAGGACCCGATTCGCCTTCGAAGCCCCTGCCAAGTCTGGGCTCGCGCGCGAAAGGCAGTAAAGCGCGTCTCCTGCGCGCTCGTTTCGGAATCAGTGGCCCGGATGCGCCTTCTTGAAGGCTTCGCGCTGCTCGGCGCTGGCCTCGCGCTGGTACTTCGCCTTCCATTCCTCGTAAGGCATGCCATAGACCGCCTCGCGGCTCTCGTCCTTGGTCATTGGCGCCCCCTGGGCGTCGGCGGCGTCCTTCAGCCAGTTGGAGAGGCAGTTGCGGCAGAACCCCGCCAGATTCATCAGATCGATGTTCTGAACGTCGGTTCTGGTCCGCAGATGCTCGACGAGCCGGCGAAAGGCGGCGGCTTCGAGTTCGGTCCGGGTGGTGCTGTCCATCGTCATCTCTTTGTTCCCTGTTCCGCGCCATGACGGATGTCTGCTATATAATGAGGCTTCGTCGCAGATTTGGCCATATCGCAGCGCCGTCAGGAGGAGCGAGGCGCTGGATCGCAGCGGCTTCGCACGAGATCGTCATGGCGTTGACAGCCGCAGCCAAGCCCAGCGACATCGTTCAACGGTTGATATAGCGTCGCGCAATGATCCCCAAAATCTCCTCTCTCCTGCATCGCAATCCCTTCCGCCCTGGCTACGGACTGCTTTCGCTGCTTGGGCTGGCCGCGCTCTGTCTGTCGTCCACTCCGGCGGCCGCCGATTTCCGGCTCTGCAACAACACCTCCAGCCGGGTCGGGATCGCCCTCGGCTACAAGGACGCCGAAGGCTGGACCACGGAAGGCTGGTGGAACGTGTCGTCACGCAGCTGCGAGACCCTTCTCAAGGGCACGCTGGTGGCGCGCTATTATTACATCTACGCGCTCGACTATGACCGCGGCGGTGAATGGTCGGGACAGGCCTTCATGTGCTCGCGCGACAAGGAATTCACCATCAAGGGCACCGACAATTGCCTGGCGCGTGGCTTCGACCGCACCGGCTTCTTCGAGGTCGACACCGGGGACCAGCGCGCCTGGACGGTGCAGCTCACGGAGGCCAATGAGCAGCCGGCGCAGCAGCGCGTGCCCGGAATTCCCGGCACGTTGGGACCCGGAGGCAACGTTCCAGGTCTGCCCAATGGGCCGCAGGGTGCGCCGCCGGCAGCCGCACCGGCCCTGCCGCCAGGGCAAGCACCCAAGCCATGAGGCGGCTGCGACGCATCAAGATCCTCGCCACGCTCGGCCCCGCCTCCTCGGACAGCGCGATGATTCGCAAGCTGTTCGAGGCCGGGGCCGACATATTCAGGATCAACATGAGCCACACCCCGCACGACAAGCTGCGGGAGCTGGTGACGACGATCCGCAGCGTCGAAGCGAGCTACGGCCGCCCGATCGGCATTCTGGTCGATCTCCAGGGTCCGAAGCTCAGGCTCGGCACCTTCGCCGACGGCCCGGTTCAGCTCAACAACGGCCAGAGCTTCGTGCTCGATTCCGACAAGACACCGGGCGATGCGACGCGGGTCCATCTGCCGCATCCGGAAATCCTGGCCGCCCTGCAGCCGGGACATGCGCTGCTGCTGGATGACGGCAAGGTGCGGCTGATCGCCGAGGAGACCTCGCCAACCCGCGCCGTCACCCGGGTCGTGATCGGCGGCAAGATGTCCGACCGCAAGGGCGTGAGCCTGCCGGACACCGACCTGCCGGTCTCGGCGATGACGCCGAAGGACCGGGCCGACCTCGATGCAGCCTTGAACATCGGCATCGACTGGATCGCGCTGTCCTTCGTGCAGCGCGCCGACGACGTGCTGGAAGCCAAGAAGATCATCCGCGGCCGCGCCGCCGTGATGTCGAAGATCGAGAAGCCGCAGGCGATCGACCGGCTCAACGACATCGTCGACGTCTCCGATGCTTTGATGGTGGCGCGCGGCGACCTTGGCGTCGAGCTGCCGCTGGAGCGCGTGCCCGGCCTGCAGAAGCAGATGACGCGGCTGGCACGCCGCGCCGGCAAGCCGGTGGTGGTCGCGACACAGATGCTGGAATCGATGATCCAGTCGCCGGTGCCGACGCGCGCCGAGGTCTCCGACGTCGCCACTGCGGTCTATGAAGGCGCCGACGCGATCATGCTGTCGGCCGAGTCGGCCGCCGGCAAATACCCGGTCGAGGCGGTCTCGACCATGAACCGCATTGGCGAGGAGGTCGAGCGCGACGTGGTCTATCGCTCGGTGATCGCGGCGCAGCGTCCCGAGCCGGAATCGACCGCGGGCGATGCGATCGCCGAAGCCGCACGGCGGATCGCCGAAAATCTCGATCTTCCTACGATCATCTGCTGGACCTCGTCCGGCTCCACCGCGATCCGCGTCGCGCGCGAGCGGCCGAAGCCGCCGGTGGTCGCGATCACCCCGAACCTGGCGACCGGACGCCGCTTGTCGGTCGTGTGGGGCGTGCACTGCGTGGTGGCCGAGGACGCGCGCGACCAGGACGACATGGTCGAGCGCGCCGGCTCGATCGCGTTCCGCGACGGCTTCGTCCGCGCCGGACAGCGAGTCATCATCGTCGCCGGCGTGCCGCTCGGCACACCCGGCACCACGAACATGGTGCGCATCGCCTATGTCGGGCCGTCGAGCGACGCCCATATCTGAGACGACCTATTGGGTCCTATCGATCGCGCCCAGTCCGGCCGTGGACGGGGGCTTGGCCCGCGCGATCACCGGACAGGCCTCGATGGCAATGCCGGCGGCGCCGGGGATGCGCTCGCAGCCACGCGACGCATCGATCTGGAGATCATAGTCCGCAAGCACCTCGAGCCGCGGCGGGTTGTCGGCCGGGCTCTTGGAGAAATACAGCGCCCACACGCCTCCCGGCAGCGGATTGGCCAGGCCGTTGCGAACCCGGTGGTCCAGCACGCCGCCGGGCACGATCGGCACCACGAGCTCCGACAACTGATAAACGCGCGAGCCCTGTGGCAGGAACGACGTGACGTAGCCGAGCGGCTTCTGCAGCAGCAGGAACGTCGCGGGACGTTGCAGGTCCGCCGCGAGCTGCGGCCGGTAGGGATCTGACCATGGCCGCCGCATCCAGTCGGTCGGCTGCGACGCCAGCGCGATGCCGAGCGCGGCCATCACCGTGACGGCCTGCGTCATCCGCCGCGATGGTGACGCGACCGGCCCAGCGTCTGCACGCCAAGCATCGACCAGGCGGATGAGCAGCAGCACGATCAGCGGCGCCGACAACAGCTCGAGCGGCATCAGATAGCGCTGGATCGAGAAGGCCAGCATCCACAGGACGTAGCTGAGCCAGAAGAAGATCAGGAGGCGCCGGTCGCGCAGCGGCAGCACCTCGCGCCGCTGCCACAGGCCGGTGACGATCAGCGCGATGAGCAGCACGATCACGACGGCGAAACGCGGATCGCGGAACGGCCATTCCGACGAGGGATGCTTGCCGATCACCCAGTAGAACGGATAGGCGAGCGCGTCGAGCAGTCCCTGCGGCATGAAGCGCGTATCGACGATCGAGGCCTGCGGCGCTTCGGGCGAGCGGAAGATCGTGTTGTAGAATGGAAACAGCGGGCTGCCGTAGTCGCGCGCCATCTTCAATGCCCACGGCCCCGCGGTCACGATCACGCCGGCCGAACTGCCCGCGCCGAATGCGACGATCGCGCGCCACGGCCGCGCCACCAGCAGCAGCGACACGCCGGCTCCGACCAGAAACGTCGCATTGGTGAGCTTCAGTCCCGTGGCCGCGCCGATCAGCAGGCCAGCGGCGACGAAACGTCGGCCGCGCTCATCGTCCTCCCCGAAGATCAGCGCGATGCCGGCGAGGATCGGAATGGTCGTGAGAATGTCGGCGAAGCTGGTGCCGACCTCGGACAGCGCCATCGGACTGAGGGCGGCGATGATGAGCGCGGCGCTGAGCGTGAACGCGTCAGCCGCGCGCCGGAGCAGCACGCGCGCAACCCAATAGACCAGCGCGAGATTGAGGCCGTGCAGCGCGCCCAGCGCGACGCCCCACCACGGCGCATCGAGCCCGTGGCGGACCGCGTAAGGCAGCAGGTAGATCAGCGGATTGAGGAAGCTCTGAAAGCCGCCAGGCGCGACGTCGATGTCGAAGCGGCCATGCAGCAGCGCGAAGCCGGCATAGTCGTGATAGTTCTGCCAGTCCCAGTTGATGTCCTCGCCGGCGAGAGATGCATAGACAGCGCCGGCGGCGGCCGATCCGGCGATGACGAGGCGCGTCGCCAGAGGGTTGCGTGCAATCGACATCGTCTGAGGAGGCACCTGGAGTGGGGCAAGGCGGTGCTCTCGCGGCACGCCCGCCTCACCATCGCCGCGACGGGTGAATCCTTGCTTAAGCGCGGCCTTGCGTCCGAAGGGTAAGGCATGGTGGCGCTGACTACGCGCCGACCAGGCTCCTGACCGGCAGCACGGCCTGCACGACGAGACCGCGCGCACGCGCATCCATGACGCCGACCGCGCGCAGCGCCAGCAGGGTGACCGCCTGAACGGTGTCGCGGAGCTTGGCGGGGTCGTCGGGATTCTCGGTCGCCAGCGGCCCCACCAGCGCCTCGTGCAGCGCGCCGAGCAGCGCGGTCGCGGCCAACTGGGTGTCCTGCGCCGGAAGATGGCCGGCACGGACGGCCGCGTCGATCCGCGAGGCGATCTCGCCGACGATCTCGCGGCGGCTCGCGATCCGTGACGCCGTCACGTCGACGTCGACCGGCTCGGCCAGGATGCCCCAGGCGAGCTTGCGCTGCGACAGGATGTGCACTGCGACCGTGGACACCGCGGCAGCCAGCGCCGAGGATGGACCTGGCGCGGCATCGGCGGCGCGCCGGACGGCGGCCAGCTCATCGCGCGAGACTTCCGCGATCAGCTCCGAGATCAGATCCGCCTTGGAGGGAAAGTAGCGATAGACGGTGCCGGCTGCGACATTGGCCCGGATCGCCACCGGGGCGATCTGGACGGCAGACATGCCGCCTTCCGCGGCGGTTTCGCGGGCGGCAGCCAGGATCGCGCTGCGGCGAGCCGCGAGCCGCTTCACGACCTGATGGGTTCGCCGATAGACCATGGCGTTTCTCGTCCCGGACGCGCTCGTCCAGGGCACCCGGCGAACGCTGGTTCAGTGTTTTTGGAGGATCGACCTCACAAATGGCTGGGAAGAACTGAACACTTGTTCACGAAGGAAGACAAGGGAAATCATGACCCTGCCCGGCCCCAACCAGTGTGTCAGGCGCTCGCGAGCGCCGCCGCGGCGGGCGTCGGCTGCCGACGCCACCACGAGCCGGCGCGCGCCAGCACCAGGCCGGCCAGGATCAGATTGGCCGCAAGCCCGAGCGGAATCCCGGACAGCATGAACGTGATCTGAAGCGCCGCGATGCCGCCGAGCGCGGGCAGCTCGTAGCGGCGAAAGCCCTCGGCGAGGCCGATCCGCACCAGCCATGCCACCGCGATGGCCTGAACCATCATGTCGTACATGAACAAATAGGGTGTCGTCAGCAGCAGCCCGACGGCCAGCGCCGCCGCCTTCAGCGCGTAGCGCACCGGGCTGCGCCACAGCGTCACCAGCACGACCGCAACGGCTGCGGTCAGCACCCATTGGAAGGTCCAGCCGAGCGCTTCCGAGCCGCCGAAATAGCGCACGAGCGAAAACAGGCTCTGCAGCTTCCACCAGGTCGCCTTGCCCTCGGTCAGGAACGCCTGCGAGAACATCGGCAGCCAATGCAAGAAGGCCTGCCAGCTCTCCGGCCCGAAGGCGAGCCATGACAGCAGCGCCAGAACGATGCCGGTGACGCTCGCAGAGACGAAGGCTGTCCAGCGCTGGGTGGCGATCAGCACGATCGGGAAGAGCAGGCCATATTGCGGCTTGTAGGTCAGGAGCCCGAGACAGATCCCCGCCAGCACCGGCCGCACCGGCAGCAGATAGAGCGTGCCGCCGACGAGCGCGGCAGTGAGGCATCCGTTCTGCCCGACCAGCGCGTTCGAGAACAGGGCCGGAAAGCCGGCTGCGAGCAGCAGGCCGAAGCCGCGGCCGACGATCGCGCGCATCGCGAGCGCATAGGGAACAAAGCTGGCATAGACCCAGCCGACGAAGGCGAGCGTGTAGGGAAACTGCGCCAGGAACGCTGCGACGAACAGGAACGGCGGCGGATAGTGCCAGGCAAAGTAGCCCGGGAAATCCTGCCGCAGCAGGTCGAGTTCGACCTGGCGCTGCACGTCCCAGTCCCAGGCCAGCGCCGGATGTCCCTGCAGCGCCAGCTTGCCGGCCGCCCAGACATTAACGAAATCGGTGGGAATGCCGAGACCCGCCTGGTCCCAGATCCAGGTGCCCGACCACAGCCCGGCCGGGAAGAACGAGGCGTTGATGCAGGCGAGCGCGAAGCAGGCCGCGAACAGGCCGAGCGGAACGTCACGACGCTGCGATGGGATCGCGGCGGCATCAGGATTGTCAGCCATCTGGACCTCGCCCCGCGCCTGCATGGGCGCCTCCCGATCGAGACATAGGCGGGGACGCTTGAAGAAGGCTTAAGCGTGGGCGACGGCGCGCGACCGCCGGCGCCGCACCGATTGTTTACGCGCGATCTGTATCGCAGGGGTCCGAATGCAACCAACGGCGGCAGGCCGGGGAGATCCCATGTTCGTTTATCGCGCCCTCATCGCGCTGCTCGTCTGCACCATTTGGCCGGCCGCAAGCCGCGCCCAGGACAAGGGTCCGGTCCGCGTCTCCTCCGACGTGAGCTATGAGTATCTGGCCCGCTGGGACGTCGCCCGGCTGAACACCATCCTCACCGTCGATACGCCGAAATTCGCCGGCGTCCCGGTGACCTACACCCCGGCCCGCAACGCCGTGCGGCTCTATCGCGTAACCTATGCCTCAGTCGTGCCCGAGCGCGGCAACAAGCCGATCACGGCGAGCGGCCTGCTCGCGGTGCCCGAGACCGGCGAGACCAGCCTGCCGATGGTGTCCTATCAGCACGGCACGGTGTACGGAAAGCAGGAGGTGCCATCGTTTCCGGAGCAGTCGCCCGAGACGCAGCTGATGATCGCGCAGTTCGCAGGACAAGGCTATCTGCTGATCGGCGCCGACTATTTCGGGATGGGCATCTCGACCGAGCCAGAAGGCTACATGGTGAAGGCCAGCCATCAGCAGGCCACTTACGACATGCTGCGGGCGAGCCGCGCCGTGCTCGACCAGATGAAGCTGACGAGCGCCAGGCTCGACATCGCCGGCTGGTCGCAAGGCGGCTTCGTGACCATGGCCTTTCTCGAGAAGCTCGAAAGCGCCGGCGTGCAGGTCGCGGCAGCGGCGACGGCGAGCGCGCCGGTCGATGTGTTCGTCGCGCTGAACGGCTTCCTGAACTTCCCGCGCAAGAACGACGCCGCCTGGGTCAATTCGCTGTTCATCCTGTCGGCGTTCGCGTTCGAGAACTACTATGCGGTGCCGGGGCTGGCGCGCTCGGTGATCAGCGACACCTATTACGACGTCGCCCGCAAGGCCTATGAGCGCGCCCCCTTCAACGTCGCCGACGTCCCAACCGATCTGCACAAGCTGCTCAAGCCCGATTATTTCGATGCGCAGTATTTCGCTGCGTCGGCCTACGGCCGCCTGGTCGCGCAGACGCAAGCCTATCGCTGGATCATCAAGACGCCGGTGCGCAACTATTACGGCGAGACCGACGAGGCAATCTCGACCGGTCTCGGCCGGCTGGCGATGACCTATCAGCAGGCGATCGGGGCCGGCAACAGCAAGGTCGAGGCGGTGTCGACGGGACCAACCAGCCATCGCGGCACGTTCGCCACCGCCGTCCCGCAGTGGAAGGCCTGGTTCGACAAGCCGTGATACGCGCGGCGCCTCCGGCGCGGTCGGCGGCGCAGCACCCCGTCAACGAAAGACGTGACAAACAGAACGCGCGCCCACCGCGCGCGAATCGGACTGCCGCCGGCCCGACTCCAAACAAACGAAAAGCCCGGCTGTAAGCCGGGCCTGTCGTCTCTCTCGATCTTCCGGATCAGATAGGCTGACCGTCGGAAGTCCGTTGCATATCAACCCTGACTCACGCCTGGGGCTGCGGCTCGAGGCCCGGATCGGGCCGCGGCCGCGGCTTGCCGGCCGGCGGCACGGCCGACGCGCGCGGCGTCGACGGCTCGACCGCCGATTCGCGGTTCGGCTTCTTGCCCTTCAGGAGGTCGTTGATCTCCTCGCCGGTCAGCGTCTCGTATTCGAGCAGCGCCTGGGCGATCGCTTCCCAGTCGTCGCGCTTCTCGGTGATGATGCGGCGCGCCTCCTGCTCGCCGGCCTCGATCAGGCCGCGAATTTCGGAGTCGATCAGGCGGGCGGTATCGTCGGAGATGTTGGTCGAGCGCGCCACCGAATGACCCAGGAAGACCTCCTGCTCATTGCTCTGGTAGCGCACGCGGCCGAGCTTGTCCGACATGCCCCATTCCATGACCATCGCGCGGGCGAGGTTGGTGGCCTGCTGGATGTCGCCGGTGGCGCCATTGGTCACCTTCTCCGCACCGAACTTCTGCACCTCGGCCTCGCGGCCGCCGAACATCATCGCGAGCTTCGAGACGCACCACTCACGCGTATGCGAGTGACGGTCGGCCTCGGGCAGCGACTGCACCATGCCGAGCGCGCGGCCGCGCGGAATGATGGTGGCCTTGTGGATCGGGTCGTGGCTCGGGACGTTGAGGCCGACGATCGCATGTCCCGCCTCGTGATAGGCGGTCAGCATCTTCTCTTCCTCGGTCATCACCATCGAGCGGCGCTCGGCGCCCATCAGCACCTTGTCCTTGGCCTCCTCGAACTCGGACTGCGTTACCATCCGCTTGTTGCGACGAGCGGCGGTCAGAGCAGCCTCGTTGACGAGGTTCATCAGGTCGGCGCCGGAGAAGCCGGGCGTGCCGCGGGCGATGGTCTTGAGGTTGACGTCCGGCGCCAGCGGCACCTTGCGGACATGAACCTTGAGGATCTGCTCGCGGCCGATGATGTCCGGGTTCGAGACCACGACCTGGCGGTCGAAGCGGCCGGGACGCATCAGGGCAGGATCGAGCACGTCGGGCCGGTTGGTGGCTGCGATCAGGATCACGCCCTCGTTGGCCTCGAAGCCGTCCATCTCGACCAGCAACTGATTGAGGGTCTGCTCACGCTCGTCATTGCCGCCGCCGAGACCGGCGCCGCGATGGCGACCGACGGCGTCGATTTCGTCGATGAAGATGATGCAGGGCGCGTTCTTCTTGGCCTGCTCGAACATGTCGCGGACGCGGCTGGCGCCGACGCCGACGAACATCTCGACGAAGTCAGAACCCGAAATGGTGAAGAACGGCACGTTGGCTTCGCCGGCCACCGCACGCGCGATCAGCGTCTTGCCGGTGCCGGGAGGGCCGACCAGCAGCACGCCGCGCGGAATGCGGCCGCCGAGCCGCTGGAATTTGCCGGGATCGCGCAGGAATTCGACGATCTCCTGCAGGTCCTGCTTGGCCTCGTCGACGCCGGCGACGTCCTCGAACGTCACCCGGCCGTGCGCCTCGGTCAGCATCTTGGCGCGCGACTTGCCGAAGCCCATCGCCTTGCCGGCGCCGCCCTGCATCTGCCGGGAGAGGAAGATCCAGACGCCGATCAGCGCGATGAAGGGCAGCCACGACACCAGCAGCGACACGAACCACGGCACGTTGTCGCCGGGCGGCTTGGCCTGGATGTTGACCTTGGCGTCGTACAGGCGCTTCACGAGGTTCGGATCGCTCGGCGCGTAGGTCTGGAACGACGAGCCGTTCTTGAAGGTGCCGTGAATCTCCGGCCCCTGGATCACGACGTCGCGCACATTGCCCTGATCGACCTCGGTCAACAACTGCGAGAAGTTGATGTCGGTCGACGACGCGCGTTGCCCCGGGTTCTGGAAGAGTGTGAACAGCGCCAACAGCAACAGGACAATAATGACCCAAAGGGCGAAATTGCGCAGATTGGCGTTCATCGATTTTCCTTCGTGGTCGCGCGGATCGCGGCCGTTCGTCCTCGGACTCATCCCTGGGTAGCCACGAGGGAATCCCCCGGTCGACCGTCTCGTAATCTAGGTACCACTCGCGGCAATGCCAAGGGAACTAGAAAGGACTATTTATCGCATCCTAGCCCGATTCCCGCTCAAAAAATGGCGCGGGAAACCGCTGCCAGGGCCGGTGGTTAAGGGTCCGCGAAAGCGACGAGCCGCTTCAAGTCGCGCCCGACCGCCGCGGCGGCGCGGGCGTGATGCGGATCGCGCCTCGCGTCATGCTTACCAGTGCACCAGCCAGGGTCTGTTTTAGCCTGCCCGGAGCAGACGTACCACCATCTGAGTTCCCCGCAAGAGTCCGGTCTAGTCGCGCCAGCAGCGCCTCGGCCTTGCCGAGTTCCACGGGACCTTCAGTGCCAATGCGATTGATGGCGCGCATCAGCAGCCTCAGTCTGATTTCTGCCGGGAGTGCGACAAAGGCGCGCGCCTCGAAGGTCTCGCCGTGATCCGCCTGTCCGGGCCCGGTGCCGGCCGCTCGCAATGCGAGATAGCGTTCGGCGCCATCCGCCATCAATTCGATCGCGGCATTGGCCCGTCCGAGCCGGTCGGCCAGCGTCGCCAGCGTCCGGGCATCGCCGCCCTCGGCGGCCAGAGCCGGCATCAGGGCGCGCAGCCGCGGCCGGGTGAAGGCGGGATCTTGATTGGTCGGATCATCTGCGAAGGGGATCCCGGCCGAGCGCAGCGTCGCCACCAGCCTGACCTTGGCAACGTCGAGCAGAGGCCGCGCCAGCAACAGCCCTTCACGCTCGCTGAGCGGTGCCATCGCCGCGAGCCCCGCAATGCCGCTGCCACGCAGGAGCCGCATCAGCACGGTCTCGGCCTGGTCGTCACGGGTGTGGGCGGTGACGACGTGTCCGGCGCCCGCCTGCCGCGCCGCGCGCGCCAGCAGGCGGTATCTTGCCAGGCGCGCCGCTTCGGGAATCCCGGTGTCCGGCTTCTCATCGTTCCAACGCAAGGTCCGATGTGGAATTGCGAGCCGCCGCGCGGTCTCCTTCACCATGCGGGCTTCACGGGCGGAGTCGCGCCGCAGAGCATGGTCGACCGTCACAGCCACAAGGCGCGGCCCCTGCGCAAGCCCCGCGCGCCACCGCGCCGCGAGCCACATCAGAGCCATCGAATCCGGACCGCCCGATACGGCGAGCACCAGCACGGGCGCCGCCGAAAGCGGCGCGAACAGGCGCTCCGCTTCGGCGGCGGAGATCGCAAGATCATCTTCGGAACCGGCCTTCGACATGGCGCCGCAGCCTACCCGCCCCGTCGGTCGTAGGCGAGAGGCCTACCCTCGCCCGGGGGCGTTCAGCACTTCACCCGCTTCTGCTCGCGATCGACCGTCGCCTTCACGCCCGCCGACGCGCGCGGATATTTGCGCGTCACTTCGCCGAACGCGGCGCAGGCCGCCTCCTTCTCCTTCAGCGCGGCCAGCGACTGGCCGAGCCGGAGCAGCGCATCCGCCGCCTTGCCCGACTTCTCGTATTTCGTCGTCACGGCGAGGAAGACCTCGGCTGCATCGCGATATTGCTGACGCTGGTAGAAGCTCTCGCCGAGCCAATATTGCGCGTCGCCGACCATCGGATCGTTCGGATATTTCTGGGTGAAGTTGCGCATCGTCTGCTCGGCCAGCGCGTAGTCGCGGCGCTGCATGTAGCCAATGCCGAGGTCGTATTCGTCGCGCGGCGTCTGCCGCGGCGGCGCGGTCTCCAGTCCGCCAGCGCCGGGAGCAGCGGCCGGCGGCGCGCCCTGGGGATAGCGACCGCCCGTGTTGGCGAGAGTCGTGGGATCGCCGGCGGGACGGCCGGCGGCCTGGCCGCCACCCGGCTGGATCGGCAACTGGCCGCCGCCGAGCGCTTGCGGGGCGCCGGGAGCCGTCGGATTCTGGCTCGGATCGAACGCATCGCCGCGGCGGCCCCGGCCAGGGGCCGCGGGCTCCTGGACGATTTGCACCGGCGCGCCGGCCTGCGGCTGCGCATAGCCCGGCTGCTGCTGGGGAGAGGCCTGTTGCGGCTGGCCGTACTGCTGCTGGCCATATTGCTGCTGCCCGTAGGCCGGCTGTGGAGGCTGGCCGTAGGCGGGATTGGCCTGCGCCGGCGCGGCCGCGCCCGGCTGTGCCGCGGCGGCGCCGCCCGGCGCTGCGCTCTGCAGTTGCCGCAGCCGCTCCTCGAGCTGGCGATTGCGATATTGCAGCTCCTCGTTCTGACCGGTCAGTTGCCGGAGCTGGTTTTCGAGCCGCTGGATCCGGATCTCGGGATCATCGTCGGTCTGGGCGAGCGCCCGCGACGAAAGTGCCTGACACGAGAAAACGACGAGCGCTGCGAGGATCGCGGCGGCGCTCCGTGGAAGAAACATGAATGACATGCTGCCCTGACGACCGGATCGGCGAGACATTGAAAACAGGCCTGTGAGCGAGGCTGTAAAGCAGAAATGCGATAGAGACAAATGACGTTCAAGCGAAGACAAGACCAAGCCCGACAAGACCCGCCGATCACATACAATGAAGCCGGCGTCGATGGGCGACGCCGGCTTCATCAGCAACGGATTCGTTCAGCTTTATGAACTGGCGTTCAGGACCGTCACCGCACGGCGGTTCTGCGACCAGCACGAGATATCGTTACAAACCGCCACCGGCCGCTCCTTGCCGTAGGAGATCGTGCGCATGCGGCCCTGGTCGATGCCGCGCGACACCAGGAAGTTGCGGACCGACTGCGCGCGCCGCGCGCCCAGCGCGATGTTGTACTCGCGGGTGCCGCGCTCGTCGGCATGGCCCTCGATCGTGAAGGAGTAGCGCGGATAGCTCTGCAGCCACTGCGCCTGCTTCTCCAAGGTCGCGATCGCCTGCGGCGTGAGATCGGTCTGATCGCTCTCGAAGAAGACGCGATCGCCGACATTCACGACGAAGTCCTGCTGGCTGCCTGGAGTCGCAGCGCTGGCCATCGCCCCGTCGGCCCCGGTGAGATTCTTGTTGGCGCAGGCGCCCATCGACAGCGCCACGGCCAGCACGGCGGCCAACTTCAATCCCTGGAGGATACGCATCTGATATTTCATTCCCGGAGCCTCCACGCTCACGTTCTTAGACTGCCATCCGGTCTACAGGGCGATGGTTAAGCGAACGTTCCGTCAACCTTGATGGGGTCTTGCCGAACCCCGTCAAATGCTAACGAAACCCGAAAAGCGACCGCGATGGTTAATGGGTTGTAAATGTGGCGCCAGGGTGAAGGCAAGCGGCGCGACGCCTGCAGCAGGGCGCTTTTTCGCTGAATTTTGCATCAGGGCCACGGTGTGAACCGGCCAGACGGCCGAACTGGCCCCGATATCGGCCGATGATCAGCCGGCCTTCGCGACCGCCTGAATCCTGAACGAATCAGTGAAGGCGTCCGGCGCGGGACGATCGAACAGCATCCGCCGTTCGAACGCGCTCGAGCGCATGAACGGAAAGCGCTGGAACACGCGATCGCGGATCGAAGGGTAATGCGCCGCCACCAGGCCGACCGGCTTGGTGAGGCCGGAGTAGAGCCGCGGCTCACCCCATGGTTCCTGCAGGAACACCTTCTTGTAGAAGGCGCGATGCTCGGGGCGGACGTTGGCGAGACCGATGTCCGCATTGAAGTGGGCGCAGGCGACGTAGCCGAGCCGGACCGTCACATAGGGAAGCGCCGGAAACAGCCGCGCCTTCTCATGGTCGGCGACGAACCGTGTCGGGTCGATGATGACCTTCCCGCGATCAAGCTCGGGATGCAGCAAGTCGGCGAACATGTCCGAGGACAACGATCGGCGCCATTGCGAGTTCACGACGCTGATGCGGATCGAGCTGTAGAGCTCGCCATTGACGTAGACGCCGAAGATGAAGCTGTTGGGAAGATCGTCATATTCGTCGGTGACGCGTTCGCTGGGCGACGGGAGGATGGCGCCTTCGCGCAGATAGGCGCGGTAGCGCAGCCGATAGATCTCGTCCTTGTCCTCAACAGTCAGCGCCAGTCGATAGTCCACGTTCTCCAGCACATCCGACTTCTGTTCAGCAACGGCACTTACTCTAGCCGCCGACTTCATCCGCAACCCCTTCTCACACAACTCCTACGAGCAGTATGAGCTTAACAGCGGGTTAATGCCGACGCAAAGCTTTCGGCGGTACAAAGTTAACGGCTCGCAGAATCCCGGAGGAGCAACCGTGACTTACGGGATTGGACGCTGCACCGGACGGATTGCTTCGGATCACTTGCGTGTCAAATCGAAACGGATTCGCTTGGTAGACGCGTGCAATGTTTCCGAATGGTGCGACGTGGGGTTGTCACATCGCCATTCACGTGCGAGCCACGCTCGTAGAGAGGGCCGGCGGGATGCTACGCACAGAGCTCGCCTCCAGCACCGGTCGATCTTCGCGGCACGTCCGCATCAAGGCGGAGGTCGGGCGATCAAGCGATCGAACGTGTCCCGCCGGCGGCCGCGATCGCCCCGTCGCTGGAACGGCGCCCATGCGAGGCATTCAGGAGCTGTCGGATGCGGATTGCGGGGACAGGCCGGCTGAACAGATAGCCCTGCGCCTCGGTGACCGTGCCGTCGGCGCTGACCAGTTCGAGCTGCTCGTTGGTCTCGATGCCCTCCACCACCACCGACATGCCGAGATCGGCGGACAATCTTGCGACACCGCGCAACAGGGTCAGCGGCCGATCGCTGTCGATGCCTTCGAGGAAAGAGCGATCGATCTTGACCTTCTCCAACGGGAAGTTGTGCAAATAGCTGAGGCTCGAATAGCCGGTGCCGAAATCGTCGAGCGAAATACGAACCCCGAGCATATGCAATTGCGACAGCACATCGTGCGTGAGCTGGGTGTTGCGCAACAGCGAGGATTCGGTGATCTCGATCTCGAGCCGATGCGGCGGCAGCCCGGACACTTCGAGCGCGTAGCGGACCTCACTGAGCACATCGCGCTGATGGAACTGCTGCGGCGAGAAGTTGACGGCGACGCTGACCGCATCCGGCCATTTCATGCATTCGAGGCAGGCCTTGCGCAGGATCCAGCGGCCGAGATCGACGATCAGGCCCATGTCCTCGGCGACGGGAATGATGTCGACCGGCGAGACCGTGCCGCGCACCGGGTGATTCCAGCGCAGCAGCGCCTCGCAGGTCGAGATCTTGCCGGACTTCAGATTGACCAGCGGCTGATAGAACAGCTCGAACTCCTCGTTCGCCAGCGCCTTGCGCAGATCGAGCTCGAGGATGCGGCGCGCTTCCACCGTCTGGGCGAGTTCGTCGCGGAAGAAGCAGAAGGTGCCCCGTCCCTCGGCCTTGGCGCGGTACAGCGCCATGTCGGCGTTCTTCAATAGCGTGTCGGCGCTGATCCCCGGCCCAGTCATGGCGATGCCGACGCTGGCGCCGATCTCGACCAGATGATTGTCGATCTTGTAGCGCTCGCTGAGCTGGTCGACGATCCGGCGCGCCAGCATGGCCGCGTCATCGTTGGAGCGGATGTTGCGCTGGAACACCACGAACTCGTCGCCGCCGAAGCGCGCGACGAAGTCTTCCGGACGCAGCATGTCGCGCAGGCGCTCGGAGACCGCGCAGAGCAGTTGATCGCCGCAGGGGTGGCCGAGCGTGTCGTTGACCTGCTTGAAGCGGTCGAGATCGACGAACAGCAGCGCGGACAATTCGCCGTGCCGCTGCGGAATCCTGAGCAGCCGTTCGATCTCGTCGCGGAAGCTGACGCGGTTCGGCAAGGTCGTGAGTTCGTCATAGCGCGCCAGATGCGAGATGCGCGCCTCCGCATGCCGGCGCTCGGTGATGTCCTCGAGCAGGACCACGGCGCCGCCGTCGGCCATCGGCTGGAAGGTCCAGGACAGCGACCGGTCGCGCGCGACGTCGGGATCGCTGGTAATGACGTTATGGGTCTTGGTGTGCTCGATCTCGGCCAGAATCAGCCGGCCGCTCGAAGCGGAGATCGAGCCTGCGATCACGCAGGCGTTGATGATGTCGGCCGCCTTGCCGCCACGCTGCAGGATGTCATCCGGCAGGCTCATCATGTGGCCGAAGCGGTGGTTCATCACGGCCAGACGCCCGTCGGAGCGGAACATGCACAGGCCGTGCGGCATGTTGTTCAGGGCCGTATCGAACTGCTTGGCCAGCGCAGCCTCGCTTTCGCGCGCCACGAAGGCCTGGACGAAGATCCTCTGCAGATTGGTCGAGATATGTTTCAGCGACACGAAGAACAGGACGCAGAACGCCGCCATGCCCAGGTAATAAGGGCTGCCGTGGATCGCGAGAGCCACTGCAAGCGGTCCGCAGGCGAGCAGGATCTGGACATGGAATATCCAAGGCCGCCCGTAGGTCCGGCCGGCGCCCGCCGACATGTAGCAGAGCGTCACCGTGATCGCGATCAGGTGCACCACCGGGTCGCTGTTGTCGACAAGGGCGACTACGCACCACACGCCGAGCACCAGCGCATAGATCATGGCGCCGATCTGGTAGCGAACCTCCCAGCGCTCGACCGCCTCCTGCGTGAGGCGACCGTTGTCGCAGAGGCTCCGATAGTAGCGCATGTCGAGCGAACGGAACGCCCCTGCGATGATCAGCATCGCGGCACACGGCCACAGATTGACGTCGCCGCTCTTGATCGCGGTCATGACGGCGGCGACGGCGGCGCAGAGTGCGCCGGCGAACATCGGGCCGGGATCCTGGAAGAGGGAGTCGACGAGAGCCGCCTGGATCGCAGGCGACAACTTTCGATCGTCTTCTCCATTCTGAGTGGCAAGCTGCATTCGTGCGCACGCGTCCTGTTCGGTGCACAAACATTACCGCTCGCAGGTGAAGTCTTTCTGAGGGAACATCGTTAGCGGAGCGTTTCCGCGCTCGCGAAATGCACGAATTCGCTCGAAAATTCAGAGAACTAGGCAAACACTACCCGGCTACTACAACTAATAGTTCCACCTTTCCACAGAACACGCCTCGCGCGACTCGAAAAATCGCGTCCACCACGACGTGAGCGGGCCCAGAGCCTCGCTCACCGTCACGACAACAGCGGCGACCAGGCCGGATCCGAGGCGAAGCCCGGCGTCGGCACCTTCTGCTCGAAGCGGCCGGAGACGTCGATCGAGTACAGCGACGGACCGGCGGTGCCGCCGGGGTCACGGAAGAACATCAGCACGCGGCCGTTGGGCGAGAAGGTCGGCCCTTCGTTGTGGAAGCCGGCGGTGAGGATGCGCTCGCCCGAGCCGTCCGTCTTCATGATGCCGATCGCGAACTGGCCGCCGCCCTGCTTGGTGAAGGCGATGAAGTCGCCGCGCGGCGACCACACCGGCGTCGAGTAGCTGCCCTCGCCGAACGAGATGCGCTGCGCTGCCCCGCCACTGGAGGACATCACGTAGATCTGCGGCTTGCCGCCGCGATCGGACTCGAAGCAGATCTGGCTGCCGTCCGGCGAGTAGCACGGCGAGGTATCGATCGCCGGCGTGTCGGTGAGCCGCGTGGTCGTGCGCGAGCGCAGGTCCATCACGAACAGGTTGGAGTTGCCGCCCTGCTGCAGGCTCAGGATGATGCGCTGGCCGTCCGGCGAGAAGCGCGGCGAGAACGACATGCCGGGGAAGTTGCCGACGATCTCGCGCTGGCCGGTCTCGATGTTGAACAGATAGACCTTCGGGTCGCCCTGCCCGAACTCCATGTACGTGATTTCCTGGCTCGACGGCGAAAACCGCGGCGTCAGCACGAGGTCGGCGCCGCGGGTGAGATAGCGGACGTTGGCGCCGTCCTGGTCCATCAGCGCGAGCCGCTTGACGCGGCGGTCCGACGGGCCGCTCTCGTCGACGAACACGACGCGGCTGTCGAAATAGCCCTTCTCGCCGGTCATCTGCGTGTAGATCTGGTCCGAGATGATGTGGGCGATGCGCCGCCAATATTCCGGCGCCGTCACATATTGCTGGCCGGTGAGCTGCTGGCCCGAGTTCGGGTCCCACAGCCGAAACTCCGCCTTCAGGCGCCCGTCCGGCTGCCGCGTCGCGCGGCCCGTCACCAGCCCGCGCAGGTCGAGCGGACGCCAGCTCGCGAATTGCGGCGGCGCCTCGAAATTGCTGATGCGCTCGGGAAACGCAGCCGGGTCGACCGGCACGAACAGCCCGCTGCGCTTCAGATTGTTGGTGATCACCTGCGCAACGCCATTGCCGACATCGGCATCCCCTGCCCCGCCGGGCACGAAGGGCGGAACGGCGATCGGGATCGGCTTGAACTCGCCGCTCGGGATGATCTCCAGGCGTTTTTGCTGGGCGAGCGCGGGCCCAGCGCCCAGCGCTGCCATCGCGGCGCCTCCGGTCAGCAACAGCTGGCGCCGCGTGAAAAATCCGGTCGTGCGCTTCGGAGGTGTCGTCAAGTTCGGCCTCGCATCGAATTCATCATTTTGAGATTGAATGTCGTCGGTACGAGCTTCCACTCATTGTACCGGTTCTTCGGCAGGAACGAATAGGGCTGGCAATTCTCCACCGCGCGCTTGGCATTCTCCGCCATGGCTACGCTGACCCGCGACGGTCCTCGCGTCCCAACGACGGCCGGCACGGCGGCCAGCGATCCATCCGGACGCAGCTGGATGTCGATATCGACCTCGATCTTGTCCTCATCGACGCCGGTATAGGGAAGATTGAAGCAGCGACCGACCGCTTGTTGAAATGCGATCTGCCAGCTCGCAACGTTGGCTTCGGCCGTTCCCTGCGTTGCGCCGAGCGCCGCATTGGCATTGAGCTCCGCCCCCGTCGCCGCCTGCCGCGTCGGGTCCTTCTGATTGATCAGGCTCGCGATCTTCTCAGAGTCGTATTTGCGCTCGCTCTTGTGCTTCGGCGGCTCCGGAGGCGCGGCGGCGGCCTGCTGCGGCTTCGGCGGCTGCTTCGCCTTGTCCTTGTTGAGCACGCTGGCGATCTGGTCCGGATTGAAGGGATCGGGCTTCTTCTCTTCCGGCTTCGGCTTCTCGGCCGGCGCGGGCTTCGACGGCTCCGGCTTCTTTTCGGCCACGGGCTTGGGCGTATCCGGCTGCTTCTCGACCGGCTTCGGCGGGTCGGGCTTCTTCTCGACCGGCTTCTCCGGCTTGGGCTGCGGCGTCGGCGCGGCGTCGGTCTCGGTGACCTGCTTGGTGTCAACCTTGCCGACGATGTCCTCGGTCGGCTTCTTCTCGCCGATCTTGTCGGCCAGCAGCTTCTGGGATTCCTTCTTGCCCGTCAGCGCGCCGGCCTTGGCCTTGGACGAGTTGTCCTCCGAGATCACGTCGACGGGCACCAGGTCCTCCGCCGGCACCACCATCGAGCGCGCGGAGAAGCTGAACAGACCCCAGCACAGCACGAGCACGTGCAGGGCGACGGACAGCACCGTCCCCTTGCGCGTGCGAACGAACCGGATGAGGTCTGCTGACGTCATGAGCCCTGATCCGGCAGCACGACGATGCTGGCGCGATAGCCGGCGTCGCGCGCCAGGCCCAGCACCTTCATCATGTCGGAGTAGCAGGCGTCGCGGTCGCCGCGGATCTTGACGACGTTGTCGGCGCCACCGGCGCCCGCTTCCTTCATCGCCTTGATCTTCGGCCCAAGCTCGTTGATCGCGATCGGCGAGTCGCCGAGATACACGTCCACCTTCGACGCGCAGCCGCCGCCGGTCTTCTTGACGGTGACCTCGAGCGGCGGCTTGGCGTCGGCCGTCGAGGCCGAGCCGCCTTGCGCCTGGGGCAGGTCGACCTGGATGTTGACGGTGAGCAGCGGCGCCGCGACCATGAAGATGATCAGCAGCACCAGCATGACGTCGACCATCGGCGTGACGTTGATCTCCGCCATCACGGCCGCCTTGCGCCGACCGCGGCGACCACCGCCACCGGACGCGCTGCCCATGCTCATGCCCATGCTGTGGTACTCACGATCCGAATGCCACTATACCTGCCCTCATCCCCGCTCGTCGATCTGACGGGACAAGATGGCTGAAAATTCATCTGCGAAGCCTTCCAACCGCTGCGCCTGCCGGTTCACCTCCGAAGAGAACTTGTTGTAGAAAATCGTCGCCGGGATGGCCGCTATCAGGCCGATGGCGGTAGCGAACAGCGCCTCCGCGATGCCCGGCGCGACCACCGCCAGAGAGGTGTTCTTCGAAGCCGCGATCGCCTGGAAGCTGGTCATGATGCCCCAGACCGTGCCGAACAGGCCGACGAACGGGCCGGCGGAGCCGACCGTGGCGAGCACCAGGAGACGGCGTTCCAGCCGCTCGACCTCGCGCGCGATCGACACGTTCATCACCTTCTCGATGCGCATCTGCAGCCCGGCGAAGGAGCGCGCATGGCCCTCGAACGAGCGTTTCCATTCCCGCATCGCCGCCACGAAACACGCCGCCATCGACTGCGTCGGCTTCGCCGACAGCACCCGATACAATTCCTCGATCGATTCCCCGGACCAGAAGGCCTGCTCGAACCGATCCATCGAGCGGCGGGTCCGCGAGAACAGGAACATCTTGTCGATCGCGATCGCCCAGACCCAGATCGAGCAGGAGATCAGGCCGAGCATGATGATCCGAACCACCCAGCCGGCATTGCCGAATAGATCGATCAGGGACAGGCCGCCGCTATCGACAGACATCTGCAGTATCCTCTCAACCAATCATCCCGGGACGCCCGGGACCATGCAGCCGCCGTTCCATGCCGGATGCCGTCGCGGCGGAAAGCGCCTGCGCGAGAAAACCCTGAACTGATCGCTTTAAGAGGCCCGCCGAAGCCATAAGCGGCCTGCTTCCTCTGCCAACGTGTCAAAACAAGGGCTCTTGGCGCGCGTAAGCGCCCCTTAACCAAACCCCCTCCGGGGTTAAGGCGGGGTTACCGCGGAGTATTGCCGAGGTCAAAGGTCCAGCCGGACCAGCCAGATAGAGCCTTTGTGATCAGCAGCTTGACCATTTTGGCCGCCAGCGGGCAGCGGCCAGCCGCCGCAGGCGGGCGGTATCGGAGAACGCAAAACGCCCGCCGGCGGGGGAAACCGCAAGCGGGCGTCTTATGCCGTCAGGGCGGGGGCTGAAAGCCCTGCGCCGTCAGGTGCGAGGCGATCAGCTCTGCGGCTGGTCGTTCGGCGGGGTCGGACGCGGCTTGTGCTGGGCCATGAACGCGTCGAACTCCTCCTTGTCCTTGGCGTGGCGCAGCCGGGTCAGGAAGTCGCGGAACTCCTGCTGCTCCTCCTCGAGCCGCCGCAGGGTCTCCATGCGGTACTCATCGAAGGCGCGGTTGCCGCTCGAAGCCGGCTGCGAGAACCCGAAGCCGAAGCCGCGGCGCTCCATCTTGTCGCGCATGCGGTCCATCTTCCACTGCATCCGCTCCATCTTGTTCGACCAGCGATCACCGCCGTTCCAGCACGCCATCTTTCTGCTCCCGAGTGTGAAAAAGAGAAGGGCAAGTCCGATCGGCCACCAGATGATGAAGCCGAGCACGGTCACGGCGATCCAGCCGGGATGCCAGGGCGACTCCATCATGCGGGGCCGGTACCTCTGCTCCTCCTCCGAACCGCGCCAACGATTGACATCTGCGGTGTAGGCCATCTCCCTCTCCATTCGCGGCGCCATGCCGTGTGAATGTAAATAACATTTACATAGCTAGCTCAACCCGGGATTTTGTCAAGGCGACCGCCTGACGCGTCGCTCGAATTATTTTTCGGCGTTCTTTGAACCTTATTTCGGGCGGCCCCAGGGCCCTGCCGGCTTGTCATCGTCCGGCAGCGGCGACGGCTCGGCAGCGGAGGACGGCGCAGGCCGGCGGTCGGTCGGGAAGCCGAGCCCGCGCAGATAGATCAGCACCTCGGCCTCCAGCAGCTCTTCCGGCGACATCGGCAGCTTGCGGCGGGCGGCGTCGCCACGCGCGAACAGCGAGGCGATGCCATGCGCCATCGACCAGATGTGCAGCGCCATCATCAGCGCCGGCGGCCGCGGCACGCCGGGCGGCGCCAGCGCGGCCAGCCGCTCGGCGGCAGCCCGGATGACGCCGAAAGCGCGCTCGCCCGCCGCCAGCAGACCCGCGGTGGAGTCGGCCGGCACACCGGATTCGAACATCGCCGAATAGAACGCAGGCTCCGAACGGGCAAATGCGAGATACGCCTTGCCGACGCGCTCGAACGCCGTGACGGTGTCGGGCCGGCCGTCGTCCCACGCCGCCGAGAGCTGCGCCTCGAACTGCTCGAAGCCGCGCTGGGCGATGCTCGACAGCAGTTC
The DNA here is from genome assembly GCF_032380995.1 of Bradyrhizobium sp. SZCCHNR2028. Lineage (NCBI taxonomy): Bacteria > Pseudomonadati > Pseudomonadota > Alphaproteobacteria > Hyphomicrobiales > Nitrobacteraceae > Bradyrhizobium > Bradyrhizobium sp. SZCCHNR2028. Next base: position 29,084 of record NZ_JAUHJF010000013.1, on the reverse strand, counting down.
GTCGCGGTCGCGGAAGTGGCGATAGGGCGCGGCCGGGCTGACGCCGGCCATGCGGGCCGCATCGGCAAAGGTGAAGCCGGCAGCCCCCTTCTGCGCGATCAGGTCGAGCGCCGCCTGCAGCAGCGCCTCCTTGAGGTTACCGTGATGATAGCCGCGCTCGGCGCGGCGCTCTTCCTTGCGCCAGCTCATGTAAAAGGCTTTTACATGAGCCGGGTCAAAGGAAGCCAGCGACTTTTGGGCGGGGTCAGCCGCCGATGTGCGCGGGGGGCCGTCCCGTCGTCCCGTTAAGCCCCCAGCGAACAGGCGCCACCCTCGCCTGGAGGGTCGCGCAAGGAGCAGGATGGCACCGAAGTCACCGCGAGATCAGCGCGCCCGGCACAAACGCCGGGCGCCGCAGCAAGCGCGATGTTCACACCTCAGCCGACGTTCCGCCCTGCAGGCCGCTCAACTAACCGCCCGGAATCGGCAGCACCGGCATGATCTCGACCCGCTCGCCCGGGAAGATCGCAAAATGCGGATGGTTGACGAACATCTTCGCGGCATCCTCGTGCGACGCGGCGCGGACCACGGTGAACGCGCCCATCTCGTTGGCGATGTCGTTGACGCCGCCCTTGTCGACCCGCTTGGTCTTGCCGAGCGGCCCGCCCATCGCGACGATCTCGTCCTTGTGTTGGTCCGCCCAGGCATGCCAGGCCGCCATGCCCTGCTGCCCCCTGGCATTGCGCTCCGTTTCGGACAGCGCCTCCCAGGCTTTCCAGGCCGGACTGGTCTTGCTGCCGAGAAAGACGGCGAGATAGGTGTTGCTGTTGTCGCTCATTGCACTTCCCTCTCCTGCTGTGAAACGGATCGATCAGACACGGCCGGCATGCGGCAGCTCGGCGAAGCCGGCCGCGGCCTGCTGCACCTCCTCGGAAAAGTCGGCCATCTCCTGGACCTGGCGAATCTCGATGATCTCGTTGTCCGAGGCCGGGCACTGCTTGGCCCAGGCGATCGCCTCGTCGCGCGAGGCGACCTCGATCATCCAATAGCCGCCGAGCACCTCCTTGGCCTCCGCGAACGGGCCGTCGGTCACCACAGGCGTGCCGCCCGCGAACGAGACCCGCGCCCCCATCGACGGCGGATGCAGGCCCTCCAGCGTGATCAGCACGCCGGCGTCCTTCAGGGCCTCGTTGTAGCGCATCATCGCTTCGACGCGCTCGGGATCGAGCTGCACGTCCGGCGGCGCGCTCTCATAGCCGAGCGGGATCATCAGCATCATGAATCGCATCGCGTTTCTCCTCCTCTCCTGATCAGGGTCGGTTCAGCTCCTGGCGGCCTGCGCACGCAGCCGTTCGACCCGCTCACGCAATTCGGGCGTGAACGTCTCGCCGAAATCCTCCGCGGCATAGACCTGGCGGATCTCGATCTGGCCGCTCGGGAACGGCGCCCGCTTCATATGCTCGATCACCTCATCGAGCGAGCCGGCCTTGATCATCCAGAAGCCCGCCGCGAGATCGCGGGAGAGATCGAACGGACCGCGCGCGACGCTCGACGTCCCGTTCGAGAAGTCGATGCGCGCCCCCTTCGCGGTCGGATGCAGGCCCTCGCCGGCTTCCATCATGCCGGCCTTGACCAATGCCTCGTTGAACCGGCCCATCGCCGCGAACTCCTCGGTCGTCGGCAGGATTCCGGCTTCGGTGTCCCTGGTCGCCTTCACGATCACCATGAACCGCATGGCGCCTCTCCCCTGATGCTGTCCGGCAGGACTGCCCTGCCCTCATCAGTAGGACGATCCGGCCCTGGTGCCGCCGACACGCTCCCGCAATTATTTTGGCCGGGTTCCCGATTCAGCCCGGCTCCTGCGGGAACATGTGGAAATAAGGCTCGGCCTCTGCGAGCACCCGCGCCACGGATGGCCTCGCCTTGAGCCGGTCGAGATAGGCTTTGACCCGGGGGAGCCCATCACCCAGCGGCTCCACTCTGTCGGCGTAGAACAGCGCCGGCACGGCCGCGCAATCCGCCAGGGTGAACGGGTCTCCCATCGCCCAGCCACGCGGCGGCAGCTCGGCCTCGAGCATGGCGTAGGACGTGCGCAGCCGGCTTAGAGCGTCGGCGACGCCGAGCGGATCGCGGGCATCGGCCGGCCGCAGCCGGTCGAACACGACGGTCTGCGTCGGCATGTGCAGATAGAGGTCGAGAAAGCGATCGCGCAGACGTGTCCGCAAAGCGAGATCGGGATCATCGGGAATGAAGCGCGTCCTGCCCGCATAGTGCTGGTCGAGATATTCGATGATGATGCTCGATTCCGGAATCGTGCGCTGCTCGTCGCGCAGCACGGGAAATTTACCGACCGGCCAAAGCTTCAAGAACGCCGCGCGCTCATCCGCGTCACCGAGATTGATCAGCTTCGGCGTGAACGAAACGTCGTTCTCATACAGCGCGATCAGCACCTTCCAGCAGAACGACGACAGCGGATGATAGTAGAGGGTCAGCGACATCCTACGCTCCTGATGAGTTGAGTGAGAACAAGTTGTTTGGTCCCGAACGCGCGGCCGCAGGGATGGTGCGCTCCCTCGCCCCGTTCTTCACGGAGAGAGGGTTGAGGCGAGGGCTAGACGCACCGGCGGTGTGGTTTATAGACCTGCACTCCCCCGGGACACGGAGCGCGCCCGCGAGAGCTGGACTCACACGTCCCGAATGGGGGCATAGCGCGCGATGACAACGCCGTTGGACAGCGCCCGGCTGTCGATCAGGCGGAGCTTCACGGCCTGACCCGGCTTGAACAGCGGCCGTCCGGCGCCGAGCACGCGCGGATTGATCGCGATACGAAACTCATCGATCAGATCGTGCGCGACGAGCGTCGACGCGAGGTCCGCGCTGCCGAACAGGAACAGGTCTTTGGCATTCTCCTGCTTGAGCTTGTCGACATCGGCCGCGAGCTGCGGACCCAGCAGATGCGCGTTTGACCATGCCAGGCGAGACAGCGTGCGGGAGGCGACATATTTGGGGATGCTGTTCATGAAGTCGGCGATCACGCCCTTCTCGGTCGGCCAATAGCCGGCCATCAGATCGTAGGTCACCCGGCCGAACAGCAATCCGCCCGCCTCGTGCAGTTGCGTCTCGGAGATCTGCTCCAGCTCCGGACCCCACACATCCTCATGCCAGGAGATGTCGCCGTTCGGGCCCGCAACCATGCCGTCCAGCGTCATCATGTTCCACATCACCAGTCTCGCCATCGACTGCCTCTCCCCTGACTGCTTTCATTTTGCAAGCAGTTGGAGAATGCCCAGACCGGTGCAATATTGCAAGCGGTTTATACGCGATCCCTGCTCACGAGACTTCGATGTCCGACCCTCAGCGCTCCGGCTGCCCGATCAACCTGTCGCTCGAAGTGGTGGGAGACAAATGGAGCCTCTTGATCATCCGCGACATGATGTTCGGAAATCGCCGGCACTATCGCGAGCTGCTCGGCGGCTCGGAGGAAGGCATCTCCTCGAACATTCTCGCCGACCGGCTGAAGACGCTGCTCGCGGCCGGCATCATCAGCCGTGAGGACGATCCGAGCCACAAGCAGAAGGGCATCTATTCCCTGACCGAGCAGGGCATCGAGCTGTTGCCGATCCTCGCGCAGATGGCGGGCTGGGGTTACAAATATCTCCCCGTCTCGGAGGAGCTCGGCATCCGCGCCAAGCTGTTGATGGAAGGCGGCCCGAAAATGTGGGCCGAATTCATGGACGAGCTGCGCGAGACCCATCTCGGCGCGAAACGGCGCAGGAAGGCTGGACCGAGCGTCGGCGAGCGGCTGCAGGCGGCTTACCAGAAGGTCGTCGCTGCCAAGAAGGCCGAGGCAGGCGGCAGGTGATCGCGCGCCTCGCAACGCGCACGGATCGTGCGCGCCGCTTCCCGCATCAGAACCGCGTGTTGTCGGCCCTGTAGCGCGATGATTTGCGCGGGGCGCGTTCGGGGGCCTGCTCGAGCTGCGCGATCGGGCGGCGATAGGTCTCCGCGCGACGCAGCCAGCCCGCCTCCCACACGCGGTTCGAGGGCAGATTGCGAACCCGCTGCTGCAGCACGACCTGCACCGCGTCGGAATATTCGGCGAGCACAGCCTTGGACTCGGTGGTAGTGCCGTTCATCTTGAGCAGTACCTGCTTGAGACCCCAGCCCTGGCGCTGGCCCGTCTCCTTGTCCACCGCCGTCTCGGACGGATTGGTGCCCTCGCCCTTGAAGTTGATGTAGTCGATCAACGGATAGAGATCGTTGGAGGCGCGCACGACCCGCGAATATTGCGCGACGATGTGCTCGCGTTCGGCGCTGTCGGGCGTGTTGGCGAGGATCTTGTCCATCGCGCCTTGCGCACGCGCCACCAGGAACTGCGTCTGCTCCGCAATCGTGTCGAGCAGGAACTGCCGCAATTGCCGCATTTGCGGCGAGTTGAAATTCCGCTTGAAGTCGGCCCGGCTGGTCCACGGGCATGCCGGAATCGGCGTCTTGTCGAGCCATGCAGGCAACGGCGTCCTGCCCTTGCGCAGAAACGCGATCAGCCCCGGAAAGCCCTCCTCATAAGGCGGCTTCGCGGTGGACGGGTACCAGATGAAATGCCCGATTCCCAGCGAGGCGAATTCTTCACCCGCATTCCACGACGTGATCGCGTCGCGCCGTCCCCCGGCCTCGTTGAGCCAGATCTTGCGGCCGATCATCTGCGCAACGTCGGCCGGGAGCGCACGTTGAGGCACCGACAGATTCTTCGTCGTCTTGGTGTCGCTCCGCGGGTCGGCCTTGCGCTCGGCCGCGACCGGCTTCGCGGGCTCGGTCGATGGCACGGCCACCTTCGGAGCCGGCGTCGGCACGTCCGACGGCCGCCCCACCGTCTCGGGCTCCGCCGTCTGCGGCTGCTGCGGCGGCGCGACATCGTGCGCAGCCTGCTCGGTCTCTGCCGGTTTCGCGGCAACGCTGCCATCCGCTCCGGCGGCGCCGGACGCCGCGAGCCCGAGGACAATGCACGACAACAGCAACGCGCCGCACACGCGCCTCAGATCATTCGGCCCGCGCGACGAAGCGTGCAGCTCCGTGGTTCTGACGAGAGTGATTCGCCGGCTGATGAATTGATCGCCCATGTCGATTCTACCGAGACTCTTAAACTCTACGCTACCGGTTCAGATTCGTCCCAGACACGTCCGAGAGCGACCCGACGACGGGCAAATCAGCCGACGGCGGGACTGTCCAATTCCACGGGGGAATGCGCCTTTGGAGACTGCGGCGCGGCCGCGAGACCGCCGGCGCCACGGAGCTTTTTCGTGAAGACTTTCAAGTCGATCACCCTTACCCTTGTCCAGTCCTTCCCGTAAGAATGCTCCTCCTGTTCCCGATCGAGAGGGACGTTTCGCGGTCGTCACGAACGTGGGGAGCAGGACGCGGTGGAAGCGTCGATGTTGCAGCGTGGAGCATGATTCGGAACCGGAGGATGTTGACGCGCATTGCGCCACAGCTTTCCGACAAGATCATGCTCATATGAGGACACGCAGACGAACAACGCGGCGCGTACGGCGAAATCGTGTGGTCCCGGCATCCCGATGCTGATGCCGTGTCCGATGCGTGAGCGCATTGTGGCGGAAACCGGGGCAAGACAGCCGGTCCCCGGGGAGCGTGTCATAGGCCGTCAGACCATCGCGCAGGGAGGGCCGGGATGTCTCAGCCGAACCTGGGGTTCCGGCCCCGTGCATTTTTCCCGCACGGGGGCCAATGGGGCGCCAAGCTCCCGGTCTTCCCTGCTCCCTCCGATCGAGCGGGAGGCCAAGGCGAGCATGATTCGGATGCTTCTCCACCGCGAGGACGCGAGCTGATGCGACCGCTACCACCGCTGGCTGTTTGACAACGCCCACGAACTTCGCTGGCTATGCGCATCGCGCGGAGCTGGATTGAACGTACACTGACAGATGTGACGGCCTTCACAGCTGATCCGCGCAGCGCATGTTAGGACTCAACGAAGAGAAAAGCCGGGCTGCCGGCCCGAGGAGTCGACCGCCGTGACGGAAACATCGACGACGACGCAGACCGACAAGGTCGCCCTGATCACCGGGGCGGCGCGCGGCATCGGGCTGGCGACAGCAAAGAGATTTCTGCACGAGGGCTGGCGTGTGGCCCTGCTCGACATCGAGAAGAAGCTGCTCGACGACGCCACGGCCGCACTCGAATCTCCCGATCGAACGCTCGCCCTGCATTGCGACGTCGCGGAAGCCGAGATGGTCGCCGATGCGTTGGCGCGCCTCGCCGACCGGTTCGGCCGTCTCGATGCGCTGGTCAACAATGCCGGTGTCGCACGCTTCGCTCCGATCATGGAAACCAGCGAAGCCGACTGGCAGCGCATCCTCGACGTCAATCTGACCGGGCCGTTTCTGTGCACGCGGGCCGCGGTCCCGCTGATGCGCGAGCGCGGCGGCACCATCGTCAACATCACCTCGATTTCCGCCGTCCGCGCCTCCACGCTGCGCTCCGCCTACGGCACCAGCAAGGCGGCGCTGGCGCATCTGACCAAGCAGCTCGCGGTCGAGCTCGCATCCGCCGGCATCCGCGTCAACGCGGTGGCGCCGGGCCCGGTGGAGACCGCGATGGCCAAGGACGTGCATACGCCGGAGATCCGCGCCGACTATCACGACGCCATTCCGCTCAACCGTTACGGCCTCGAGGACGAGCTCGCCGAGGCCATCTTGTTTCTCAGCTCCGAACGCTCCAGCTATATCACCGGACAGATCCTGGCCGTCGATGGCGGCTTCGACGCCGCGGGAATCGGATTGCCGACCTTGCGCGGCCAACGCAGGAACACGTGAAACGATGCCGAGCCGGATGCGCATCATCCTGACCTTGCTGCTGGCGGTCGTCCTGTGGGGAATCGCGACGATGCTGGCGCGCGCCGACGTCCGCATCATCTCCTCGCCCGGCGGCGAGGTGGGGCCGTTCATCGATCTGTTCGAGAAGGTTCGCGCCTCCGGCGAGCGTGTCATCATCGACGGTCCCTGCCTGTCGGCCTGCACGCTGGTGCTCAGCGTCGTGCCCGAGGACCGCATCTGCGTGACGCGGCGAGCCACCCTCGGCTTCCACGCCGCACGCTCGGTCGACCGGCGCGGCCGCGCTTATGCGGAACCCGAGGCTTCCAAGCTGGTGCTGCAGACCTATCCCACGCCGGTGCGCGGCTGGATCGAGCGCCGCGGCGGCCTGACGTCGCGGCTTCTGTTGTTGCGCGGGCGCGAGCTCAAGGCGATGTACGCCTCGTGCCGCTAGCGGCGTCACGCCTCGTAGCCATCCGCCGGGGAATTGATCATCCACGGAATGCCGAAGCGATCGACGCCCATGCCGAAGCCCTTCGACCAGAAGGTCTTGCCGAACGGCATGGTGACGGCACCGCCTTCGAGCAGGGCATGGAACTTGCGCTCCGCCTCGGCCGGGTCTGCGATCTGGAGCGAGACCGAGATTCCGTGCGGCTTGCCTTGATAATATTCGGGCGGCGAATCCGAGGCCATCAGGACGCCGCCGCCGATCGAGAAGCGGACATGCATGATCCTGTCCTTGTGCTCCGGTGCAGAAGGCATCTCCGGCGGCGCCTCGCCATAACGCATCATCATGTCGACCTTGGCGCCGAGCACCTCGCCGTAGTGCTTGAGCGCCTGCGCGCAATCGCCATTGAACGTCAGATAGGGACAGATCATCGTCATCCTCCTTGGTTGAAAGATCATTTGTCAGCGCAGCAGCGGCAGAAGCGAGCGCAGGCGGCGGTCGCGCAGCCACAAGCCGCCCCACAGCAGGAGTCCGAGATAGAGGCCGAACAGGACGTGGCTGAACAGCGGACTGCCGATGCGGACATGCGAGGCGATGGCGCCGCCGAGATAGCCGGTGAGCAGGATCGCGCCGACGAACGATGTCGGCGGCAGGATATAGAGCACGGTGCAGAGAAGCGTGATGAGGCCGAGCGCCCGCGCCATGGCGTCGCCTGCTCCATAGCCCATCTGATCCAGCGTCTGGGTGACGACGGGCAGAGGGATGAGCTTGACCGCGCCGTCGAACAGCAGGAACAGCGTCACCAGACCGCTCAGGATGCGGCCGCTCCACAATTCGGCGCGCGAGACCGGCTCTTCCATCGTCGTCATCTGCAGCTCCTCTCCGTGATGCTGCTCCCAGGACGAATGAAGGATCGTGCCGCCGACAGCCCGGTGCAGAATTTTAGACCGAATCTCGGCAGTATTTCACTGGCCGACCCGAGCCTGAGCCGTCGCGCTGTCGCGCATCAGGCGATCGAGCTGCATGCGGATATGCGCGGCCTCCGCCGAGCTGTGCGCCAGCGCGATGGCGCGGTCGAAGGCGGTCCGCGCCTCGTCATTGCGCCCGAGCTGCATCAGCAGCGCGCCGCGCACGCCGAAGAAATAGAAATAATTGGCAAGCCGCCCTTCGAGCGGCGCAATCAAATCGAGCGCCGCCTCGGCCCCGCGCACCTTGGAGACGGCGACGGCGCGATTGAGCGTCACCACCGGCGAGGGCTGCACCACTTCCAGCGCGCCATAGAGAAGGTCTATCTGCGTCCAGTCGGTGTCCTCCGGGCGCGCGGCGCGCGAATGCAGCGCCGCGATCGCCGCCTGGATCTGGTACGGGCCGCTGTGGCGGTGGCGGATCGCCTTGTCGATCAGGGCCACGCCTTCCGCGATCATCGGCTGGTTCCACAGCGAGCGATCCTGTTCGTCGAGAAGGATCAGCGTCCCCTCCGCATCGAAGCGGGCGGCGCTGCGCGCGTGTTGCAGCAGCAGCAGCGCCGTCAGCCCCATGATTTCGGGCTCGCTCGGAAACAGCCGCAGCAGCAGCCGCGCCAGCCGGATGGCCTCCTCGGACAGCGGCTGGCGCAGCGCCGCGGTCTCGCCGCTGGCCGAATAGCCCTCGTTGAAGATCAGGTAGATCATGGCCGCGACCGCGGTCAGGCGCTCGGCGCGCTCGATCGCGCCCGGCGTCTCGAACGGCACGTCCGCCTGCGCGACGCGCGCCTTGGCGCGGGTGATGCGCTGCTCCATCGCCGCCTCGCTGACCAGGAAGGCGCGGGCGATCTGCTTCACCGTCAGGCCGGACACCACCCGCAGCGCCAGCGCGATCTGCTGCGTCGCCGGCAGGTCCTTGTGACAGCAGATGAACAACAGGCGGAGGATGTCGTCGCGGTAGTGCGAGCCGTCGAGCCGCTCGGCGAGCGCGCTCTCGGCGTCGTCGAGATCGGAGATCGCCTCGTCATCCGGCAGCGGCTGCTCGCGGCGGCCCCGGCGGACATCGTCGATGGCCGCGTTGCGTCCGACCATGATCAGCCAGGCCGCCGGATCGCGCGGCGGACCGTTCTGCGGCCAGCTCTTCAGGGCGCGCAGGCAGGCGTTCTGGAACGCCTCCTCCGCCGTGTCGAGATCGCGGAAATAGCGCAGCAGCGCGCCGACGGCCTGGGGTCGCGCTGATGTCAGGGCCGCATCGATCCAGGCCGTATCGGTCATGCCAGCGCTCCACCCGGCCTGAACGTGCCGACGGGACGGATCTCGTAGGAGCCGCCGGGATTGGCCTCACCGAGCTCGCGCGCGACCTCCAGCGCCTCATCGAGATTGGCACAGTCGACGAGATAGAAGCCGAGCAGTTGCTCCTTGGTCTCGGCATAGGGGCCGTCGATGACGAGCGGCGGATCCTCCTTCCGGAGCGTCGTCGCAGCCGTGGTCGGCAGCAGCCGCGCCACCGGCCCGAGCCGCCCCTGCTTGGCGAGCTTCTCCTGGATGACGGCAAGCTTGGCCATGACCGCGGCATCCTGGTCCTTGCTCCAGGCGCAGACGACATCCTCGTCATGATAGCAGAGCAGCGCGTACAACATCGGCAGGCATCTCCCTTCGTCTTCAAGACGGCGGAGTATGCCTCCGGCCGACAGTCCCACGAAGTATTTTCGCGGGGTTCCGCCTGCAGGAACAAGCCGCCTACCAGGAGATGCCGTACTTGGCCGCGATGTTGCGCGCCCGGGTCTCCTGCGCGCTCTCGCGCGGCTGCTTGGCTCGGCCGGCCTGGCGCTGCGACTTGCCTTGGCCTTGCCCCGCGGCGCTCGGTCCACCTTGGCTGCCCGCGTTCGGGGACATGCCGTCCTGCGTCTGGCCGCCGGCCTGCGGCTGACTGCCCTTGCCGATCGAGATGCCGTTGGCCGACAGGATCGACCCGACATCGATGGTCTGGGCCTGGACCGAGGCAGACGCGACGACGAAAGCAGTGGCGAAAAGCAATTTGCGCATGACGATTGTCTCCGTGTTGATGGGCGGAGATTGGCGCGCCCGCGCGATCTGGTATGTGGAACACGTCACATAAGCTCGAGGACCCTCCGATGACCAAAGGCGCGCTGGCGCTCCTGATCCATGGCGGCACCGACAACTGGTCGCCACAGCGCTGGAAGGCGCGTTTCGACGATGTCTGCGGCGACCGCCCTGTGGTGCTGCTGCCCGATCCCGGGCTCGATCCAGCCGAGGTGCATTACGCCGCGGTCTGGAAGCCGGTCCCCGGCGAGCTCGCCGGCTTTCCGAACCTGCGCGTGATCTTCAACCTCGGCGCCGGCGTCGACGCGCTGATGGCCGACAAGACGCTGCCCAGCGTGCCCCTGGTCCGCGTCGCGGTGGACGATCTCACCGCGCGAATGACCGAATATGTCGTGCTGCACGTGCTGATGCATCATCGCCAAGAGCTGTACCTGCGCGAGTCGCAGCGCGTGAAGCGCTGGGCGCCGAAATACCAGTGGCCGGCGGCCGCGATCGGCGTCGGCGTTCTCGGACTGGGCACGCTCGGGATCGACGCAGCCGAGGTGCTCAAGCGACTGGGCTTCCAGGTCGCCGGCTGGAGCCGCAGCGTCAAGCAGGCCGACGGCATCGAATGCTTCCATGGCGCGGGGCAGCTCGACGCGTTCCTGGCGCGGACCGACATCCTGGTGTCGCTGCTGCCGCTGACGCCGGACACGCGCGGCATTCTCGACCGCAAGATGTTCGCCAAGCTCAGGCGCTCATCGCCGCTCGGCGCCCCCGTCATGATCAATGCCGGCCGCGGCGGGCTGCAGAACGAGGCCGACATCCTCGCCTGTCTCGACGACGGCACGCTCGGTTCGGTCTCGCTCGACGTGTTCGGCCAGGAGCCGCTGCCGGCCGACAGCCCGTTCTGGACCCACCCGAAGGTGGTGCTGACGCCGCACAATGCAGCCGACACCGACGCCGACGCGATCTCCCGCTACGTCGCCGAGCAGATCGCGACCTTCGAGGCCGGCGGGGCGCTGCGCAACCTGGTCGATCGCGTCAGGGGATATTGAAACGCTATCCTTTGCCGACCATCACATCGATTGCGCCGGCGACGATCGCCTCCAGCTCCTGACGCGACGCCCGCGCGCGAGCGCGGACCGCGATCGAGTGGATCGTCGCCGACGCCAGCCGCGCCAGCACGGCGGGGTCGGCGTCCGCAGGCAGCTCGCCCTTCTCCTTGGCGCGGCGGAAGCAGCGCGCAAACGCCATGTCGAGCTCGGTCAGGGCGTTCTGCACCATGGCGCGGATGTCGGGATCGGCGACCGCTTCCGAGCCCGCCGTCATCACCGTGAAGCAGCCGCGCGGCCCCTCCTCGCCCGAGAGATAGATGTCGAGTGCGGCGGCGAAGATCTTCTGCAGCTGCTCGCGCACCGGCCAGTCGTGACGGAAGATCTCGCCCATCACGGCGCGGGCGTTGTCGCGGTAGCGCTGATAGCTCTTGATGTAGAGCTCGCGCTTGTCGCCGAACGCGCCATAGAGGCTCGGCCGGTTCATGCCGGTGGCGGCGCTGAGATCGTCGAGCGAGGTCGCGGCGAATCCGGTCGACCGGAACAGGTCGAGCGCCTTGCCGAGCGCGACATCCGGCTCATACGCCCGCGGCCTCCCGCGCCGCTTCGGCTCGACCGGGGCGGTTGCCTTTTTTAGGGGAAGGTCGCCCTGCGGCGGACCTTTCTTTTTTTGTACCATTTCGCAATAAATTCCTTGACCGACCTTATATTATGCGAGATAGTATAAAAATCAATCAACGCTCCGATCCGGAGCCCGAGGGAGACGTCCATGGACCTGTATTTCTCGCCACTCGCCTGCTCGCTTGCCACCCGCATCGCGCTGTATGAAGCTGGCGCTGCGGCGAATTATCTCGAGGTCGATCCGAAGACGAAGATCGTCCTCAACGACGGCTCCGATTTCCGCGCCGTCAATCCGCTCGGGCTCGTCCCGACGCTCCGCACCGATGACGGCGACCTGCTGACCGAGAATGCCGCGATCCTGCAATATGTCGCCGATCGCTTCCCCGAGGCGAAGCTCGGCACCGGCCCCGGCATGGACCGCAGCCGGCTGCATCAATGGCTCTGCTTCATCGGCACCGAGCTGCACAAGGGATTGTTCATCCCGATCCTCGACAAGACCGCGCCCGAGGAGATGAAGGCCCATGTCCTGAAGAAGAACCTGTCGCGGCTCGATCATCTCGAGAACCACCTGCGGGATCGCGACTATCTGCTCGATCATTTCACGGTCGCCGACGCGTATCTCGTCACCGTGATCAACTGGACCATGGCAACGCCGCCGGTCCAGCTCGCGAAATGGCCGGCCGTGAAGGCGTACTACGAGCGCCTGCGCGTGCGGCCGTCGATCGCCCGTGCCATCGCCGAGGAGTTCGAGCTCTACAAGGCGGAACTGGCGCGGCATAAGGCGGCGGCGTAGGCCGCATACGAGTTTCATCTCCCTCTTATGGGGAGATGAAATTCTGCGAGGAGATTAAACATTGCTCAATGAGCACATCTCCATCGTGCCGAACGCTTGACCGAGATGACTTCGGGTTGCAATCCTCGAATCGCAGGAGGATTGCACGTGGCAACCACATCCGTACGAGACCGATTGCTGGCGGACCGGCGCGCGCTGCTCGATCTGGGCACGCGCAACCGGCTCGTGCACATCCCGCTCAAGACCAAGACCATCCGCACCATTGACATCATCGGCGCGCGCTCTGCTGCGCTCTTCGAGCTTCTCGGCGAAGGCAAACGCTTCACGTTCCTTCCGACGAAGGCTGAGACTGCGGAGACGGACGGCACCCTGCCCTTGAGCGAGCCGGCGCCGCGATCCGACACGCCGACCACCAAGGGGGACCAGGGAGGTGATGATTCGGAGTCGCAGACGCGGCAGCCCGACACCCGGCTCAAGACCCGGCTGTCATCGGAGGCGCTGCAGAAGCGCCTGCTGGATATCTGGTACGACGCACGAACGCTCGAGGAAGAACAGGGCGTCAATATCCTTTATCTCGCCTTCGGGCTGCTGAAATGGTTCGAGGACGACAAATCCGACGTCGAGCGCTTCGCGCCGCTCGTCCTGCTGCCCGTTCGCCTCGAACGCAGCAGCGCCGCCGATCGGTTTCACCTGGTCTCGCGCGCTGAGCCGCCGTCGCCGAACCTCTCGCTCCAGGCCAAGCTCGACGCCGAGTTCGGACTCAAGATCGAGGATTTTGGCGACGAGGACGACGTCGACATCGCGACCTATCTCGCCGGCGTCGCGGAGACGGTCGCCAACAAGCAGAGGTGGGAGGTCAGGGCGGACGCGATCGTCCTCGGCTTCTTCTCGTTCTCCAAGTTCCTGATGTATCGCGATCTGGACCCTGACAACTGGCCCGCAGATGGCAGCCTTGATCGTCATCCCCTGATCTCAGCGCTGCTTCAGGACGGCTTCGAGGGCGCGGAGCCGATCGTGGCCGACGACGGCAAGATCGATTCCGTCATCCAGCCGGTGGCGATGAACCATGTCGTCGACGCGGATTCATCGCAGGCCGTGGTGATCGAGGAAGTGGTCCGTGGACGCGACCTCGTCGTCAAGGGACCGCCTGGGACCGGCAAATCGCAGACCATCACCAACATCATCGCGTCGGCGGCCGCCGAGGGGAAAACGGTGCTGTTCGTGGCCGAGAAGATGGCGGCGCTCGAGGTCGTGCACCGGCGGCTGAAGCATGTCGGTCTCGGCGCGCTCGCGCTGGAGCTGCACTCCAACAAGGCCAACAAGCGCGTTCTGCTCGAAGAGCTGAAACGCTGCAAATCGGCTGAGGTCCCGGTCCCGCGCGGCGAAGCCACGCTGGTGCAGCGCCTGAGCGACAGCCGTGATGGCCTCAACCGGCATGCGGACATGATGCACCAGCCGCACCAGCCGAGCGAGCTGACGCCATTCAGGCTGCTCGGTCACCTCGTGCGCTGCGGGGACATCTCCGCGCAGCCGCCCTACCCGTTGCAGGGCGCGCCCTCCTGGTCTCCCCTGGATCTGGAGCGGCGGCGTGAGCTGATCGCCGAGCTCGCCGAACGAATCGCGGCCGACGGCGCGCCGCACCTGCATCCCTGGCGCGGCGTCGACCGCGACGCGCTCGATCCAGCCGAAATGACCGAGCTGCGGAGATCGCTGGGCGACATTTCGAACGTTGTCAGCAACGCATCCTCAGGCGCGGCCCGCCTCGGCACGCTGCTCGATCTCCCGCCGCCGGCCACCTTGGCCGATGCCGCGGAGATACTCGCCTTTGCGGAGGCCGCGGCCGCGATGCCGGAGTGCGATCGGACTGCCTTCCGCGAGGCCGTCTGGAGCCAGGCCGGACTCATCACGGACATCGTCGACAAGGGACTGCGCTACGCGAAATTGAGGACGGCCTTCGAGAGCGCCTTCGTCGAGGCCGCCTGGGATGCACCGATCGCCGATTGCCGCAAGGTCATCGCCGAGAGGGGCCGCTCCTGGCTGCGCCTGCTCAGCCCGCGTTATCGCCAACAGGTGGCGCTGCTGGCCTCGTACCTGAAGGTGCCGATGCCGAAAACGCTCGAGCAGCGGCTTCTGCTGATCGACGGCCTGATCGCGGCGCAAGCCGCTCGCCGGTCCTTCGAGGAGGTCGAAGCCGCCGGCAGCACCGCCTTCGGGACCGCGTGGCAGAAGGAACGGTCGGATTGGGATGCGCTTTCCAAATTGGCGACCTGGTGGACTGCATTCCCCAAACCGTTGGCAAGCGATGAAACGCGCCAGCGGCTGACGCAGCTTACGCTGTCGGCCGATGATCGGCGATCGATCGAACAGCTCAACCACAGCCTCGCAAGTCTGATGTCCGGCCTCCGCAGGCTGATCGACTCTCTCCAGTTGGAGCCCGCCCGCATCCCACTCGACGCCGGCGACCAGATCCGGCTGGACGAGCTGTCGCAGACTTTGTCGGAGTGGCAGAACGCGACCGAGCGCCTCACCCGCTGGATCGCGTTCATGGGCCGGGTCCGCCTTGCGCGCGCGCAAGGTCTCGCCGCGCTGGTCGATCGCACGCTCGACGGCTCCTTGCCGGGCGAAGCGCTCGAAGCCGCTTTCGACCGATCCTATTACGATGCCATGCGCAGCGTGATCTTCGCTGACCATCCTGAACTGAAACGTTTCGACGGCGAATCGCACGATCGGCTGGTCGACGGCTTCCGCAAGCTCGACGTCGCGCGGATGCAACTGGCCCGCGATCAGATCGCCCACGAGCATGCCGCGGCGCTGCCGCGCAACGCCGGCGGCATCGGGCCGCTCGGCGTGCTGAACGGCGAACTTGCCAAGAAGCGCAACCATCTGCCGATCCGTCAACTCCTGGAGCGCGCCGGCCCGGTCGTCCAGCAGATCAAGCCGATCTTCCTGATGAGTCCGCTGTCGGTGGCGCAGTTCCTGAAGCCCGGCGCGATCGCCTTCGATCTGCTGGTCGTCGACGAGGCCTCGCAGATCGAGCCGGTCGATGCGCTCGGCGCCGTCGCGCGCTGCCGGCAGATGGTGGTGGTCGGCGACGAGCGGCAACTGCCGCCGACGCGCTTCTTCGCGAAGCTGACAGGCAATGATGACGAGGACAACGACGACGAGGATCAGCCGACATTCCAGGTCAAGGATGCGGAAAGCATTCTCGACCTCTGCCTTGCCAAGGGCCTCTCGCATCGGATGCTGAACTGGCACTATCGCAGCAAGCATCAGTCGCTGATCGCCGTGTCCAACAAGCAGTTCTACGACAACCGGTTGTTCATCGTGCCGAGCCCGTACGACGCCGTCGCGGGAATGGGGTTGAAGTTCAACTACAACCCCGATGCACACTACGAACGTGGAAGCAGCCGGACCAACCCCAGGGAAGCGCGGCTCGTCGCCGAGGCCGTCATGCGCCATGCGCGCGAGACGCCGGACCGAAGCCTTGGCGTCGCGACCTTCTCGGTGGCGCAGCGCCAGGCGATTCAGGATCAGCTCGAAATCTTGCGTAAAGAGAACCCGGAAACGGAGACGTTCTTCGTCCGCGGTGCCAGCGAGCCGTTCTTCGTGAAGAACCTCGAGAACATCCAGGGCGACGAACGCGACGTCATCTTCATCTCCATAGGCTATGGGAGAACGAAGGAAGGCTTCGTCTCGATGAGCTTCGGTCCCCTCAACTCCGACGGAGGCGAGCGCCGGCTGAACGTGCTGATCTCGCGCGCCAAGCTCCGTTGCGAGGTCTTCTCCTCGATCACCGGCGACGACATCGACCTGTCGCGCGCCAAGGGCCGCGGCATCGCGGCGCTGAAGACGTTCCTGACCTTCGCGCAGACGGGGCAGCTCGGCATCGCGCAGGAGACCGGGCGCGATCCCGACTCGGTGTTCGAGGAGCAGGTCGCCGACAGGCTCCGGGCGCTTGGTCACGACGTGAAGACCCAGATCGGCACCGCCGGATTCTTCGTCGATCTCGCTATCGTCGACCCCGACAAGCCCGGCCGCTTCCTGCTGGGGATCGAATGCGACGGCGCCCAGTACCATGCGTCTCGTTCGGCGCGGGACCGCGACCGCCTGCGACAGAACGTGCTGGAAGCGCATGGCTGGGTGCTGCATCGCATCTGGTCGACGGACTGGTTTCTCCGACCCAAGGAGGAAACCGAGAAGGTCCTCCGCGCGATCGACGCTGCGAAGGCGCATTGGCGGGACATCGACCAAGGGACTGCTCGAGCTGAACCCGAGCCTCCGGCAAACCCCGATGTGCCGGCGCCGGAGCAGACCGAGCAGCGCCCTCTGGAGATCCTCGCGCAGGCACCAACGGTGGCCTCCTATGAAGAGGCAAAGCTGCGCGTCCGTCGGGAGATCGAGCCGCACGAGACGCCGCTCGCCGACATGACGCGGCATGTCGTCGAGATCGTCGCCATCGAAGGGCCGGTGCATGAATCGGAAATCATCGTCCGGATCAGATCGGCCTGGGGCCTTGCCCGCGCCGGCAATCGCATCCGCGATGCCGTGCGAACGGCGCTGAAATCGGCAGTCGCGAAGGGACAGATCGCTGGAGGCCCGTTCTACGCCGTGCCGGGCCAGGCGATCGTCGTTCGAAGCCGCGAGGACGTGCAGTCGCAGTCTTTGCGCAAGCCCGAGATGCTGCCGCCGGAGGAGATCAAGGCGGCCATCGTGCAGGTCGTGGAGCAAAACTACGGCGCCGAGGAAGACCAGTTGATCCAGGCGGTCGCCCGGCTGTTCGGTTTCGGTTCGACCAGCGCCCAGTTGCGCGAGGCGTTGCAAGGCAGCCTCAAGGATCTTCTCGCCGCAGGAAACCTGCGCCGCGAGGGAGAGCTGCTGATCAAGCCACAGGAGGTCTCGCCGGCTGCGCAGGACTGACCGGCTGAATTGGTGCTAGGAACTCACAGCCCGAACGCCGCTTGCCAGCCGCCGAAATCGGCGATCCGGCCGCGCCCCTCCCGGCCAATGCATCGGACCAGGATTGCACGGGTCCGTCCCTGCCACTATCCTTGGACGGACACGCGCTGGCCCGCATCCAATAGGAGCGCCCCATGCCGACCGCGACCCTGGCTCCCCTGGACGAGACCATCACGATCGCGGAGCTGACGCGCGATCCCTATCCGATCTACCAGCGCCTGAGACGCGAAGCCCCCGTGTTGCGGGTCAAATCCGTGGGCCGCACGTTCCTCACCAAAGCGGCTGATACCAGATATGTGAAGGACAATGCGGCGCTGTTCTCGTCCAACGATCCGAACACGCCGATGAAGCGCGCCTTCCTCGCGCATACCTTGATGCGCAAGGATCACGACGAGCACCGGGCCGAGCGCATGGCGATGATGCCCGCCTTGATGCCGAAGACGATCGAAGCCGTCTGGGAGCCGCTCTACGCCAAATTCGCCACTGATTATCTCGACCGCCTGCCGCGCGGCGAGGTCGTCGACCTCTTCCCCGCCCTCGCCGGCCCCTTGGCCGCGCGCATTCTCGCTGAAGTGATGGGCATTCCCGACGCGGGCGATGCCGACATGCAGCGCTGGTCGCAGGCCCTGATCGACGGCGCCGGCAATTTCGGCTGGACGCCGGGGCCGTTCGACGCGTCTGATATCGCCAACGCGGAGATGGACCGCTGCATCCGCGCCAACATGGAGCGCGTGCGCGCCGAGCCGGATTCGTCCGCGCTCTCCTTCATGGTGAACGCGAAGACCCCGATCCCGGACAGCCAGATCATCGCCAACATCAAGATCGCAATCGGCGGCGGCATCAACGAGCCGCGCGACGCCCTGCTGACGATCCTCTATGGCCTGCTGACCAACCCGGAGCAGCTTGCCGCCGTGCGCGCTCAGGACAAATGGCGCTCCGCCTTCGAGGAAGGCGTGCGCTGGGTGGCGCCGATCCAGGCGAGCTCACGTCTCGTGATGGAAGACACCGAGATTCGCGGCTGCCTGATCCCGAAGGGCGACACCGTGATGACGATCCAGGCCTCCGCCAACCGCGACGAGGACCTGTTCGACGATGGCGAGACCTACAACGCGCTGCGCGACCCCAATCCCCACCAGGCCTTCGGCAACGGCCCGCATCATTGCGCCGGCGCGCGCCTCTCGCGGCGCACCGTCGGCGCCATCCTGCTGCCGATGCTGTTCGAGCGCTTCCCCGACATGACGCTGCCCGATCCCGCGAGCGTGCGCTGGCACGGTTTCGGCTTCCGCGGCCCGCTCAATCTGCCGGTTCGGCTGCAATAGGACCGGCCCGCGGGGCCTGCGGATGGAGCGGCGTCGCGCGAGGAGACGAGTTCGGGCGATGCTGGACTGATCGGCGACGACGTCACGATCGGCTGACGGTCCGCGATCCGGCCGTGGATCCTGCCCTGGATTCGGCCCTGGATCGGATCGCGGGAGCGGACGGCACGCTTGCTCCGGTCAAGTCGTCGCGTGTCGCCACGGCGGCGTGACGCACCGAAACGGTCATGCCGGGCCGGCCGGCCACGGTCGAGACCTCGGCACCGAGCTGCTTCGCCAGGGCCATGATGATGCCGGTGCCCAGGCCCCCCTTCGGCCGGCCGTTCACCTGCAATTTCCCCGTTCCATTATCCGAGACGGACAGGGTCCAGCCGGCTCCGGAGGACTCGTAGATCACGGTGATCAGCCCATTCGCGGTGTCCTCGGGAAAGGCATGCTTGAGGGAGTTGATGACGAGCTCGGTGACGATCAGCCCGAGACTTTCAGCTTCGCTCGTCGTCGCCTGGCCGTCGCCGCGGGTTTCGATCCTGGTCCGCTGCTGGTCGGCGATCATCGATTGCGAGATCGCCTGGCAGAGCCTCGCGAAATGCGGTCCGAGCGCGATCACGCCGCTGCGCGCGGAGGTGTGGAGACTCTGCTGGATGTTCGCGAACGAGATGACCCGGTCGCGGGCGTCGTCCAGGTGGCGTCGCGCCTCCTCGGAGCCGACGGAGCGTGCCTTCAACGAGATGATGCTGGCGATGATCGCCAGGCTGTTGCCGACCCGGTGCTGAAACTCCTCGAGCAGCATGTCCTTCTGACGCAGCAGCTCCTCGTTCCGGCGCGCCATCGCGCGCTCGCTGGTGACGTCCTCGAGGCCGAGCAGGATGGTCGTATGGGATCCGACCGTGTAGGACACCTGCCGGGCGTTCAGCCGTATCGCCCGGGGTCCGACGGCGGGAAAAACGTGCTCCACCTCGAAATCATGCAGCGCGCCGGTGTTGGAGAAGATCCGGCTCAGCCACGACTTCAGCGCCGGAATATTCCAGGCGCCATCATCCAGCTCATAGAAGAGTTGTCCCAGCACATCCTCGGGCGCCGCGGAGAAGGTGAGATAGAACGAACGGCTGGCCGCAATCACGCGGAGATCGTGGTCGAGGACGAGCAGCGGCTCCCGGACCGTGTCCACAATGGCTTCGGCAAGTGCGCACGCGTCAGACGCGTCGGAAAACTGCTGCTTGAACATGTGGTCCCCTCCCTACGCAACACTTCACCCCGTCCACGAACGCTTCGCGCGTCCCGCCTTCAAGCGGCGAAACGAAACGCAGAGCCCGGCGGCGAGTTATGGGCAGCTGGCGACGCGGACAGAGCCGTCTGTGCAAGACAGACCACCCGCGCGCTGCACACCCGCAGCTAGTTCTGCTGCTCCGCCTGCAGGTTGTCGTTCAGGACGGCTTGCAGCAGCGCCGGATAGACGACGATCTCGCCATCATATTCGATCAGGCCCGCCCTTCTGAACTTGTTCATGAAATGACTGACGCGCGACCGCGTCGTGCCGATCATTTCGGCCAGCGTTTCCTGGCTGATTCTTGGAATGACCGGCAGCGGCGTTTCGTCACGGCCGTAATTGGCCATCGTCAGAAGCAGCCGCGCCAGCCGCTTTTCGCTGCTATGGAAGAGCTGGTCGATCAGGTCCGCTTCGAACCGGTCGATCCTGGCCAGCAGAAACGCGATGAACATCTCCGCAAGCTCAGGGTAGAGGCGAAGCGCTGCGATCATCGTCTTCTTGGCGATGGCGGTGACCACGCAATCCTGCAGGGCGAATGCCGAGCCGGTATGCACCGCCTGCCGCGTCAGACAGCCTTCGCCAAGAAACTGCCCGGCATCGACGATGCCGATGACTGCTTCCTTGCCGACGTCGTTGACGACGGTCAGCTTGATCTTTCCCTGTTGGAGAAAGAACAGGGCGTCGGCCGGATCGCCCTGGGCGAACACGCTTCCCCCCTTGGGAACCTTCAGGACCTTCTGGCCCGGGCAAACCTTGTCGAGAAAGGCCTTCGGATCAAATCTGGCGAGGTTCGAACTCGGCACGGCCCCCATCCCGCTCGATGGACATGTTGATGGACATGCCGAACTTTACGGTGGAAACCTCCTCTCTCTTTGCGCTAGATCAATCTGCTTATCATCCTCCGATTGAGCTCTCGGCGAGGCCGGGGCGCCGCGAGCGCCATCCTGCAATCGATGCGAGACCTTCCATGCGATGTCGCCACTCACATGATGGAGGATGCTCACGGCGGAGCCGCCTCGAACAAGAGACCGACGTGCACCAGACCCCGTGCGTTCGATCATGTCCTCAGCGCGAGCCGGCCGAGCGAATGAGGCCTCACCGCATCCTCGCGGTCGTTCATCCGTGGTGATCGACCACCTGTTTGGGTTGCACGGACCAGGCCGCGGGCGCGTCGTCACGGTCGGCTGCGGCCGCAGCCGCCGTCGCCTGCACCTTGCCGGGCGCGTGATGGGCCGGCGCATAGATCGCATGGACCTGCATCGGCGTCGGGCCGATGTTGGTGATGTTGTGCCAGGTCCCGGCCGGAACGAGCACGCACCAGCCGTTCGACACCGTCTGGTCGAATGTCAGCCTGTCCTTCGCGGGCCCCATCTGCACCCGGCCGCGGCCGGCATCGAGCCGCAGGAACTGATCGGTTTCCGGATGCGCCTCCAGGCCGATGTCGCCGCCGACCGGAATCGACATCAGCGTCACATGCAGACTAGCGCCCGCTCCAGGCGACCGACCGATAATTGGCATTGTCCCGGGTCGCCCGCTCGATGTCGAACGCCTGCGGCTGCGGCCCGATGTCGGTGATCTCATCAGCAAGCACATCCATCACGGATCTCCCAACCGGCGGCATTGCCGACAAACCGTCCCGCCACGGGTCTAGCGATGATCCCGAAGCTGATCGGACACCGCCTCCTTGCCGAAGGCGTGGTCGAGCGCGCGCTCCAGCTTGTGGACCGCGCCACGCACGGCCTGCTCCATGAAGCTGTCCTGATGCGCCGCGACGATCGGCTCGCCGCCGTCACGGTGCACCTCGATCTTGCAGCTCTTGTCGTCGTGACTGGGCTTGTGGCTCACCGCGTCGCTGAGCTGCACGTCGATCCGCCTGACCTGATCCTCATAGCGATGGAGCACCGCATGAAGTAACGCCTTCACGTCCTGCGACAACTGCTCACCGCCCTCGACGTTTCCATCGGCCCTGACATCGATCAACATCCGTGTCTCCATCAGGTGAAGCGTCAAACGTCGCAGGATGGAATTCGCGATCATGATCGGCTCCCCGGCATGGTCGTCATCCAGGCTTCGACGTCGCCGCACGGCACGCGACGCCATGACACGTCGTTCGCGGGCGGCGGCCACGACTGAACGCCCCGTGATACAGCGGGTCTGAAGCGCCGCCTGATCCGCCTCGGGGCCTTTCGGGCGGGGCGAAGCGGCTGTTCAAGCGCGTCTCCCAATGTCTCCCGCGACCAGACTGCCAGAGGCGAACGCGAGCGGCTGATCAATATTGCTCAGTCAACCCCGGAGAATCAGGCGCAACCTGCGGCGACCCAACTTTCGAGTTTGCACCGGAGATGGGATGATGGATTGTCCGATCACATTTCGCTGCCCCCAGACCGGGTCCGAGGTCGATGCCATCCTGCACCAGCCGAAGGACGACTGTCGGTTCGAGACCGTGACCTTCGAGACCGTGAGCTGCCCGGCCTGCACGAGATTTCACTTCATCCACGCCATGACCGGCGCGCTCATTCCTCCGACCCTGTTGGGCCCGGCGAACTGGACGCCGTAGCGGCGGTCTCGAAAGGCGAACGTCCCGTCTCGCACATTCCTGTGCGGGGGCCGTTGTCGCGGCATCAACGAGCCGCGCGACGCGCTGCTGACGATCCTCTACGGCCTGCTCACCAACCCGGAGCAGCTTGCCGCCGTGCGCGAACAGGACAAATGGCGCTCCGCCTTCGAGGAAGGGGTGCGCTGGGTGGCGCCGATCCAGGCGAGCTCACGTCTCGTGATGGAAGACACGGAGATTCGCGGCTGCCTGATCCCGAAGGGCGACACCGTGATGACGATCCAGGCGTCGGCGAACCGGGACGAGGACCTCTTCGCCGACGGCGAGACCTACAACGCCCTGCGCGACCCCAACCCCCACCAGGCCTTCGGCAACGGCCCCCACCACTGCGCCGGCGCCCACCTCTCCCACTGCGCCGGCGCCCACCTCTCCCGCCGCACCGTCGGCGCCATCCTGCTGCCGATGCTGTTCGAGCGGTTTCCCAGGATGGAGCTGGTGGATGCGGCGAGCGTGCGGTGGCATGGGTTTGGGTTTCGGAGGCCGCTGAATTTGGCGGTGAGGTTGCAGTAGGATCGGGGTGAGGGCCCGTTCGACTGCGCGTTTTCTCAGTCCACTTGGTCTGGTCGCGGGTTGATGAGAATCGCGACCTCGCCCCACGACGCACAAAAGTTAGTGCACTATAACTTTCCTTCCGTTTCGGGCTCCGAGAGCTTCGGACAGCGAGCAGTCATCATTTCGGTGACGAATGGGACGTATTCGAAATTCTTGTTAGGCATGGCAGAAACCTCAAGGACCCATCCCATTTCCAACGACTTAGCCAATGCATGCTCGTTGTAGGCGCCGGCATGATTGTGGCTCACCCTCCCCACCCAAACATCTGATTTCAGGGCCTATCGTTAGCAGACCTCGTGACCCATGGTGTATCGAGATCACACGCTTATCAAAACGGCAGGAAGTGTACGGTGCGCTCTGTACCGAATCAGCTGGACGGTGTACCGCTTTCTAAAAATGGTAGATACAATCAAATGTCGCCACTCACCAAGACGGTTTATTTTCCAGATTATCCCAAATCCGCCAGTGGAAGATCGGGCCTCACGGTCCCGTTCCCTGAAGGGTGCAACGGCGCGTTCAACCGTGTGGCGAACCTGAGCAGCTATTCAATAAGGAACCTGACTGGCTACGATAGCTTTGCCAGGCTCGAGATTGACGCGCAAGCAGCCAATACGTCAACCGCTACATTTCTTCGAGAAAAGCTCCTCAACAGCGTCAAACTTGTCAGAGAATTTGACGACAGGGACTATCGAGCTCCTCTCCAAGCAACGTTCCAGGGTGGCAAGGGCAGCCCTTTGCACGATTGGTACCCTTATCTCGAAGGATACTCGCCCGATTTCGTCAACGCCATCATTGACAAGTACGCCCCTGCTGCGGAACGAATCCTCGATCCATTTTGCGGGTCAGGCACTACGGCAATTACATCCGCTCTGAGAGGGATCGCTGCGTACTACTCCGAAGTGAACCCGGTTTGCAGATTCATCATCACTTCTAAGTTCGCGGCCCTCCGTTTGCCTTACGCCGAGCGCGCTCGCATCGCCCGAGAATTGGAGAGCCTCGCGGAAACGATCGAGCGTGGGCTTCGGTCTTCTCTCGAAGATGATCAGCTTCGGACTGCGTTTCGCTGTGCTTTTGGTGATAGCGAATTCTTTGACGCAAAGTCCTTCAGCAACGTGCTTCGTCTTAGGACCATTGCGGATCAGCTTGCGATAGAAGATGCAGCGCTCGCCCAATTCTTCGTCGTCGCTGTTCTCCGAAGTCTAGTGCAAGGCTCACTGCTGGTGCGTCGCGGCGACCTTAGGTTCAAGACAGCTACCGAGCTAAAGCGGAATCCACCCCGCTTGCTTCACGAGGTCTGCGCTAGCTTGCGCTTGGTTGCGAGCGATTTGCACGATGCTCCTCATTGTGAAAGAGCGGCCGACCTTGTTTGTAATGACGCGCGCGCTTTGGCGATGCATATCAGGGAGCCCGTCGACGCAATTGTCACAAGCCCGCCCTACCTGAACGGCACCAATTACTTCCGCAATACCAAGATCGAGCTTTGGTTTCTAAGGCAACTTGCGAGCAAAGAGGGTCTAAGAGCCCTTCGTGACGCTGCTATCACGTCAGGTATCAATGATGTAACCGGCAAAAAGGCGAACGGCAGCTTCAATGTTGCGCCTTCCGCTACTCTTGTGAAGGTCTTAGCTGCGTTCTCGGGTAATGTCTACGATCCAAGAATACCGCTAATGGTTCGCTCCTACTTTGGCGAAATGCTTGGCGTCCTTAAGAACTTTCACGATGTTCTTCGTCCCAACGGGATTGCTGCAATCGATTTGGGGGATTCGTGTTATGGCTCAGTCTGGGTGCCTACAGACCAGATACTGTCGGAACTCATGACCGCTTGCGGGTTTGTGCAAGTTGATCGGATCGTATTGCGAGAGCGTCAATCGCGGGACGGTCGGAAACTCGGGCAAACGCTTCAAATATTCAAAAAGAAAGAACACTTGCCTACCGATAGAAAGGTAGTCCGATCCAATACTGTTAATTCTCCAGCATTGAAGGGATGGAAGCAGTTCAGGAGCAACCTCTTGCACCAACAAGGTGCTATGGCGTCCAGGAATTGGGGCGATCCGCTACACTCGCTTTGCTCGTACCAAGGCAAGCTAAAGCCCTCGATTGCCCATCGGCTTGTGGAGGCTCTTATACCTACCGGTACGGGAGCAAGGATTTTGGATCCTTTTGCGGGGGTTGGCACAATCCCGTTTGAAGCTCAGCTCAAGGGGCACACCGGATTAGCCTTCGATATCAGTCCGGCGGCCATTGCGATTTGTAGGGCAAAGATCGAGCCGATCATTCCTTCTAAGGTGTCAAGCATTCTGAGGAAGCTAGCAGTCAGCCTTGACCACGCCGACGCAACTGACGTTAACCGCGAGCAATTGGACAAGATTCGCTTCAACGGTCCCCTATCAGAATACTTTCATCCTAAAACACTCGCTCAGATTGTTGCAGCACGTTCGTTCTTCAAAGAGCACGCTCCCAACGACGGCTCAACGGCGCTCGTCTTCGCTGCAATGCTACACATTCTCCACGGCAACCGTCCCTACGCGCTTAGTAGGCGTTCGCATCCGATCACTCCCTTCGCGCCGACGGGTCCAAGAGAGTATCGGCCGGTTATGGAGCGCCTGCGCACCAAGGTCGAGAAAAGCCTTCTAAGCATCGCACAGGAGCGATCACGTTCGGGTAGGGCTTACTTTCAAGACGCGACACAGCCATGGCCGTCGGATGTTGCTAACCTGGATGCCATCATTACGTCTCCTCCTTTTTTTGACAGCACCCGCTTTCATACAGCAAATTGGATGCGTCTTTGGTTTGCAGGATGGGAGGCGGCGGACTTTAAAGAGAAGCCGACGTTGTTTGTGGACGAGAGACAAAAGCAAACCTTCGACGTCTATCGTGCGGTATTTCAGCAGAGCTGTGAACGCTTGAAACCGGGCGGTTTTTTCCTCATTCACCTCGGTAAGAGCAGGAAGTGTGACATGGCAGCCGCATTAGAGAACGTTGCGGCATCCTATCTTGAGCACGTCGATCTATTCACGGAGAGTGTTGAACACTGTGAAAGCCACGGCCTAAGAGATAAGGGTACCGTAACGCATCACCAGTATCTTCTCTTGCGCCGCCCCTAAGCCGACATCCAAAAGGACGCTAGATTCGCCAACCACTACTTCTTGGTGCATCCTTACCCTGTGCGGAACCGATTCGGGTATCCTTTGCATTGGGGGAAGGACATGTCCTTCGCGACTCTGAAGGCCGGTTTGATTAAGCGGCTTGATGAAGGGGATCGGGGTGATCGTGGATGGTTTCTTATCACTCGGGTTCATCTGAGCGCATCACGGCTTCAGTCAATAGCCTCTTATCTGTATGACGCGGGAGCTGCTGACCCGCTTACGCTCACGAGCGCCCACTACGACGCTTTGGGCGAACTTCTCGACATAGAGAACGAGAATCCAAGGCAGACTATCAATCGCCACTACTTTTTGGCGATGCAAACGCCGCTGCAGCTTATTGAGAGGACGGTCCCGTCAAGTTGGAATGAAATCGTGTTGACGTCGGCTGGAATACAGCTCGCGACCAGTAGCAACTCTGTTGCGGTCTTTGAACAGGTGTTGAAGCAGATTAGGTTCTGCCGGGAGCCGTGGTTTTCAGCGGATCGCGCTGGGGAATATTCGGAGTTCGATATTCACCCCTATGAGGCAATATTGTCTGTAATGGAACAGAGTGAGGGATATGTAGACCTCGATGAATTTGATCTGTTTGTTTCCCGTATAAGGGCGGCCGGTGAAGTGAACCAGGTAATCGCCAACATTAGGGAATTTAGAGGTCTCAACGAAAATCAGAAGGCTGAGCTGAGAAAGGAGGTCGAAGACCGCGTGCCCGCGGGGAAGGGCAATGATCCACGAAAGCCGTACAACAACTGGCGGGACATGGCTCGCCACACGTTTTCGCTGTTTTCTCTGGGTCAGAGCGCATACCGCGACGGCAACGAGCTGTTGTTAGCTGAAACACTTGCGGCTTCTGCCGCTGCCGCACCTGCAACTGCTCCAGCGGCTGAGGCGAAGGCGGGGGCAGCATCCACGACACAGCAGCCCCCCTCGTCCGCGACGCCAGCAAAGGCAGCCGCGAAGGCGACGCGGTCCAAAACCCTCCTTCGCATCCCTGAGGTCGAAGCGCCACCAGAACTTCTCACGCCGCCCCACGCAAATCAGGCTAACTCTGGTACAGACGCGGAGCTTCTTGTCGGAAAGATCCTAGCGGCAGACGGTTGGCAGGTCGTCTACTACAATCAACGACGGGGATATGGCTTTGATCTTTGGGCAAAGAAGGGCAGCTCCGCACTTGTGATCGAGGTCAAGAGCTTCCTTGATGCTGCCTCAACTGTCACAATTACGCAGCTGGAACACGAGGCGGCAACTCATCATAAGGACAATTTCCTGCTTGTTATCGTGGAGAATGCCGACAAAGATACGCCCCTGATTTACGTCGTTCAGAACCCGATTGCGGCGGTCAAGTTCACAGCACGAAATACATCGCAGTTTACAGCGCCTCGTTCTGATTGGGAGCCTAAGGCTTCAAAATCACTGCCGAGTGCCTAGGCCCGTACCTCATAGGCAGCTACGCAAAACGGAAACCCAGCCATTCCGGGATGTGCGTTGTAGCGCGTGTACGTCATGGCTTGGGTAACTTCGATGACGCGATTATGGGGTTGCCTTGCACTGCCGGCCGCTTCAGCCCGCGCGAGGCTTGCCGAAAAAAATCCGGATCCATCTGCTAGCGACCGTCCAGCTGGTCCCGCTCGCGGATGCGGGGCGTTCGCCCGCGCAAGCTCCGAGCACTTGTCGTCACACTTCGTCACGGGCTTCAGTTTGTGGGGCCAGGCTTGGACCGCGCTTATGGTTCAATCCCTCCGGTCTCCGCATCTTCCATGCCTGGATCCAGTCATGTAGAGCTTGCGCGCGATGCCGAGATCGCGAGCGACCGGCAGAACACCTTCGCCCCGCTCGGCCCGTTTGATTGCCTTCAACTTGTAAGCCGTCGGAAACTGACGGATCCTTCCTCGTATTGCCACAGGTCATCCTCGAATGCCTGTCACGGAAATTATCCGTGGCTCACTTGAGGGGGGCAGTCCAGGGCACTTATCTAACGGTGCACTTACGTACTACACGGGATGCTAAGCGCCGTTCATCCCGTGTCTCCTGTACGCTCGATATGCATCCGCCCCCCAAACTGCCCGTCGTGCCAGTTTGTCGCGTTCCGTCGGGCAACTCCGGCCTTGTGTCGTCGGGCAAATCAGATCGATCCTCCCCGCCGTCCCGCGCTCACTGGAGGGGCGTTTCGCGATCGTCACGGACCGTGGAGCGTGGGATGCGGTGGCCGCTTTGGGCTCGCAGTGCGCGTTTCGCGTGCGGACGAACGAGCCCGAGGCGGACGGTCAAGCCGTGTGGTCCCGACACCCCGACGCTGGTGTCTTGGTCGGCGACATCCCGATGACGGGGGCAAGCAAGCCCGGTCCCCTGGGAGAGCACGGAGCAGCCGTTCAACCCATCGCGCAGGGAAGGCCGGTTGTTCGGCCAATCCTGTGGTGACTGCCGCCTGCTTTTCTTTCTGCAGGCGGGCCATGGGTGGTGTGCCGAGTATGAACGACAGCTTGGAGGTGGAAGTCCTCTATCCAGCCTGAT